>NZCB01000017.1 GCA_002688165.1 Candidatus Pacearchaeota archaeon | reverse complement strand
TAGCTTTCTTCTTAACAGGTTTCTTTTTAGTAGCTTTCTTCTTAACAGGTTTCTTTTTAGTAGCTTTCTTCTTAACAGGTTTCTTTTTAGTTTTTCCAAGTTTCTTTTCTTCCTCAAGCTTTTTAGCTTTTCTCTCTGCAGCTGCGGCTGCTCTTTTAGCTTTCTTTTCATCTTCTGCTTTTTTTATTTTTCTAGCTTTTTCTTTGTTTAATTTTTCTTCTTCAATATTTTTCTCTTCTACAACCAATAATAATTCTTTTTCAATTTTTGTGACTTTCTTTTTTAGTTCTCCTATTAATTCAGAATCGTCTGATAATTCATAAACTTCTTCACATTCTGGACAAATAAAATCATTTAATAATGCTGTTTCTTCAGTTACCTCAATTGTACAAGTCATACAAGTATAATGTCTTCCCTCACTTCTATTTTTTGTTTGATTTTTTATAAGTTCTAATTTCTTGTTTAGGTTTTTATCTAATAAAGATAGTGCCTGGTGAATGTTTANTGTCCAGAAATAAATATACCATCCTTTTCTTTTATCTTTTTTTCTAATAAAGGACACTAATCCAAAGTCTGAAAGTTTGTAGAGAATGTTTCTTGTTTGATTTATTGTTAGATCAAGGTTTTTTGCTATTGAGAATTCATTAACATTTTTTTTACCTGCTAAAAGATCAATTATCTCTACAGACTGTTTATTAATTAAATCCTCTATTATTATCTTTAAGAGCTTAATTTTTCTTTTTTGACTTTCATCTTTAGACTCTTTTTTAGAAAGTTTTTTTTCAGTAGTTTTTTTTCTAGGCATATTAATATTTAGGAAAAAGTTCGTTTAATATTTTCTTATTGTAAATTTGGTTTATAAAACTATTGATATTATTTTAAAAAACAAACGTTTTTAAATTAGAAACTATATTATATATCAAAGAAGTGGTTATAACATGGGATTATTTAGTAAGAAAAAGGAAGAAAAGAGTATGTTGCCGGATTTACCAGAAAGTTCTGCTAATTTGCCCGAACTTCCTAATTATGGCGCAACGAATTCTAATAATGCTAATTTGAAGGCAGATGTTCCAGCGAATACTCCTTCTAATGTTAATCCAGTGCAGACACAACAAAATGCTATAAAAAATGAAATTCATGGTAGTATGGCTCCTGGAGATAATAGAGATATGCAGAAGTCTAATTTTGAATCTCTTCCACATTATTCTAATGANTCTATTCCTGCAAAGATTGTTGCCGAACCAAGTAATGTTTTAGAGGAACATCCAAGGATGCCACATGAATCTTTCCATGAACCTAGGACCTTAGAGATGTCTAATTCAAGATTGCCTCCTAAAATTGGAAAGATAGAAAGTTCTGTTAAAAGAGCTCAACCAATTTATATTAGATTAGATAAATTTAAGGCAGGTTTAGAAAGTTTTGAAGACATTAAGGGAAAACTTACTGAAATTGAAGATTTGTTAGTTAAAATTAAGGATATGAGGGATAAGGAAGAAAAAGAATTAGACGAATGGGAAAGAGAAATTCAGGTTGTTAAAGCTAGAATTGAACAGATTGATAATGATGTTTTTAAGAATGTGGAATAATTAAAATGGAAACAAGACATGTTAAATTAGATTATGTAAATGCTTTAAGTGCTAAAAAAGATTTGTTGGGTGCAGAAATTAATTTGTTACAAATTGTTAGGAAGATTAAATCTTATAAGGCGATTAGAAAAAAGGAGTTAACTACTAAAAATAAATTGAGATTGGAGTTGGGTAAGTTAAGAAAACAGATGGATGGGATGTATAAACATTTACCGATGGAAGGTGTTAAGATGGATAAAAGAAAAAATAGGAAAAAGAAGGTTGTCGAAGATAGTAGGAATTTAGATAATGAACTTAGTGAGATTAAGAAAAAGTTGGAGAGGTTAGGGAAGAAGTAGATTTTTAAATGTTAATCTTTTAGTGGTTCTATGAACAGGAAACAATTAATTAAAAAATATATTAATTATTTTAAGAAGCAAGGACATAAGGAAATTTTGAATAGTAGTTTAATTCCAGAGAATGATCCTACAGTTTTATTTACAACTGCTGGAATGCATCCTTTGGTTCCTTTTTTAATGGGACGAAAGCATCCTTCTGGAAAGAGATTGGTTAATGTGCAGAGATGTATTAGGACGGGAGATATTGAAGAGGTAGGCGATGAAACGCATCATACTTTTTTTGAGATGTTGGGAAATTGGGGTTTGGGAAATTATTGGAAAGATGATGCAATAAGATATACTTATGAGTTTTTGACTAAAGAATTAGGGATAGATCATGATAGGTTGGCAGTTAGTTGTTTTAANGGTGATAAAGATGTTAAGAAAGATAGTGAGGCTGCTGAAATTTGGAAAGAGTTAGGTTTTAATGAAGATAGAATTGCATTTTTGGGAAGGAAGGATAATTGGTGGGGGCCTGCTGGGAAGACCGGGCCTTGTGGCCCAGATACTGAGATATTTTATTACAAAGGAAAGTCAGCAAGCAAAGGGTCTAAAGATCCTTCAGGTCCCGTTCCAAAGAAGTTTGATGTGAAGGATGATAATTGGGTTGAGATTGGTAATGATGTATTGATGCAATATGTTAAGGATAAAGATGGAAATTATAATGAGGCTGAGCAGAAGAATATAGATTTTGGTGGAGGTGTAGAAAGAATGGTTATGACATTGAATGGTTTAGAGGATGGTTATTTGGCTGAACATTTTAAACCTTTAATAGATAAAATTGAGGAATTGNGTGGNAAGAAATATGAGGATAATAAGAAGTCTATGAGGATAATTGCAGATCATATTAAGGCAGCTGTTTTTATTATTGCAGATGGAATAGTTCCTGGAAATAGTGAGCAGGGTTATATTTTAAGACGATTAATAAGGCGTGCAGTAAGGCATGGTAAGAAATTAGGACTTGTTAATTTTTTAGAAAATGTTGCAGGAGTTGTTTTTGATATTTATGACGATTATAAACATTTGAAGGGTAATAAAAAGAAGATTTTAGAAGAATTGAAAAAAGAGGAAAATAAATTTTTGGAGACTTTAGATAAAGGTATAAGGAATTTTGATAAAGTTGCTAAGGATGCTAAAAGAATTGATGGCAGGAGTGCATTTTTATTGTATCAAAGTTATGGGTTTCCAATTGAAATGATTTTGGAGTTGGCTAAGGAGAAAGGGATTAAAGTTAATGAAAAAGATTTTGAGAAAGAAAGTAAGAAACATCAGGAATTATCTAGGACTGCTAGTAAGGGGAAGTTTGCAAGTGGATTGGCAGATAATGGTTTAGAGACTACTAGGTTGCATACTGCTACACATTTGTTGCATACGGCTTTGAGGAAGGTTTTGGGAGATAGTGTTCAACAAAAGGGAAGTAATATTACTCCGGATAGGTTGAGGTTTGATTTTTCTTTTGATAGAAAGATGACAGATGGGGAGAAGAGGGAAGTTGAGGATTTGGTTAATGGTGCTATTAGTAAGAAGTTAGATGTTAGTAGTGAGGAGATGAGTCCGAAAGAAGCTAAGAAAAGTGGAGCTTTAGGGTTTTTTGGTGAAAAATATGGGGATAAGGTAAGTGTTTATACTGTTGGGAATTTCTCTAAAGAAATTTGCACTGGACCTCATGTTAAGAATACTTCTGAATTAGGAAAGTTTAAGATTAAGAAGGAAGAAAGTAGTAGTGCTGGAGTTAGGCGGATAAAGGGTGTTTTAGGATAATGTTTAAATAGGGTTAATAGTAAGTTAAATTGTGATGGAGGTTTTTAAGAATGGCGGAAAATAATTGTATATTTCCTGGATGCCCGGAATGTGGTGAGGGATATTTATTACCATTTTCATTCAAGGAAGACGTTTTCGAGAAATGGAAATGTAGCAATCCTAAGTGTGATTTTTTGGTTAAGAAGCGTGAAGATAATTATAGATAATTATTCAATGTAGATTCCAGGCTTTCCTGGTTTAGCTTTTTTTGATTTGTTTTCTGGATCATGTTTATTTTTATCATTAACTGCAAAGATTTTTGTGGAGATTCCTATCTTTTTTGATAGTTGTTCTTGATTGAAGATAGATAGTTCATTAGGCATTACATAAACACAGATATTTTTTATTTCTTTATTTTTTTCTTTCATAATTGAAAGAATGTTGTTAATATCTGATAGAGTATTACTTATTGTTTGTTCTTGTTTTTCTAAATTTTCATCTATAAGTTTTTCAGAATAAATTGGCCAGCTTTCTAGAGAAATAAATGGTTTATTACCAATAAGTTCCCAAAGTTCTTCTGATAGGTGTGGGCAGAAAGGATTGATAAGTTTTATTAAGTTTTCAAGATCTTGTTTGCTTGCTGTTTCTTCTTCTATGAGGATATCAATAATATTTCTTAATTTGATAACCGCAAGATTGTATTTAAAATTAGTAATGTCGGTAGTTATTTCTTTGATAGAACGATGTAATTTGCTTTGAAATCTTTTTGTTGATTTTGAAGGTTTGATGGATTTTATTGTTTCAAATATTTTTTTGGTTAGTTTGAACATTGCTTTCATTCCTTTTTCACTCCAGTTAAAATCACTATCTGGGCTTGCAACTGATATTAGATAAATTCTAAGTGCATCTGCAGAATATTTTTTAGATATTTCCATTGGATCAATTACATTGCCTGCAGATTTTGACATTTTGCTTCCATCTTCAGCATGTAACATTCCTTGATTGAATAATTTTTTAAATGGCTCATCGAAATTTAATAGTTTTAAATCTCTAAGTGCTTTAGTGAAGAATCTTGCATAAATTAAGTGCATGCAGGCATGTTCTGCTCCACCAATGTATTGGTCTACTGGCATCCAAAAATTGACTAGTTTTTGATTGAAAGGAATTTTCTCATTATTAGGATCTGTGTATCTTAGATAATACCAACTTGAATCGAAGAAGGTATCCATGGTGTCTGTTTCTCTTCTAGATTCTTTGTTACATTTTGGGCAAGGTGTTTCTAGGAACTTTTTGTTTGTTGTTAGAGGATTCCCTTTCCCAAATTCAATTTTTTCTGGTAGTATTATTGGTAGATCTTTTTCAGGTACTGGGACTGCGCCACAATCTTCACAATAGATTATAGGTATTGGGGTTCCCCAATATCTTTGTCTACTGATAAGCCAATCTCTTAATTTGTATTGTCTGATTTTTATTCCTATTTTTAATTTTGCTAGATGTTTGGTGATATTATCAATAGCTTCTTTATTATTTTGATTATTGAATTTATCTGAATTAATTAGTTTACCTTCTCCAACATAAGCTTTAGATAAATTATTTGAATTTATTTTAAGATCTTCAGGTTGGATAACTACCTTTAAAGGGATGTTATATTTTTTAGCAAATTCAAAGTCTCGTTTATCGTGTGCAGGTACTGCCATCACCATTCCAGCACCGTAATCTGCAACTACAAAGTTTCCTGTATAAACCGGTATTTTTTCATTAGTTAATGGGTGGATAGCATATGTTCCTGTAAATGCCCCCTCTTTTTCTAAATCTTGTTGTTTTTCTGAAACTGTTTTAATTTTTTTTAGAAATTTATCTACAATTGGTTTTTGTTCTTTTGTTATTAATTCATTTAGTTTAGGGTGTTGAGCGGAGATAACCATGAATGTAACTCCATAGATTGTATCTGGNCTTGTAGTAAATATTTTCCAAGNTTNATTATTTATTTNAAATATTATTTCNGTACCTTGNGATTNTCCTATCCAGTTTTTTTGCATAGATTTTATTCTATCTGGCCANTCTANATNNTCTANNTTTANNANTTCNTNNGNATANTNTGTTGTTTTNANNAACCATTGTTCTAATGGTTTNATNNTNACTNCAGTATCTGAATGTCTCCANCACATTCCATTNTGNACTTGNTCATTAGCTANAACTGTNTTACATTTNTTACACCAATTAACTGATGATTTTTTTCTATATGCTAAACCTTTTTCTAAGAATTTTAAGAAGAANTATTGATTCCATTTGTANTATTCTTTTCTNGAGGTTGNTANNGTTTTATTCCAATCATAACTTAGGCCTAGAGATTTTTGTTGTTTGANNAAATTCTTTATTGCTGTNTCNGTATATTTTTTTGGATGAGTTTTTGCTTTTATTGCTGCATTTTCTGCTGGAAGTCCAAATGAATCATAACCCATAGGNTATANGACTGANAATCCTTGCATTCTTTTTATTCTAGCNTGNATATCTCCAATTATATAATTAAGTGCATGACCCATATGAAGTCCTGTNCCNNNAGGATATGGGAACATTTCTAANTTATAGAATTTNTTNCCAGAATCTTTTGNTTTGAANGTTTGTTTAGATTCCCAGGCTTTNTGCCATTTTTGCTCTATTTTATTGAAGTTAATTGCAGGCATAGTATTGTTAGGAAATATTTATATTTAAATGTTAGGAGGTGTATTTTTTACTGTAAAATTGCTTATAAGTTTTTTGTAAGAGATTACAATAAACCTTATTAAGTTTCTGATAATTTTTATAATATGGACCTTATAAAAACTATGAATTTTTAAGAGGTCTATTTTTAAGAAGATATGAAAAAATGGATCCTGTTGAGACTCATAAAAAAATTATTGGCGTTTTAGATGAAAAAGGGCCAAGTTTACCTATAAATATAGCTAAAGCTTTGGAAATTAGTAGTTTGTTTATTTCTGCTTTTTTATCTGAATTAACTAATCAGAAAAGAATTAAAGTTAGTAGTTTGAAGGTTGGAGGGAGTCCATTGTATTATTTGAAGGGGCAAGAGAAGAAATTGGAAGATTATTATAAATATTTGCATCCAAGGGAATCTGAAGCATTTTTATTGTTAAGAGAGCATAGGGTTTTGAAAGATAGAGATCAAGATCCTGCAACGAGGGTTGCTTTGAGATCTATAAAAGATTTTTCAGTCGGTTTTAAGATGGATAATGATATTTATTGGAGATTTGTTTCTGTTTCTAAAGAAGAAGTTGATGGAATTTTGAATGGAAATGTTATTGAAGAAAAGGTTGAAGAAGAGAAAAATATTGAAGAAGAGAAAAATATTGAAGAAGAAAAAGTTGAAGAAAGTGTACAGGAGAAAGTTAGAGAAGTGGTAGAAGAGAAAGTTGAGGAAAAAATAGAGAAAGAGAATCCAAGAATGATTGAGCCTGTTGTTAAAGAGATTAAGATTAAATCTGAGAGTGATAATAAATTTAATAATCCTCTTGTAATGGATAAAGTAATTAAAAAGAAAGAGAAACCTAGGTCAGAATTTGTTCAACAGGTTATAAGTTTTATTAATGAAAGGGGTTTGCAGATTGTTGAGGAGAAAGACTATAAGGCAAAAGAGTATAATTGTGTTGTTCAGATTAAATCTGAACTGGGCATAATAAATTTTTTGACTCAGGCTAAAGATAAAAAGAGAATTACAGAAAGTGATTTTAAGAAATTATTGAGTAATGCTCAGTCAATTCCCTTGCCAGCATTTATGTTGTATACTGGAGAGATAGGTAATAGTGCTAAAGATTATTTGAAAGAGTATAGTAGTGTATTAAAGGCTAAAAGGATAGTATGATATATAACAATAATGTTTATAATTGGAAGTTAATTATTAAAGATAAGCTTTAAATAGGCTTAATATGAGGATAATATATGGGAAGAATAAAATCAAAATTGATTAAAAGAACTGGGAAAAATCTTATTGAAAATGATAAGTTTAGTGGCGATTTTAATGAAAATAAGAAGGTATTGGGTAAATTGATGCCAAGTAAGAAAATTAGGAATCAGATTGCAGGATATATTACTAGAAAGAAAAAGATTGAAAAGAAATAGAGATAAAAGTGATAATAGATTCAAGACTTATAGTTATTGAAACAGAGATGATAGTATGGTAGAAGAAAAAAAGCAGATAGATGAAGATAAGATTGTAGAAAATAGTTCTGAAGATGAAAATATGGAGGATTCTAAAAAAGATAATTCTGAAAAGTCTGAAATGGTTGAAAAAGAGAAGTCTCAGGACAATGTAGGGGAGGGAAATGATAATGTTATTTTTGTTGGCATAAAGCCTTTTATGAACTATGTTACAGGAGTTGTTATGCAGTTTCAGAATAAAGGACAGGAAGAGGTTATTGTTAGCGCTAGAGGTAAATTTATTTCAAAGGCAGTTGATGTTGTTGAAGTGGCTAGAAGGACTTTTTTGAAAGATGAGGATATTCAGATTGAAAATATAGGTATTAGTAGCGAACAATTTGAGAATAAGGAAGGAAAGAGAATATTTGTTAGTACTATTGAGATTAAATTAGTAAAAAATTAGTTTTTCTTTTTATGGTGTGATTGTTTTTTACTTAGGACTTTGTTGATTTTATGGTCTATTTGATCTAATTTTTTTTCGATTCTTTTAATGCGTTTGTTTCTTTTTATGTTTAAAATTATATTGGCTATTTGAAATAAGAAATATATTATGAAAATTACTCCCACTGTTTTTAGAATTGTTATTAAGGTGATTAATCCTGCAGATGTTTCTGGAGGAAGGTTTTGTAGTATTTCTGGATTGATTGTTAGAGTATCTGGCATTTTATGTCTAAGATGAATAGGTTTTTAAATGAGTGGTTTTTGTTATCAATATGGCTCTGTAGCTTAGTGGTAAAGCGCCGCTCTCATGAGGCGGAGATCGGGTGTTCAAATCACCCCAGAGCCATAATCATCTTACAGATGATTAAAGGTTTGGATGATTCTCCACCTAAAAGATCATAGATCTTTTCAGGTCCAG
>NZCB01000016.1 GCA_002688165.1 Candidatus Pacearchaeota archaeon | reverse complement strand
TAGAATTAGCAAGACAAAAGAATAATGATTTTAATCCTGATTTGTTGATTAATGTGGTAGGGAATGAGCATGATTATCATTTTAAGGTTTTGTACGAAATTTTAAGAAAACTTGGTAATAAGGAACAGCACCATCATCTTTCTTATGGAATAATCTCGCTTCCTGAAGGGAGAATGAAGTCTAGAGAGGGGACTGTAGTTGATGCAGATAATTTAATTGATAATGTTAAGGAAATGGCAAAAAAGAATTTATTGGATAGGGATAAAAAATTAACTAAAAAAATTGTTGAAGAAAGATCGTTAATAATCTCATTAGCTGCAATAAAATATACTTTGTTAAAAATAGAGGCGGCAAGGAATTTTATGTTTGATCCTAAGGAATCTATTTCTTTTGAAGGGAATACTGGACCTTATTTACAATATTCTTATGCGAGAGCTTCTTCAATAGTGAGAAAATCTAAGACTAAAAAACAACTTAAGATTCCGGATAATCTTTCAAAGAGTGAACTACAACTGTTATCTCAGATTAGTAAATTTCCACAAATTGTAGAAAATGCAGCTGAACAAATGAATCCTGCTTTAATAGCTAATTATGCCTACCAATTGGCTCAAAATTTTAATGAGTTCTATCATGCTAATCCTGTTATAGGGAGTAAGGAGGAAGCTTTTAGATTAAAATTGATTAATAGTTTTAGAGTAATATTAAAGAATTCTCTTTATTTGTTGGGTATTGATGTGATGGAAGAAATGTAAAGTTCTTTAAACCATAAAAATTCTCTTAAATTATGCAAAAATTCATCTACATAGATACTTATGGTTGTTCTGCAAATCAAAATAATTCAGAAATAATTGCAGGCTTAGTAACACAGAATGGATATCAGGTAACTAATAATCCTGAGATAGCTGATGTTCATATAATAAATAGTTGTGTAGTAAAAAGTAAAACTGAGAATAAAATTAAGAGAAGAATTCAAGATTTAGCTAAAACAAATAAACAAACAATTGTAACAGGGTGTATGCCTGATTCGGATTCAAAAAGTATTACTAAACTGAATTCAAAAGCGCTTCAACTATCAACTCATGATATAAAATCGATTAATCAATTATTGAAAACAGAATCTTCTCTTCCAATAATACAAAGTCAAAAAATTAAAAACCATGAAGAAAAAGTATTTCTTCCAAAAATTCCACTTAATAAATTAATTTCTATAACTCAGATATTGGAAGGGTGTTTATCTTCTTGTAGTTTTTGTAAGACTAAATTGGCTAAAGGAAATGTGTTCTCATATAGTCCGGAAAAGATTATTGATTCAATAGAATCTGATTTGAAGAATGGAGCAAAAGAAGTTTGGTTAACTAGTCAAGGGAATGAATGTTTTGGGATGGATAGGGGGCAACAAGAATTACCAGAGCTTATAGAAAAAATTGTAAATTTAAAACATAGGTTTAAGCTTCGTATTGGTATGATGAATCCAAAGGATGTTTTAACAATTACAGATGAACTTATTGAATGTTATAAGGATAATAAGATTTACAAATTTTTACATCTTCCAGTACAATCTGGTTCAAATAAAGTTTTAAAAGATATGAGGAGGCCTTATACAATTGAGGAGGCAAAGATGATAATAAAGAAATTTAGAAATGAATTTCCTGATATTACTATTGCTACAGATATAATTATTGGCTATCCAACTGAAACTGATGATGATTATAGTTTGACGTTGGATTTTATTAGGGAGATTAGGCCAGATGTTTTGAATTTATCAAAATTTTCAAAACATAAGAATACGCCTGCAGAAAATTTAAAAGATATTCCAATTGAGATTATGAATAAAAGAAATCAGGAGACAATGAGATTGCATAGAGATACTGCTCTTGAAAATAAGAAGAAGTTTTTAGATAGGAAGATTAATGTTTTTGTAAATAAGAAGATTTCTGGAAATTTGTATGAGGCTAGGGATGAAAATTATAATATTGTTTTGATAAATAGTGATGAAAATTTATTGGGGAAAAATATTGATGTTAAGGTTACTCAACTAGGAGTTCATCATGTGGTTGGCCAATGGCGGACTTAGTAACTAGATCTTCAACATGAACTAATAATTCTGATCTGCCCTCGAAAACCTCTCCTGCAATAGCTTCTACTAATGTCAGCCCTTTTTCAATATTTGGCAGGAGGTTCCTAATAGGTAATGTTCCTTGATAAAAACATCCTAATTGGGTTATGCCCCTATAAACTTGTTTACCGCTTTGATATCCAACTTCAACTTCACCATCAAAATTAGTAGGAACAATATGTACTCTCCTTAGGTAAAAAATATTTTCTTCAATATCACTTTCATTCATTAGGAAATTCATGAAACTCAGTTTAAAAACAAACTTGTTTTAAGAAATATATTTTGAAGTTCTAAATGGTCTTGAAACTCTTCCAAGCGGCTTCGAATAATTGTTCCATTGCTGCTGCGAAGAAATCTGTTGAAAGCCAGATAGCTACATCATAATTAGGGTGCACAACATCATCATCTAAAATCATGAATAATAATTGATTTCCATCAACTATGGCAAATCTAGCTCTCATTTTTGGAGCATGCTTAATTTCAGCAACCTTGCTTAATTGTTTAGCAACACTCTTATTTTCCTCAGTAATTTGAGTAGCTATTCTAATAGTAACTCCTCTTTTTTTAGCTCTTTCTAAAACCGGCATTAAAGCTTCTAATTTTCTATTTAATCCATTAGCAGTTGTAACAATTGTAATTGTACTTTGAGCGTCTCTTATCATCATGTCTAAATGATTGTATACATTTTGTCTTCCTTTGACGCTTCCTGAAAGATCTGCAGGTTCAACAAATTTAACTCCCTCATTAAATAAACCGCTTAGTTCCTCTAAAATATCTTCTGTTTTTAATTTGTCTAATCTTTTGCTTTTTTCCTGAGCATCAACAACTAAATTTTTCTTAACTCTCTCAATTACTTCGCTAGGCTTTAATGCAACGAATTTTATTGGTTTGCCTAATTTCATAACTATGAATCCTTTTTTTTCTAAAGTTTCTAGTATGTCATAAGTTCTACTTCTTGGTACATCAGAGATATTGCTTAGTTCTCCAGCAGTACTAACTCCTCTAGATAACAATGCAGTCCAAACTTTTACTTCATATAAATTAAGATCAAATATTTTTCTAAGCCTACTTAAAAATTCATCTTTTACTATCATTTTTCTGAAACCTCTTTTTGATCTCTTTTAAATTTAAACATATTTTATTAATTCAAAAGTAGTATTTAAATCTTTTCGTNATTCAATCATATTGTTAANAAAATATACACNTTTTGTCGTCGATAAAACATGAATTTTNNATAATATCTCTTTNNAAAATATATGTTGNAGNATATAGGAAATTAAATTTTTGANAANCCAATNTNAATTGCTTTTCCTTTAATTTTTGNNTCNTCAGAATGATTATATGTTTCNTTTCTTNNAAAATTAATTCTTTAGCNCCAACTCTTTCCATNATAAATGTTTTATGTTGTTCTAACATTTCTTTTAATTCATTACTTACTATGCTTAATTTTATTCTATCTTCTTTAATTAGACCTGCATTTTTTCTGGCTGCTTGTACTTTTCTACTAACTTCTCGNGCATAACCTTCTGCCTCTAATTCAGGAGTCATCTTAGTATCTAACTTAACAGATATTTCTTTGCCTGCTTTGAGGTTAACAGATTTAACATTTAATTGACTTTTAACAATATCTAATAATTCTTTATTAATTTTGATTCCGGTGATAGTTGCTTTTGATAGTGGCCATTTTAATCCTATTTTTTCTCTATCTCTTTCAGAGAGTCCTTTTTCAATTATTTCAAGAACATAACAAAATTGAGATTCTAAATCATTATCAATATCTTTCTTGTTAACTTTTGGCCATTTACTTAAATGAACGCTTTCTTCATTAAATTCATTATAAATATATTCAGAGATATAGGGTGCATAAGGTGCTAGTAATAAGCTAATTTTTTCTAATATTTCTCCTAAAATTTCTTTAGTATTGTCTCTATCTCGTGTAAATTTAATATATGATCTAGAAAAATCATTGACAACAAAGTCCATAATTTCTTTTAGCGCAAGGTCTAATTTATATTTATCTAGATGATTTGTAGTGTTGTTGATAGTTGTGTTTAATCTACTTAAAATCCATTTATCTTCAACTTGTTTGGAATTTTTCTTATTTTCTAATTGGTTATAATATCTGTAAGTATTGTTCAATACTGTTAGGAAAGGTAAGACAGATTCTCTCATTAACTCTTGGGAAAACCTTTTGAAATTTCCAACATCTGTTGTGCAAAATTGTAGTCTAACTGCATCAATTCCTGTGTTATCAATTATATCTCTTGGTTTGATTATGTTGCCTTTTGATTTGCTCATCTTTTCATTTTTTTCATCTACAATATGGCCTGCACAGATTACATTTTTATAGGCAGGNTTATCAAATAATAAGACTCCTAATACATGTAATGTATAAAACCATCCTCTAGTTTGATCAATTGCTTCAGCAATATAATCGTAAGGGAATCTTTTTTCAAATTCTTTTTTATTTTCAAAAGGATAATGGAATTGTGCAAAACTAGCACTCCCTGAATCATACCAACAGTCTATTACATCTGGAATTCTCGTCATCTCTTTGCCACATTCGCATTTTATTTTAATTTTATCAATCCAAGGCCTATGTAAATCATAGTCTTTGAACTTGTTAATTGATTCATTTTTTAGTTCTTCAACACTTCCTATAATTTTATCTTTTCCACACCCCTCAAAACATCTCCAAATTGGTAATGGCGTTCCCCAATATTTGAATCTAGATAAACTCCAATCTTTAGCTCCCTCTAACCATTTGCCAAATCTTCCATCTTTAATATGATTGGGATACCAATTTATTTCTTTATTTTTTTTGACAAGTTTATCTCTAATACTACTTACTTTAATGAACCATGAATCAATTGCATAATATAATAATGGTGAATCACATCTCCAACAGAAAGGGTAAGTATGTTCTGTTTTTTCTTTTTTGTAAAGTAATCTTCTTTTTTGAAGGTCTTCTTTAATTTCATCTTCAACATCCTTTACAAATTTACCTTCCCAGTTTTTAACGAGATTATTAAATTCTCCATTTTGGTTGACAGTATGGACTAAAGGTATTTTATTTTCAATACAAACTTGATAGTCATCTTCTCCATACATTCCAGCAGTATGAACAATTCCTGTCCCACTCTCAGTTGTAACAAAATTTGCAGATATTATTTTATGAGAATTTTCGTTTTGTAATTCTTTAATATTATATAATGGTTCATATTTTATTCCAATCAGATCCTTCCCNTTCATTTGTTTAACGATTTTATAATTGCCTCTGATGATATTTAGTCTTTCTTTGGCTAGATAGGCAAAATCTCCATCTTCTAGTTTAATTTTAACATAATCAATTTCTTCTCCTATTGCTAATGCTACGTTTCCTGGCAGTGTCCAGGGAGTGGTGGTCCATGCTAGAATATATTCATTGTTTTTTCCTTTAACTTTAAATGCAATATAAACAGATTCTTCTTTAATATCCTTATATCCTTGCGAAACTTCANGGCTTGATAGAGGAGTTCCACATCTTGGGCAGAATGGTACTACCTTATATCCCTCATATAACATTTTTTTGTTGTATAATTCTTTTAGACTCCACCAAACACTTTCAACATAATTATTATCAAGAGTTCTATATGGATCTTCTAGGTCTATCCAATAAGCTAATTCTTCTGTTGATGCATTCCATTCTTCAATATTTGAAAAAACACTTTCTCTTGATTTTTTAATGAATTTATCAACTCCATATTTTTCAATATCTTTTTTTGAATTTAATCCTAGGGATTTTTCTACTTGAACTTCTACAGGTAATCCATGACAGTCCCATCCTCCTTTTCTAGGGACTGAGTTTCCTTTCATAAATTGATATTTACAAATTAAATCTTTAAAAGTACGTACTTCAAGATGGTGTAATCCTGGAGGAGCATTAGCTGTTGGCGGTCCTTCTAAAAAACTGAAAAGTTTTTTATTAGTATCATCTTGTACAGCATTTTTGATTTCTTTATTATATTTCTTCCAAACTTTTCTTGCTTTTTCTTCGATTGATTTAAAATCTATCATTTTTATTATATTCTTAAAATCATTTATTTATCTTCTGTTATTATATGGTTCTTTATTTTTAAAACCTATTATATTTGGGTAGTTCTCCTAAGAGCTCTTCTACAATCTCGATATTCTGGGTTTTGCATTATGTATTCTCTTGCATCGATAGGTAGATTGTCCCAATAATTTTCAGCCTGTTCAATGTCTCTTTTTAAGATGTCTCTAAGGCCTTCTACATAATTTAAATATTTCTCAGTGTTTCTTTCTAAACTCATTTTTTATTCTCCTTACAATTTATTGACTTAACAGTAATCATTAAAAACTCCTGCAAGTTCATGTGTGAACTTGCTTATATAATATAAATAAAACTAATTATAATAAGATGTGTAAAATTTAATATTTGACTTTTTGTATGCATATAATTTCTATATTTAGCTAGTTTTTAAATCTTTACTAGATTATTATTCACCACTTGAAAGATACAACACAACAAAGCATTTAAATATGCGAAGTTGTCTCAATTTATTAGAGAATATGTTATCAGATTTTTTTAAAAACAAGAAGCTAATGGCGGGCAGCATTACTGTAGTTTTACTTTTATTTATTTTATATGCTAGTATTCCTTATTTAAGTGCATTTTTTGGGGCAGTTATACTTGCTTTCATTTTTAGACCAATTGATAAAAGATTAAGAAAGTTTTTGTCTCCTGCGGCTTCAGCAACAGTTATACTTGCTATAGCACTTATACTAATTATATTGCCTTTGATCTTTATAATTAATGGATTAATTGAACAAGTAAGTTTACTTCCAGCACAAATAGAAAATTTGAAAATTATTCAAAATAAGATTGAAGAGGTTTTGCCAATTGATATTGAGATGAATGAACAGCAATTAGCAAATCAAATTGTTCCAATTTTAACAGATTCAATTCAACCAGTATTTACAAATCTATTATCTTTATTCGGAATTTTATTTTTACTTTTCTTTTTGATGTATTATTTGATTCTTTATTATGATAAAATCAAGAAGATAATTATGAAGTACTTGCCATTCACAAGGAAAAATAATTTGATTATTGTTGAAAAATTTAAGGAGATAACTTATGCGACTATTGTTGGAACGTTCCTTATAGCNATAATNCAGGGAGGTTTATTNNCTTTAAACTTTTGGTTGTTAGGNATTCCAAATGCTTTATTTTGGGGAGCAGTTACNATGGTATTNTCTTTNTTGCCAATTATTGGTGCTCCNGTGATTTGGATTCCTGCAGCGATTATTCAATTTATCTCAGGNAATACTANTGTNGGTGTAACTCTTATNATAGTTGGAATTTTTATAAGTATGATAGATAATATTCTGCGTCCAATTATTAATCAACAGTACGGTTCAATTCATCCATTGGTATCAATTATTGGTATTTTTATAGGAATCTCTCAATTTGGAATTGTAGGAATTTTTATTGGTCCATTATTGATAGCGTATTTCTTGCTATTTTTTAATTTATATATGGAAGAATATTTGGGTAATGAACCAAACAAAATAAAGAAAGCAATTAGGTAAATTTTTCTAAAACTTCTTCTTCTAAGAAGTGTAGTTTTCCTGGAATCACAAAACAGAAAGGTGTTTTAATTTTTTTCTTTTTTAGTTTATTGATTGAATTATAATAAAATTTACTTTTAAATCCTAATTGACTACAGACTAAAACATTATTTAATTTGAATTTTTTATTTTTACTACCTTTAATCAGTTGGTTTAATGCGTCTTTAAAAGAAAGGCCAATATCGATTAGTATTAATGAATGAGCATTAATGCTTTTATTTTCTTTAACAAAATCTAAGAAACTATCAGGTGTAAAGTTTTTTTCCCAAGTAGGCATGCTAGCAATTTTTCCAAATTTATATAATTGTAATCCACTTTCCGCAATAGCATCAAAAACAGAGCTTGCATAAATTATTTTATATTTAACTTTATTTTTTTTACAATCTTCAATTAAACTAATATGGGTAGTTGCAAATAAAGGGCATCCATAAACTAACAAACAAATATTTTTTTCCTTGGCTTCAATAACTAACTTTTCACTTTCAACTTGAGTTCTATCTAGACTAATTATTTTTTTATTAATAATTTTTTCTAACTTTTCTAATTTGTAAGGAAATTCAACAGTGTAATTTTCTAGATAAACTTTTTTACATTTCTTTAAAGTTTCTTTTCCTTCAATAGAAATTCCTTTCTCATTTAATCCAAGACCAATAATATGTAACATATATATTCAATTAATTATCAATTAATAAAACTATCTCCCAAAAACTTCTTAAACTCTAACAACTATCTAGATAAAAGAGATGATAATGGTTTCTAAAAAATCACAGGCCCATGTTGAAATAATATTAGCGACAACGCTATTTGTAGGTTTTATTATTTTTGCATTTGTATTTTTAAATTCTTCAATAAAGACTACTAAAGATATTCCTACAGATAAAATTGAGAGAGCTATTTTTGGAGAGTTGAGCGAGGAGGTTGGAAAGCTTTCGGTAGTGGTGAAAAAGGGATGTTATAGTTTGGGAGAAGTTAATGCTGAATATGGGGATGCTTTTTATCGCGTATCTCATGGTGCTGGAAGATATACAATTTATTATGGGAATTTTTTTGATAGAAATCAAAAAGGGTGTGATTCTAAAGAGGAGGATGAATTTGTTTTTGGAGGTTATTCTGAGGAGGAAATGATAGTAAAGGGAAATATTATAGATTTCAAAAAGAGGTATGAAGAAGATTATTCTGGGTTAAAACAAACCTTGGGTGTAGATAATTTTGCATTTGAGTTTAGAAAACTTGATGATTTTAGTGTAGAAAAGAAAATACCTGGTAGCGTAGATGTAATCTCAAAAGATTTTCCAGTACGTGTTATTAATGAGAGGGCAGAAATATCAGAACTTATATTAAATATTAAGGTTTGGAGGTAAGATGAATAAAAAAGGATTTATAAGAATATTAGAAGCAATTTTTGCAATAATGTTAATAATGGGAGCAGTTCTAATTATAATTTCTAATAATCTGCAAACTGCAGATATTTCTGAAGAAGCTTATGAAAAACAAAGATATATTTTGGAGATTATCTCAAATAATGAGGGTATGAGAAATGAGATTATTGATTATGATAAAGATTCAACTCCTCCCAAACCATTACCTAAAACAAATGAATTTATAAAAAAAACAATGCCAAGTTCTTGGGAATATTCAGTGTGTGTTACCTCGGTAGACCAAATATGTTCCCCAGGAGATGTTCCTAATGATAAAGAACTTTATGTTAGTGAGACAATAATATCTTCTTCATTGGAAATAGATTATACAGCTTCTAAAAAATTGAGATTATTTGTTTGGAGAGGATTTGATTTAAACAAATAATTTAAATACTCCTTTTAATTAAAAATATTAAGGTGTTATCTAAAAGAGGTATTATGAAGGGGAGTATTTTATTAGTTTACTTGTTATTTTTATCTGTTTTGTTTTTGGGGGTTGTTAGTGCGGAACGTGGAGATGGTTCTTATGGGTTTGATGAATGTAAA
>NZCB01000015.1 GCA_002688165.1 Candidatus Pacearchaeota archaeon | reverse complement strand
TGTGTAGATGATATTTTAGATTTTATAAACGAAACATACCCGGGTTGGAATATAAGTAATGGAACTACCTTTCCAGGAGCATCTACTCCAAAAAGGACAAAAATTCGCATTTTTAGAGGAAGAAGAAGATAATTAGTGCAGAGTTGAATTAACAATTTATAGCCGGCTTGAGATGAAGATAATAAAGAATTATCAAATGAACAATTTGGAGTTATAAAAAACTTAAATACTCTGTAATCCTTATATTATTATTAAATTATGGAGGTTAAAAATGACTAGAGAAACATATGACTCTTTTGGAGATTCTTACAATTCTGGAAGCGGAACAGCTTTATTAGATGATCCAAGAACTGATAGATCATCAACTCTTAGAAACGACTTTTTGGAAGATGTCGATAGTGTTGTAACAAGAGATAGAACTCTTGCAAGAGACTATACACAAAATTCAGGAGAATAATTTTCTCCAATTTATTTTTTAGCCCACACTTCGGTGTGGCTTTTAATTTTATTACTATGAAAAACCTATTATCTATTATTAAAAATTTATTTCAAAATAAAGATAATAATCTAAAATCTAAACCTTCTGCTGAATTATTATGGACTAGAAAAAGGGTTATGGGCACAGAACAAGAATATGGGCTACCTGGAGATTATAATTCTCATTGGAGACTAAAAAATCCAAAACCCTTTATAGAAAATGGAGCGAGAATTTATGTAGATTGTAATCATCCAGAATATGCTAGCCCTGAAACAACAAACCCTTTAGATGCAATGATGTGGGATAAGGCAGGAGAATATATAATTCCAAAAAACCTGAAAAGATTAAAAGCAGAAGAACTAAGATTATTTAAGAACAATATTGATAGTCATGAAAATTCCTATGGGTCTCATGAAAGTTACTGCATGGAACGTTCTAATGTAGATCAAAGTAGATTTTATAATTCTATGTTAGGATTTTTAGTAACTAGAATAATCTTTGCAGGCAGCGGTTCTATTAATAATCGGGGAGAATATGAAATATCTCAAAAAGCCAGAAGTATCGATTGCAATATTTCTAGTATGACTACCTATAGTGAAAAACCAATTGTTAATACAAGAGATGTACATCTTTCTAATCCAAAATATTATCGGTTCCATGTTGTCTCAGGAGATGCAAATCTTTCTGAAACTTCTATATTTTTGAAAATGGGGACTATGGCATTAATCTTAGATCTATATGAAGATAGAAAACTAAAAAATATCTCTATCAAAAATCCACTAGAAAGTCTCCATAGGATATCTCAGGACACAGATCTAAAAATAATGATAGACACAGATAAAGGAAGATTTACTGCTATCGAAATTCAAAAATTTTACTATGAACAAGCAGATAGTGAATATCGCGGTAGAGATAGTATGACTGATGAAATACTTAATAGATGGATAAATACTTTAAATTCATTAGAGGAAGAACCATTAGAACTATCAAGACAGTTAGATTGGATAATAAAGAAAAATTTAATTGATTCTTATCTTAAAAAAACAAATAAGCGATTAGGGGAGCCTGAGGTTAGAAATATTGACCTTCAATATCATGAATTAGGAAATGGATTATTTTATATGTTAGAAGATAATGGGTATGTAGATAGAATAGCTTCAGATATAGATATTGCCCATGCCATAGAAAATCCCCCGGAAGATACTCGTGCATGGGCTAGAGGCAGATTAATTTCTTCAAAGAAAGTCAAGAGTATATGGTGGAATAAGATAACACTCAAGAATGAAACAACTATTGAACTACCTGATCCCTATGGGGAGACTAAAGAAGATAATACTCTTGAGAATATTTTAAACTAACAATAAATTATTTTCATAAAATTTAGATAAATTTAAAAACCTAAATTTATTCTAAATAATTACGTTTAATTTTAAAAAAAAAATCAAATAAAATACAAATGGTCAAATCTTTTGCATATGATGGAAATATGGGTATGTACTATGCAGTCTCGGAGCTAGGAGATCCTTCCGAAGAACGCAAAAAAAAATCCCCCAAAGATAATTTCAGAAAACCTTTAAGAAGAATTGAGTTAGAAGGGCAAATACCTTTGATCTTTGATAATCCTGCAGAATTAATTATAAAATCTTCATCTAAAAGCTCAAAATATTCTGGAAATATTGATAACATCCCCATAGAAATACAATATATTAGAAGTAAACCTTGCTACATGGTTGCTAAATCTGAAGAAGGTTTAGATCGTGCACATAAAAAAGCTTTAGATAGGCTTATTCATAGAGGTTAATCTTCCCCCAAAACCCAATTAATCCCCGCACATTCTACATACTTACCTAAAATCAATGTTTCTTACCACAAATATATTTATAAAAACAATTAGCTGATTTTATACATGGAACAAGATACTAGTATCTGGACTGAAAAATATAGGCCAAAGAAGTTTGAGGGGGTTGTAGGGCAAGATGAGATAGTTAAGAGAGTAACAAATCTTACTAATGCAATGAATATTCCCCATTTATTATTTGCAGGACCTGCAGGAACTGGGAAAAGTACTCTAGCCTTAATTGTAGTTAAAGAATTATATGGAGATAATTGGAGAGAGAATTATTTGGAATTAAATGCAAGTGATGAACGCGGAATAGATGTTGTAAGACAAAAGGTGAAAGATTTTGCAAGAACAAAACCAATTGGAAACGTTAAATTCAAAGTTATATTTTTAGATGAGGCTGACGCTCTAACAAAAGAGGCCCAACAAGCCTTAAGAAGAACTATGGAAAATTATAGTAGTAATTGTAGATTTGTTATGAGTTGCAATTACAGCAGTAAGATTATAGATCCAATTCAATCTAGGTGTGTTATCCTTAGATTCAAATTATTAGAAAGAAAAGATGTTGAAAAAAGAATAAGATTAATTGCTGAAAAAGAAAATTTGCAGATAGATGATCAAGGTATTGAAGCTCTATATGAGGATAGCGAAGGAGATTGTAGAAGAGTCATAAACTTACTACAAGCTACCGCTGCCGTTACAAACAATATAACTCCAGATTTAGTCAATACACTTAGTTCAACAGCCAAACCAGGCGATGTTAAGATTGTATTAGAATATGCTTTGAGCGGAGATTTCTTAAAATCCAAGGAAAAATTATTAGATGTTATGTTACGTGATTCAGTATCTGGGAGTGATATAATCAAATCAATCCAAAAAGAAATCTGGGGATTAGCAATTGACCCCGAAATCAAAGTTAGATTAACAGAAAAGACTGGAGAGATTGAATTTAGGTTAACAGAAGGTAGTGATGAGTTTATACAACTTGAAGCTTTGTTAGCTAGTTTTGTAATGGCTGGCAGAGGTGTTTAAATGATACCCCTAATCGAAAAATATCGTGTAGATAATCTAAACGATATAAAAGGACAATCTATCGCTGTAGAAGAGGTTAGAAATTTTCTTAGGATGTTTCCTGCTAAAAAAGCTTTAATTTTAAATGGCCCTGTGGGAACTGGAAAAACTAGCATGGCATTAGCATTAGCCAAAGAAAATGATTTAGAATTATTTGAACTAAATGCTAGTGATCTAAGAAATAGATCTAGTTTGGAGGCTGTTCTAAAACCTAGCTTAGAACAACAATCTTTATTTGGAAAAGGTAAACTAATTTTAATGGATGAAGCAGATGGTATTACTGGAAGTGATCGTGGAGGATTACCAGAACTAATAGCCTTAATAAGTAAAACCAAAGTTCCTATCATCATAACTTCTAACGATATCTGGAAAAAGAAATTCAGTCTACTAAGAAAAAGTTGTAAAATTGTCAGCTTGAAAGAATTATCAGATATTGATGTAAAACAAATAATAACTGAGGTTCTTAAGAAGGAGAATAAAAAAATAAAACCAGAAACTATTGATCTTATTGTTAAAGGATCTAGAGGAGATGTCCGGGCCGCACTAAATGATTTAGAAAGTGTAATTCTTTTAGGAGAAGAAAATATTGATGATATTTCTTTAAGAGAAAAGAAACAAGATATTTTTAATGATTTAAAGAAATTATTCCAAAACCAAGTTGATGAACAAACTTTAAGGATTTTTGATAATAGCGATCTGAGCATTGATGAAATCTTATTATGGATTGAAGAAAATATTCCTTTAGAATATCAAGGGAAGGCATTAACTAAGGCCTATGAATGTTTAAGCAGAGCAGATATCTTTAAAGGAAGAATTTATAGAAAACAATATTGGAGATTCTTAGTCTACCAAAGTTTTTTTCTTAGCGGAGGAGTTGCATCAGCTACTAGATTAAAAAATAACAGATTTATCAGTTACAAAAAACCTACTAGAATTTTAAAAATTTGGATGGCAAATATGAGAAATGCGAAGATAAAATCTATTATAGAAAAATATGCAAAATTATGCCATATGTCTAAAAAGAAGGCTATGAAAGATAAAAATCTAATGCCTTTAATATTAAGTAGTTTAAATGAAGAAACTAAAAATAAGATGGATTTAGAAGACAAAGAGATAGATTATCTAAAAGAAAAAGAAATAGATTTGGTCGTATCTAGTGGTTTGAATAGGTATAAATAATAATAAAAAAATAATAATTATTAGAAGACTGTTTCTTCAGTTGTTTCCTGTTCTGTAGGTTCTTCAGCTGGTTCTTCTGATGTTTCTTCCATAGGAGCTTCTTCTGCAGGAGCTTCTTCAGAAGATTCTGCTGGTGCAGAACTTCCATCAACTTTTTCCAAACTTCCAAACTTCCCTGATGTTAATTGTTTCTCACCCTGGAATTCATTAACATATCCATTAACAACTTTTAGCTTATCGCCATCTTTGAATCTTGTAACATCATCATTCCATAATGTTAATTTTATAGATCCAGAATCATCTTCTAGCATAGCGTTAGCAACTGATAGGTCCTTACCGAACTTGTTAAAAGTCTTAGCTTCGCCAATCTCCTTGACAGTACCCTCAACTTCAACATTTCCTTGACCTATATTAAGTTCTGAAATTTTCATATTGTTTCCTTCGTATTTAGTTAATTAAAGTTTGTAAATATGGTATTTAAAGGTTTATATTGAACCATTATTATTATATTATCCACAATAAAAAGAGTTAAATAACAATTTAGATTAGTCTATTAAAGGAGATGATTGCATGCCATACGATATAATTATAGGAAGAGATAAGGANGATAGNGAGANATATGGGGATAAGGGAAGAATNTATTTNGGAAAGGGCTATGTTAAGATGGGAAATTATACTTCNTTNTCTAATATTTTATGGTTAGATGTAATTAAAAGCCATGTAATTTTAATTGCTGGAAAGAGAGGAAGTGGAAAATCTTATTCTATAGGAGTTTTAGCTGAAGAATTATCTAAATTGCCTAGAGAAGTTAGAGACAACATTGCTCCATTAATATTTGACACGATGGGAATTTTTTGGACAATGAAATATAGAAATGATCAAGATACTGAATTATTAGAAGATTGGGATTTNAAGGCAGAAGAACTACCTGCAAATGTCTGGGTTCCTGCAGGACATTATGATGAATATGCAAAAAGAAAGATTCCTGTCGATAGGAAGTTTGCTTTAGCTGCTAACGAACTAGATATTGAAGACTGGCTAAGTATTTTTGAATTAAAGATGATAGATCCAGTAAGTGTTTTAATTCAGAAGGTAGTAAACAATTTATCCGGAAATTTTGATTTAAATGACATTATAGAAAATATCCGAAAAGATACTGATACTCTTGAAGAAGTTAAGAAATCAGGAATTGCCTTATTTGAGGCCGCTAAGTCTTGGAAGGTTTTTGCAGCTCAAGGTCAAGAAGCTACTAAAATCAGTGAGTTAATCATAGCAGGAACAACTAGCATCTTAGATCTAAGTGTTTATTCTTCAACTGCAGGTTTTAATGTTAGAGCCCTAATTATTGGTTTAGTAAGCAAGAAATTATTTAATCAAAGAATTTTAGCTAGAAAGAAGGAAGAAATAGAAAGTATTCATCGTAAGTTTGATAAAAGTTCTGGCAGAAAAGAAATGCCTATTGTTTGGATGTTTATAGATGAGGCGCATGAATTTTTACCAATGCATGAAAAGACTCCAGCAAGCAATGCTTTAATCCAACTATTAAGGGAAGGTAGACAACCAGGTATTTCAATGGTATTAGCTACTCAACAACCAGGAGTTATCCATAGGGATGTAATGACTCAATCAGACATTGTTATGTCTCATCGTTTAACTAATAGTAATGATGTCGAAGCCTTAAATGAGATAATGCAGACCTATTTACTATCTGCAATTCAAAAAGAAATGAGAGAACTACCTGATTTGAAAGGAAGTGCAATTATCCTAGATGATAATTCTGAAAGATTATATCCTGTAAGAATAAGGCCTAGATTAACTTGGCACGGAGGTAGTGCCCCTAGCGCTCTAAGTAGTGATGAAGATTTTAGAATTTAATAAGGCAGCCACGCAATTATATCAAAAATTGTTTTTATTAAAATAGCTAAAGCAAAAAGCATATAGGCCATTCTTAATCTACTAAACTTTTTATCCAAAATTTGAGAAATTGCCTTAATATTATTTATCATATCCTTAGTAATTAGTTCTTCCTGATTTGAATTTAAAAATTTCTTGGCCCATAAATTTGCATCTACATTTTGCGCATCTTTAAAATAAGTTAATGAGAATTTTTTTGTAGGTTTTGCAGTTCTTGGATATAACACAGATACTGCATAAGCTCCAGAAAGTATCAACAAACTTAAGATTACTAAAATCTGCCACATTGGTAATTGATTTGATTCTGAAACAAGAAAATTAAAGAACATAGATACTATCGCACCAATTAATGCAATAATTATATTTGCCTTAGTATCGGCTTGTTTTATCAAACCCTGTAACTGACTATAATTATTTCCCAAATAGGCCCCTAATGCTTTAGGATCGGTCCTCTCTTTTACCATTAATAAATCAATTAATGATTATTTATAAAATTATCCTTACTCTGATTTTGAATATAAGAATTATCTTTAACAAGATAAGAATCTTTTGAAGGAACACCTTCTGAGGCAAGGCTAGTACTATACAATGATGCTGCTATAGCAAATGGTAATGCGATTCTTCTTAATCCTTCAAACATCTGTTATCCCACAAATTATGGTTTATAAATCTTCTGAAAACAATATTAATTCAATACCTTAATCTCAACCCTATATCTATATTTGTAAGGCGCAATATCTCCAGCTTTTGCAGTTTTTGTAATCTTAATTTTTCTTTTTAATTCATTAGCTTCATCTAAGAGTTCTCGTTTTAATTTATTCAAATCATCTTGGTGACAAAATCCATGATAAAAAATCTTGGTATTTTTTTTAGACACTTGAAGGGCTTGTTCTAAGAAAGTCGTTTTCAAATTAGGCCTTGCCATCATAATAACATCAAACTTTGATTTTGGCATCTTCTTTTTCACATCTCCTTGAATTAAAGTCATCTTATCTTCAGGTATTTTATTTATTTTTAAATTCTCTTTTGCATATTTATTACATTCTCTAGAAATCTCTATTGCCGTTATGTGATTTGGTTTTTTTGTTTTATAGATAACTATTGGATAAGCACCTATTCCTGAAAACATTACCAAAACACTATCTTTCTTTTTTATTTTACTCGCTATTAATTTCCTATCATTACCCTGCCTTGGCGAAAAGTAACACGTTTCTACATTTAATTTAAACCTGCAATTATTTTCACTTTGAATAGTCTCTAAAGTTTTAATTCCTGCAACATATTTTGTTTTAAAGGTCCTTAAACGCCCCTTAATATCTGTTGATTTTTCTAATACTGTTTTTATAAAAGGCCTTTTTAATAATTCCCTGGCTTGTCTTAATTTTTGACTATTTGTCTTGCCTTCAGATTTTATTATTGCAATATTCCCTATAATATCATAATCTGCCATAATCTATTATCTTTTCTAAATATTTAAATCTCTTGTTTTAAAATAAACAAATTTAAAAACATCCTCTACATGATAATATTACAAAAAGGTGAACATAATGGTTTTAGGTGATGTAGATGAGATAATGAAAGATTTAAGTCCTTATTATAAAAAAAATCCGGGCTCTGCAATTAAATACAAATTAGTCATTGATACTCCTGGAGGAACATTAGAACCCTTATATTTTTGGCTATTAAATTTTATGAATATCACTGGAGGCAAAACAGAAAAAATAATTGACAATTTTGCTTCATCACCTGGATCAGGCCATTTTTCAGAATTAGGATTAAAAAAATCTCAAATGCAGGAACAAGCATCAAGGTCTATGCAAACAATTAACACGGTTCTAAGAAGTGTACTAAATTTAATCTACGATTTAAAAGAATTTCAAATAAGGTTAAGTCATTATGATGCTGCTAATTCTAGTGATAAACATAAAAAAGAAGCAGGAATACTTTCCTTAAAACAAATCTGGATGGATAAGGTAGATATGCAAAGAGGACAAGGAGCGATAAATGCATTATCTTCGGGCAATCTGCAATTCGTAACACTAAGGGATGCTTTCTTGAAAGCTAAAGATGAAAGAGATATTGATAAGATAGATTTAAATGATAGGGTCAAAAGAATACTAAAACCAAGAATCTTAGAATTCAATGAATGGAAAACTAGGAGTGAGATGGAACTAAGAAAAAGATTTGAGGTTGAATCTACATATCTAAAAAGTCAAGTAGATTCACTTAAATTACAATCCAGATGGGCAAAGCCATATTTAATTGCAGCAGAGAAGTTAACTCAAGAAGAAAAAATGGCTAGTGATTCTGCATTAGTAACTGCTTTCAACACAGTATTATTGCAATTAACCTTAATGAAAACAAATCCGGTAGGTGTAGAGGGTTCGGCTACAAAGAACAGACTTGAAGGAAGAGCACTGCCCGAGGAATTTGGAAAGGTTGCAAAAAAGTTCAGGAAATATTTTGCAGTAACTTTTGTTGATTTCAAATTCACAGGAATTCCAAATAAAGTTGGGCAAAATTTCGTTTTTGGAGGGAAGGCAGAAATAGAGTTCAAAGCTTATTCTATGAATGAGGATGAACTAAAAATATTTAATGAGAGATTAAATGACTCAGACCTATACTCTGCACTAAATTTAGTTCAGGGAATGACTGATGATTCCTTGGGCCAATTAAAACTAGATATAGAAGAACTAACAGGTAAAAAAGAAAAAGAAAAAGAAAAACAATCTGACAACAACCCTTTCGCATCTTTATTTTCATTTGGAAAAAATAAGAAAAATAAAAAAGAAGAAGATAAAGAAAAATTAGAAAAATTAAAGAAAAAGATTAAACCAGATAAATATGCTGAAGCATATATAAGAAATCATGCAATAGCAGATGCGAGAGGAATTGCATTTAAAACTTATGATACATTTAAGAAATCATTAGGGATGGCATCCCCTCCCTACGGTCATGGAGATCCAACTGAAGATAGAAGTCCTCCAAAATCAAAGGCTGATGAACTATTTGGGTTTTAAATTGCCAGTAATAGTTCAATCAAAACTTATTTATATTTATTAAACTTCAATTATGTATGCCTAAAGAAAAAAATAATGAAGAAACTGAAGAAGAAACTGAAGAAGAATCTTCTCAAACACAAATTATTGAAGAAGAACCTTCTAATTTCAGAAAATTAGCTTTAGAAGAGATTATGCCTACAATGGGAGAATCTGAAACAGGGGGATTAGAAAACACCCAATGGATAAGGATTGCTCAACAAGAGGAAGAAAAAAAAGAAGAAACTCCAATTTATGATTTAGAAAAAGCAACCAGCGAAAGAGGATATGATACAGATAGTGCCTATAAAATTGAGGGGACTGGAGGAGATTATGACATGGTTCAATCTTCTGCTCCAACAATGCAAGATTCTTCAAATCAAGATCAAGGAATAAATCCTATGAATCAAGCAAAATCATACGAAACATCTGGAGAAAAAGAATTAAAAGAAAGACGTAAAAGAGATAGATGGTAAGCTATTTTCATTAGTTATTTAAACAAAAGATGTTTAATAATAGAATAAATAATTTAAAAGAAAATAATATGCAAAGAAATAAAAAATTAAAAGGGGATTTATTAAACAAAATTAATTTTTAATTAGCTAATGGCATCTTATGAATCTATATATCCTGGAGCACTTTATACGACTCCCTCTCCAAGTTATTATACTCCTCCTTCAGCTTATTCTACTTCTGCAGGAAATTTAGGAATGGCCTTAGATGCAAGAACTGCAAACCAACTTGGAGATTTAAATCAAAAACTTAATCCGGGTCAAAAATTTGCAGAAATTCAAGGTATTTCTGGACAAACTATGGAATCAATTCCCGAACAACATTTAGATGAAATGAAACGTCTCTCTGAACTAAATGGGGTAGGATTAAGTTTACACGGGCCTTTAGTAAATGCTTCAGGAATAGAACAACAAGGAGGATATGCTGAAGAGAATAGACTTGGAGCAGAAAACCAAATAAAATCAGCAGTCCTAAGATCTCACAAACTAGATCCTAAGGGAAACATAAACGTAACATTCCATTCATCTGCAAACCTACCAGCTTTCCAACCTCATATAATAGAAGATGGCAAAAGGGTAGATCAAGGGGTAATGATTATAGATGAGTCTACAGGACAAATAACTCAGATAAGGGATGAATCAAGATACCTCCCAGAGCAAGGAGAATTCACCGGAAAACAATTACCTTTTGATGCAAATAGAGAAATAGAAAAAAGAAATAAAGATAATTGGTTGCAGCAACTAACAAGACTTAATCAAAGTGTTCAATTTGGAGAGTCAGAATTAGATAATCTAGGAGCAAGAAAAACAGGATCTATAGCAGATGTAAGATTAGATGAATTACATAGAATTCAAAATATGGATACTGGTAGATTAGATGAAGAAGATAGGAAAAAAATTGAGAAATATCAGGCAAGCATTGATTATGGCCAAGCATATCTAAAAGAATCTTATAGGCAAGTTAGAGATTTATTTGATAAAGCCTGGATAGCTACAGAAAATCAAGGATCTAGTGCTGATAAAGCTAAACTAAAAGAATTTGCAAAATTTGCAGAAAAGAATATTAAGAAAGATTTTGAAGATGATATAACTCAAATACACAAATTAAGAGAAGTAGTAGACAAAGGATTAAGAACAATTTCCTCAATAGAATCAACTCCCCAAACCTTCTCCACCCTTAATGACTTTGCAATAAAAAAATCTGCAGAAACATATGCAAATGTAGCTCAAGAGGCATACAAGAAGTTTGGTAAGACTGCCCCAATAATTAGTATAGAAAATCCTCCTGGAGGAGAAGCATTATCAACTGGTAAAGAATTAAAGGCATTGATAGTAGCTTCTAGAGATCAATTATCAAAAAACCTTCAAGATAATGGAATGTCTTCTGGCAAGGCAAAAAATGTAGCAAAACAAATGATTGGTGCAACATGGGATGTAGGACATATAAATATGATGAGAAAGAAAGGTTACTCTGAAAAAGATGTAATTAAAGAAACTAAAGAAATCGCACCATTTGTAAAACATGTCCATCTATCTGATAATTTTGGTTTAGACCATACTGAACTTCCTATGGGAATGGGTAATGTTCCATTAAAACCTATGGTCGATGAAATAAAGAAACAAGGTTTTAAGGGCAAGGAAATTATTGAAGCTGGAAACTGGTGGCAATTTTTCTCAACTCAAGGAGGGGGCAATCCATTCTTACCAAGTCTTGAAGGATTAAACTCTCCAATTTATGCAATGTCTGAAGGTCCTGGATGGGCAAACACATCCTATATGGGGGCTTATTTTTCAGGCCACGGTCCAGTAAATACTCCAATACATCACCAAACCTATGGGGCAGGATTCCAAAACATGCCTGTAGAACTAGGTGGAGAAATTGCCGGAGATCGAGGAAGGTTTGCTGGATCTCCTAATCAATAGAGATTAGAAATTACATTACCTCCTAATCAATAGAGATTAGAAATTACATTACCTCCTAATCAATAGATTTCTTAATCAAACTACTTTTATATTTTTCAGGCATATAACTTTCCAATCTAACAATTTTAACTTTCAATTTTCTATCTAACATACCTTTTTCTAAACCTTTAGTATAACTATCTTGATCATACCCTAATGCAATAATATCTGGTCTAATCTCCTCAATAACTTTCCATTTATCTCCTTCATAACCCAATCTAACATCATCAGCAATTCCTAATTTTTTAACATGCTCAACTCTTTCATTTTCATTAAACTTTGGTTGATGCCCTTTAAAACTATTAATACTAGAATCTCTTGCAACAACTACGTGAAGCGAATCTCCTAATTTTTTAGCTTCATTAAAAAAATGTTTATGTCCTTCATGTAATAAATCAAAACTACCAAATACCAATACTTTAACCATTATAAAATTTCAAGAAATTACTTTAAAAATCTTGCTAATTTTCTTAATCACTCAATAATTAATATTAACATTTATAAATAAAAAAATTCCTAGTAATAACCTACGAGGTGATTAATATGAATGAAAAAGAACCACTTAATTGTGAACTACATAATGATCAATCAGTATTCTCTCATTGGGGAAGATATTATTGTCCGAGATGTAAACAGTGGTACAATATAAAAAAAGATTAACTATCCTGATTTAAAAATAATTTAAATATGTTCAAAATTCATTGAGAGAGATTTAAATTTATTGAGAATAAATTTAAATACCTAACTTAATTATATACTTTATAGAAAATAGGTGATAATGGCAGCAAAAAAACCAAAATTAGATCTAAAAAAATATCCTACACTTAGAATAAAAACTAGGAGAGATATTGCAATGGATTTTGCAGAGAAAATTGTTAAGAAGTTTGATACCTTAGTTAAGGCTGTAATTCTATTTGGTTCAACATCAAAAAGCGCAGCAGGCCCTGGTTCAGACATAGACATAATAATAATAGTTGATGATGCGACAATAATATTTGATGAGAAATTTACTATTTGGTACAGGGAAGAATTAGGAAAAATAGTATCAAAAAATCCCTACAAATCAGATCTTCATATAAATACTATTAAGGTTACAACTTGGTGGGAGGATCTAATGAAGGGAGATCCAGTTATAGTAAATGTCATAAGATATGGGGAAGCCCTAATTGATGTTGGCGGATTCTTTGTTCCGCTTAAAGCGTTATTAAATGCAGGAAAAATAATGCCTTCTCCAGAATCTATATACACTGTATTAAATAGAGTTCCAGGACACATAATAAGATCTAGAATTTCTGAGATGAGTGCAATAGAAGGATGTTACTGGGCCTATGTAGAATCTGCTCAAGCAATTTTAATGGCAATAAAAGTATTGCCTCCAAGTCCAGAACATATTCCAGCACTATTAAATGAACATTTTGTAAAAAAAGGATTCTTAAAAAAACAACATCTAAGGGATTTTTCAGACATATATGAATTACATAAAACAATAGTCCATGGTAAAATAAAAAATTTAGATGGAAAAGTCATCGATCAATTCCAAGAAAAATCAGAAGATTTTTTCAAAAAATGTGTTAAACTATTAAATGAAATCTTATAATTAAGATTTCTTTTTCTTGGCTTCTTCAGCTTTAATATTAAATATTGCACCATAAACTTCAACCATATCCTTTGCCTCAATTCCCAATGATCTCAAGAATGGTTTTATATCCTTCCCAAGTACATCATCTAATTCTTTGTTCTTAGCTGCATAATCAGATTCAATTTTATTAACTTCAGCATTCTCAGAAATTAATTCTTTAAGAATATCTCTAGCATCTTCATTACTAGCATATCTTTTATCATAGTGTGCTTCTCTTGCATCAACTAATTCTTGAACAGCTTCTTCTCTAGTATCTCTATCTTGGATTCTAGCAATTTTAGCCTTTAATTTAGCTTCTTCACCAACTAACTTTTCTAAAGGTTTATATTTATCATTATCAGTCTTATAATTCTTTTTAATAGTATATGGCAAGACAATCTCTCTTAATGTTTTCTCATCAGTAGCATTAATTATTGGATTAGTATGTTTTCCAGTATAATCTACAATAGCAGCTTGATCTTTCTCATACATTACTTTTCCAGGTTTAAAGAAAACTTCTCTATCTCCATTAAGATATTTACTAACTAATTCATCTTGTGAATATGCAATATCATCATCTTTAATACCTAATCTCTTAGAACTAACTTGCCAAAATTCAACTAAATCTCCTAAATCTCCTCTCCCATTAGGATGTTCAGCTACAAAAGACTCAAATCCATAAACTGGAGCATACTTATCATTAAACTTATCTAATGCATTTTTTTTAGGTTTTGCTTTCGCCATTTTTCTTACTATTACTATACATAACCCCTTTATAAATCTTTCTATTTGTATTAATCCAATAGTAGTAACAATTACCAGTCATCAAAATCATAATTATATTTCTTTTTTTCTTCAGTTGTATTAGACTCTTCATCAGGGTTATATACTCCAATTTCCTCAAATTGCTCCCCAGAATCGCCTCCAACACTCTCAGAAGAGCTATCTTCACTACCCTCAATCCTATCTTCCTCCTTAGCAAACTCGTCCTCACCAAATTCTTTTTCTTCATTAATATCTTTCTGATCACCTATAATTTCACCCATTTCCTCATTTATCTCTTTAATTTCATCACTTTCTTCAATCTCAGGTACATTAGGCTCATTTTCCTTAGTTTCACTATCTTCTATCTTATCTCCTTCTACAGCACTATTAACATAAGTATTCAAATCTTTTTCAACAACTGCATTTGGATTTTCTAAATCAACACGATTTTCATGCTCATTTAATAATTTATTTTCATTATTTTCTTCAAATTGATCAATATTTTTATCTTCTTTAATTTCTTCAGGAGTTTCACTAGTAATTTCAATTCGATCTCTAGATTCTTCTCTTTCTTCTATAACCTCTTCATTATGTTCTTTAACTTCTTCCGCAATTTCCTCTGACCTTTCT
>NZCB01000014.1 GCA_002688165.1 Candidatus Pacearchaeota archaeon | reverse complement strand
GCTTCTATAGGTTCTAGATTGTTGTTGAAAGTTGATACAGTGATTTCGGTGTTTTTGAATCTGCATAATTCATTTGGATTTCCTACTATATTTGATCCAGGTATTGGTTCTCTTGGTCTGTTTTTGTTTATGTAGACAACTACAGGGAATTGGAATATGTTATCGCCATCGTACATTTGTATAAGTACTGGATATCCAAAATCGTATACAAAGTGGTATGGTACGTAACAGAATCCTAATAGTCCTAATCCTTCTTGATTTCCTATTGGATCTGCAATTAATAGTCCATTGTCATTTGGCCAGACTTCCATTACTGTTGGCCAATTTCTTGAGAATAGGAAATTTATAGGTATGTCTGTTTTTTCTCCTAAATCGTGTATGAAGTATTCATTTTCAGGAGTGCTTAAATCATAATAGTCTCCTTTTATTTTTGTGAAAGGAATGTTAGCTTCTAGAGCGTTTGTTAGGTTAGCTCTTACTTCTTCAGTATTCCAAATTGCAGGACCGCATTGTATTTCAACTCCATCTACTGGAGCATATAATCTTAAGATGTCTACACCATAATTTTCTAAGAAAGTTGTTTCTTTGAAATCATCATATATTTTAGTTGCAAGTTCGTGGAATTTTCCTAGATTTGATTGAACATCATTTGAATGTTTTTTTGCTGTCCAAGAACTTTCNNCTCTNTTAATTTCTAANTTATGTTTTACATTGACGTTTATTTTGTTATCTTTTATGTCTGTTTCTACTTCAATTTCATTACTAACAACTATTTCAAAACCTTCGTGGGCAAATCTTGAGAAGTCACATTGAAGGATTCTATTTTCTAAAAATTTATCTAGTTCCTCTTCCATGTGGTCTCTACTTGGAACTTGTTCTTTTGCTATATTATTTCCTGATATGTAATACCAATAAGGTATTGGGATTCCTACAAAGTTAAGATAGTTTGAGAATGGCATGTATTCAGATCCTGGAGAAAAGTTAGGTCCTTCTATGTATCCTCCTTGTTGTCCTAAGATGTTAGCAGCTATTTGGGTTTCTTGTTCTATGCAATTAAGGTAGTATGTGTAAACAGGTTCTAGATCTGATGGAGGACCTCCTATGGATAGTGTGCCTCGGAATATGAAGAATAGAATTATTGCTGCNACTATTAATATTGCAAGTATTATTAGAATTGTTGTCTGCGCTCTTTTATTTTTAGGGATCATTCTCTTTTTATTTGTATAGTTAATTTGGTTATTTAAAACATTCATTTTTTGCNCCAATAATAGATCTTAGCCATGCCAGCTTGNCTTATATTTACTTTTTGAGCTCCTTCGAGAAATGCAAAACAATTTGCGATTGTTTGACGAGAAAGTTTTAATTTTTTAGATAATTCTGATATTGTGTATCCTGATTGGTTCTTTTTTAGTTCAGAGATGATTTTATTTCTAGATATTTCCATATGTGATTTCTTTCTAGTTGATAAGCAATATTAGTATATAAATGTATGCTCTATAATTTAATAAATATTGATTATAATTATTATAATGCAGTATTGCTAAGCAATAGAATATATGCACGAAGAAGAGAATTAATCTGTAAATGGTCCAACCAGGATTCGAACCTGGGATCTCCGCCATGTCGAGGCGGCGTCATAACCAGCTAGACCATTGGACCCTAATTTTAGATATTTATTGGGTTTTTATTCTTTTGCTAATCTTTCCGCCTTTGATTTGGCCCCAATTTTCTGGTTTTGTTTTGATATCTAAAGTTTCAGGTTTTATTTTGGCTAAATAGATGAGATCTTGGAATAGATCTTCTGGAATATTTCTTCTTTCAGAATAATAGTTCTTTAAGTTGTTGTAATTAGTGGAAATTCCTAATTGTAATAATCCTCTTAAGGAAGTTAGGTTTAGATTATTAATGCATTGATTTATGAATGCTTTTTGTTTTCCTTTGTTGAATTCTATTCTATTCATTTTAACTACGTCACCATTACGAACAAAAGCTTTAAATAGGTTTCTTTTTAGGACTATTTAGATTAAAATGAATGTTCCTAAAGAAACAAAGAGATTTTGTCCTTATTGTAAGAAAAGGACTGACCAGAAGATTGATTTAGTTAGTACTGGTTTTAAGAGAGGGGAGTTAAGAAGGGGAAGTATTTCAAGATCTAAATCAAGAGGGGCTTTTCCTGGAATGGGTAATAAGGGAAAGACGAGTAGACCTGCAATTAAACAGAGGAAGAGAAAAACAAAAACTACTATGAGAAGAGTTTTAATTTACAAATGTAAGGAATGTAGTAAGTCTAAAATCGCTAAAAAATCTAGAAGAGTTAGTAAATTGTTAATAGGAGAGAATAAGAAGTAAGATGGTAAAGATGATATTGAGTTTGAAGGATGATGAATCAAGGGAAGTTAAGGATATTATAAGAGAGGATCTAAATGTTCTAGATCCTAAATATTCTGATAAGAATTTTAGTTTTTGTAATTATTTTGGTGATCATGGTATGCATGAAGAAATTGGAGAATTATTATATAGATTAGAGGTTGATGGACATGATGTTAATGAATTGAGAGATTTATATAATAAAATTAAAGCTAATAGGTTGACAAATTAAAATGGTAAAGCAAACTAAAGTAGTAATTAGAAGAAAGAAGTTTCAGGAAGTTGATGTTCCATTAATTAAAAGTAAGATTGAATTAATTGGAGATAGTATTTCAGATATAGAGGGGAAGACAATCAAGTTAGATCTTACTAGACAATTGAAGGGTAAAAGTATGGAGGTTGTTGTTAAGGTTGTGAATGAGNAAGCAGGTAAATCAGATAAATCTGATTCAGGTCACAAGGCTGTTGCTTATCCTGTTAAAATGAAGTTAATGTCTTATTTTATTAGGAGAATGATTAGAAAGAAAATAAGCTATGTTGAAGAGAGTTTACAAATACCTAGTCAGGAAAGTATGTTGATTGTTAAGCCATTTTTGATTACAAGAAATAGAGTTTCTAGGGCAGTTAGAAAGGCTTTGAGAAATAGGGCTAAGAATTGGTTGGAAGATTATATTTCTCAGATGACTGATAAAGAAGTTTTTGATGAAGTTTTAAGTAATAGGTTACAGAAACCTTTAAGTTTAGTTTTGAAGAAAACTTATCCACTTTCACTTTGTGAGATTAGAGTTTTAGAAATTAAAAGACCTTTAGAAAAATCTGAAGTTCCTAAGAAGGTTGCTAGGAAAATAGAAGAGAAGAAGGAAGATGAAGGATTTATTGATCAGATGGCAGAGATAGAAGCTGAGAAAGTTAAAGCTGCTGAAGATGAAATGAAAAAAACTCAAAAAGAAGCTGTTGAAAAAGAAGAGTTAGGTGAGGAAGAGAAGAAAAAAGATATTGAAGAAATGAAGAAAGAAGTTAAGGAAGAAGTTAAGGAAGTTAAAAAGAAAAAAGAAAAGGAAGAAGTTAAGGAAGTTAAAAAGAAAAAAGAAAAGGAAGATAAGGAATAATGGAGCAAACTTTAGTTTTAATTAAACCTGATGGGATACAGCAGAAGGTTGTTGGGAAGATAATTGGCAGATTTGAAGATGCTGGTTTGAAGGTTGTTGGAATGAAAATGGTTTGGCCGGATGAGGGGAAGGCAAGAGAGCATTATCCTTTAGATGAAGAATGGGCTGAGGCGGCTTTTGGTAAGACTAAGGAATCTGCTGAAAAAAATAATGAGAAATTTGATTTTAAGGATTCTATGGAATTTGGTAAGTTTGTTCAAGATGGTTTAGTAGACTTTATTCAAGAAAATCCGATTGTTGCACTTGTTTTAGAGGGTACACATGCTATTGAGATTGTTAGAAAGATGGTAGGTAGTACTGAGCCTAGAAGTGCTACTCCTGGAACAATAAGGGCTGATTTTGCTTCTGTTGAATCTTATCCTAATGCTAATAATCAGGGAAGGGCTGTTAGAAATTTGATTCATGCTTCAGATAGTGCTGATAATGCTAAAAAAGAAATTAAGACTTGGTTTGATGAAGGAGAGGTTCATGATTATAAAAGGCCTGGTGATGAGAAGATTTTTGGTTAATCATAACATTTAAAAGTATTCTTTTTTTACAATCATTATGCCTCCATAGCTCAGTGGTAGAGCAACTGATTTGTAATCAGTAGGTCGTCGGTTCAAATCCGGCTGGGGGCTTTCTAAACATTTATATATCAAAAATATTTGTTTGACATATGAAAAAAAAAATATTTAGTTGGATTAGGATTATTAATTCTAATTTCATTTCTATTATTATCAAATACTAACAACGAAAAAATTTCTGGAAATGCTATTATTGACCAAATAACAATTATAGAAAGCAAATATGTTTGTATGGTTAATGATGATGTTTATGATGCCCCTCAAATTCCAGTTCCAATTGATGGAAAAACATATTATGGATGTTGTATGGGATGTAAGGCAAAATTAGAAAATGATATTAATACAAGATATGCTATAGATCCTATATCTAATAACCAAGTTGATAAAGCAACAGCAATAATTGGTCAAACAAATTCTGGAAAAGTTTTATACTTTGAATCTCAACAAAATTTTAATAAATATAATAAAAATTAATTAATGGTTGTTTAGTTAGTTTTAAATAATAATTAATCTTTGTAAAATGATGGCAGGGGTGTTTTCAAGAAGTTGGCATATAACTAAATTAAGTTTTAGAGTTATAAAGCAAGATAAAGAACTATTATTATTCCCTATATTGGCTGGAATTTTTTCTATAATTTTTATTTTAGCTATGCTTTTTCCAACTCTTATTGTTGGAATTTTAGGTGCTGCTGGCTTCACGGGATTTACTTTTTTTCATTATGTTATGATTTTTTTAACTTATTTGGGTTTAGCATTTATTGCTACTTTCTTTAATGTTTGTGTTGTTTATACGGCTAAAATAAGATTTTCTGGAAAAAATGCAACTCCTGGTAAAACTTTTAAATTTGCCTTTTCAAAAATTCATTTAATATTCATGTGGAGTCTTTTATCTGCTACTGTTGGTTTATTATTAACCATGTTGGATAAAATTGCTCAAAGATTAGGGGTTGTTGGAGAGATTATTTTAACAATAATCCGCGCAATTCTTGGTGTGATGTGGAGTATAATTACTATCTTCGTTATTCCATCTATGGTTTTTCATGATCTTGGTCCAATTAAAGCCATTAAAAAATCTATTAGTGTATTAAGAAAAACTTGGGGTGAAAGTTTAATTAGAATAATTGGATTAGGAGCTATACAGGGCTTATTTATTTTATTAGGATTAATAGTTTTTATACCTTTGATAGTACTAGTTTCTCCATTAGGAATTATTTCAGTTTTAGTAATGATAGGGTTATTTGTAATGTATATTTTAGGAGTTATCTTGATATTTGGTGTTGCAAATCAGGTATTTAATACTGCATTATATATTTATGCTGAAACTGGAAAGGTGGTTGGAGGTTATGACTCTAAGATTTTGGGTGAAACTTTCAAGGAAAAAAAGAAGAAAGGTATTATGGGAAGGGTTCATTAGATTTTTTAAGTGATTATTTGATTTTTTATTCCTCATCAACACTATCGGCTTTTTTATTATTTATCCAAAACCTTATATACCCAAATTCTCATTCAATTAGATAATGACACCTGAAAATCCCATAAATGAGCTTATTGATAAATATAAACCATTAAAAGAAAAATATCAATTACCTGAGTTTTCTAAAATGAATGAATTATTTGATATTGAAGATATAGATTCAGAATCTGAATTTCTTTTAAGAAAAATTAGAAGAACGATAGCAGATAAAATTGCAAACTACCTAAGATTCACAGAGATAATTATTAATCCAAGTAATGCTCCAATGTTCTTTTTTAAAATATTAAAAAAATTAGATAGTAGTGATAAGGAGTCTTTATCTAAAATATATGAATCTTTAGGAAATGCAGAACTAAAAATGCTTTCTTTAGATGTAGAATATAATGAAAGTGAAGAAGCAAAATTCATAAATGAAATGTACAAAGCTTTCACAACAGAAATCAAATCTGAATTTCTAAAGACTATTGAGAAAATGAATAATGGTGAAGAAAATTCTGTAAAAGTTAATGGTAGTTATTTAGGCTGATTCTATAAAATTAATATAATTTCCCAACATTCAATTCCATACTTACACAAGGCATCTTAATCTTATTATTCCTCAAAACAAATGGACTAACTTCTCCAATAACTCCTACATTCTTACCCTCAACAATTATCTTACCACATCTCCCATCAATAAACCCATCCTGTTCAGTCTCTTCAATTTCATAATTTAAATCAAACATCCTCATTAAATAATCTAACATCTGTTTCAAATCAGTAAAATTAGCTCCTTCATAACATAAACTAACTCCTAAATGTTCACTTTCGCCAATTCCTGTCTCCGATTTCTCATCTAAACTAAAAACTTTGCCCAACTCAAAAATCTTCTGAGGATAACTAGCATCTGAGTTCTCAGAAAGTATTGCAATAGAATTTGCAAATAAACTGTCTCTTAAAATATTATTCTCTGTCTTACTATCTAACACTTCAATCATTTTATCCACAAAATTCCTAACTCCAATATTCTTAAATTGTTTTTCCTTAGTAGACAAATGATAACTACTTATTTCAGTTAATCCTAATCCAATTAAAACTTCTGCAATTTTCTTCTTAAAAATGCTCATCTTATCTTCCTGGCCTACAGTTGAGATATCTGGAATCTCTGGCTTAAAATTATCATATCCATAAGCAATAGCCACATCTTCAACTAAATCAATATCATGTAAAATGTCTGTACGATAAGCTGGAATTAAAACCTCATCATCTCTAGTTTCAATACCCATCTTATTCAACAATTCTACAATCTCATCCTTACTTAACTCTAATCCTAAATTCTTATTAATATAATCTGCATCAAGTTTCATTTTCTCATTTTCCAAATTAGGACTAACAAAACTACCATCAACTTCATCTTTTACATTCATTTGATAAATTTTTCCGCCTAGATCTGCCAAGGCACAAACAATCATATTCAAAGTTTTATCTAGATATTCTTTATTAAATCCAGAACACTCAATAAAAACATCAGTGGTATTATGGGTAATCTTTCCAGTCTTATGGCTATTGATAATTGGTGGCATGCTTAAAATCTCTCCATTAGAATCCTCAAAAATAGGATATTCTTCACAATCTTTTAACAAATCACCATACTCCATTCCAGTAGGATGTTGACTCAATATCTGTCTAGCATTAATCTCTTTAGGAAATTCCAACGGCTGGAAAACAATTTCATCCGGTTTTTTAGCTAAAAACTTTATAGGCAATTTAATCTGCTCCAAAGGATAAATCCCAATAGCCAATTTCTTTCTATTTCTACCATAACTCCCATGTAATTTTTCCTGAATCTCAATTACTTCATTAATAGTATCATCATCAAACTTCAATCCCTTAACAATAGCACAACTAGTAAAGGGTCTAACCTTTTTTACAGATTTATCAATAATAACTTTAAAATCATTCTCTGGTTTCTCAGCGATATAATTACTATCAACATTTCCTCCCATAAATCTATTAAATGCTCTAGAAAATCCTTGAAGACTCAATAAATCTGGACGATTTGGAAAAACTTCAATTGTAAGTTCATCTTCAGTTTCTCCATCAATGGGAGTCCCAAACATATCAATTTTATTTTTAATATTATCATCTATCTTTCCAATTTTCTCTTCCAATTCCTTTTTGTTAAATGTTAGTGTTGTCATTTTTTATTATCCTTATGGAAAAATGATGATTCAAAATTTTTATAAAATTTTGTTATTGTCATTTATCCCACACCTTAACGTCCCTTAATTTATTCAAATCATTTCTATACATGTCTCTTAAATCAGTTATCTCAAAAAATTCCATAATTATTCTGTCAAATCCAGGACCCCATGCTAAAACAGGAATGTGTCTTCCAAACATAGGAATTGTAACTTCAGGTCTAAACATTCCAGCTCCTCCAAGTTCAACCCACTTCTTATGAACTGGATGAAAAACATCTATTTCTAAACTAGGTTCAGTATATGGAAAATAACCTGGTCTAATCCTAATCTTATCATAGCCCATCTTCTTAAAAAACTCAATTAAATAGCCTAACAACTGTCTAAAATTAGCATTCTCATCAACTACAATTCCTTCAGTCTGATTAAACTCAAATCCATGACTCCAATCAACAGTTTCATTTCTAAAACATTTACCTAATGCAAAATATTTTGCAGGAAATTCTTTATTTTTACCTATCTCAAGTAAGGTTTTAGCTGACAAACAGGTAGTATGGGTTCTCAAGCTAATCTGTTTACTTTTATCCTCACTCCACTTATATTGCCACCCCTTACTTCCCTCAATACCTCCTTCATGAGCTTCCTTAACTTTCGCAATAACACTACTATCTGGAAGTTTTCCTTTGTAGCCTATAACATCTTTAGATGTTGTACTTTTATCTGCTATAAAAAAAGTATCTTGCATTTCTCTAACAGGATGATCTTGAGCAGTAAATAAAGCATCAAAATTCCAAAACCCAGATTGACAATAATCTCCAGTCATTTCCTTAAATCCCATGTCCAACCAAATTCTCTTTCCAAATTCAATAGCTTGATTCACAAAATGCCTTTTACTTCCATAAATTTTTGGGACAGGGCTAGTAATATCGTATCTTCTAAATTTCTTACCTTTCCAATTTCCACTTCTAATTAAATTACTAGTTACACTTTCTAACATTTTATCATTAAATTTCTCTTTCTTCAAATTTTTTCCAAGTTCAGTAACTTTAAATTCAACAACCTTCTTTTCTTGAACATCAACAATATTCTTTCTAGATTTTAGATTTTCAAAAGCAAACTTTTCCTCTGGCTCCAATCCATCTAAGGCTCTAGGTAAACTTTCTAAGAATTTCTCTTCTAAACTAGTTTTGCTCAATTCTTCTTTAGCACCGCTTAAAATCAAATTACCATCTTTCAAATCAATCAAAGCTTTTCTCTTTAAAACACCCAACGCAGCCTTAAACTCATTATCACTTAATTTAGATTCTTTAACAGCATCTTTCATACTAATACTATTTTTATGAATAACTAAATTAGCTAACCTTCTTTCAGGTAATCCATTCTTAACATATAATAATCCATTAATTCCAAGCTCAATAGATTTTTCATCTCTACTATTTATTTCTACAGCACCCTTATTAGAAAGTAATTGTAAGGATCTAAGAGTACTGGTCTTATCTAAATCTGCCCTTTCAGATAGTTCAATCATATTACTATCTTCCAAATGAGGAACTATCTTCCTCTCATTAGGACTTAATGATTCTACTAGTTTTTTCATATCAACAACTTCTGCCATCTTATATTATGGTTCTTTCTAATTAATAACTTTCCGTAAATCTATAAATAGATTTACATTAATTAAAAAAGAAACCAAAGCTAAAACTAAAATTCTTACATTCAAATTTAGTATTGCTCTTCATAAAAACTAGAAAAATCAGTTATATTTAAGCTTTGTTATAAGCCGCCTTGCCTTGTTGAGTATTGCCACCTAAACTAACTATTAAACTATTAGCTTTTTTACCATCAATATCAAGTATTACGATTCTAGCTCTAGTTCTTTTACATAAACTAATATTTTGTCTAATCCTAGAAAGCACTTTTCCCTTCTCTAAAAGATTTAATCCTTTTATTTTACTTAAATCTATACCAATTTCAATATTATTCTTTTTTGCAAGTTTAGCAATAACTTCATTCATCCCAGAACCTCTTTGTTTCAATCTATCTTTGCCTCCAATCTCAAGACCAACTACCATATCCACATTCTTTATTTCAAATATCTTTCTATTAAAATCATCATCTTGAGCATAAACTACAATCTTTTCTTCAGCTCTAACTAATTTCTGAATTTCTTTTCTAGCTTCATTAATATCTTTTGTATTTATCATTAACTTGTCTTCCTTGCAAGATTTTCCATCCAATCGCACTTGCCACATTTTAAATAAGTTAAGCTATCTTCATCAGAAACATAGGGTGGTCTTTCAACAACTTCTGCCTTGTCAAATCCACACTTTTCACATTTAAATGGATAATCTGCAAATATATTCTTATCCTCAACAACACCTTCTTCAACAATTTCATGCTCAGGAATCTTCTCAATTTCTATTAAATCTTTTCCCTTTGCCTTATGGTTGCAACTAATACATTCAAACATTCCCTTATCTAAGGGTTTCATTATATTTTTACATTTACTACAAAGTTTCATTTTTCTAATTAAATAATAGGAACTCTACCTATTCAAGTTCATTTTAAAATTAAATATTTATTCTATAAAAACCCTTGGCTTTCTATAACTAATTTCCCAAGCAAGGTTAAAACAATACGCTCCAACATTAGTAACTTTCATCAAATCTCCCTCTTTTAAATTGCCTTTAAATCTGCCAACAACATCATTTCCAAATAATAAAGGACCTGCTAAAATATACTCATTCTCATTTTGTTTATCTGAATGAGGAGGTTTATTATCAGAGTCGGAATTCTGAACTTTCTCAAACCAATACTTAGCCAAAGTAATTTTACTTAATAAATTAATTCCTGCATCTAAGATAGCATAATTTTTCCCATCTTTTTGTTTAATAACATTAATTTTTGTAATTAACTCAAAAGCATCTGCAACTAAAAATCTTCCGGGCTCAAAAACAATCTTTGCATTAAATTTTTTTAAACTAGCTATTAATTCAAAATAATCTTCTAATTTTACTCCAAGATTTTTTAATTGAATCTTATCTGGAAAACCGCCCCCAATATCTAAATATTTTAATTCAACCTTGTCTTTAATATTTTCAATTACTTTTTCAACTTGCCTAACATAATCTCCATAATGCCTAAAATTTTTCTGAGTCCCAGGATGAAAACTTAATCCTATAACTTTTAAATTATTCATAAAACAATAATCAATAGCTCCTTCTAATTTATTAGATTCAAAGCCAAACTTACCTTCATCCAAACTAACTCTCAAACTAACATTAAATTCTTTTCCTTCCCTTAATTTTACTATTCTATCGATTTCACTCTTACTATCAACATTAATCAAAAATCTACCATCAATAGCCATTTGCAATTCTTCATCAGTTTTACAAGAGCCATTAAAAACCTTAGACTTTTCAGGAGTTTTCATAATTTCCTCCATTGAAGCAACTTCAAAATTGCTTCCTAACTCATGCAATTTATTTATCAAAGCACCAAAACCATTTGTCTTAATAGAATAAGCTATAACATAATCTCCAACATGCTTTTCACATAATCTCTCAAATTCCCTATAATTCTCTTCGAGTTTCTTTTCTTTAAAAATAAAATGTGGAGTTTCTTTATTCATAGAAAATTACAATAAATAAGGTTTAAAAGTTTATAGATAATAGAAATTAATCTAATTTTTTACTAGTTTCATTTCTTAGAGATCTAGCTTCTAATCTTGAAGGATTATAAATTTGCATAGCTGGCTTTTCTTCATTAAATGTGCCACTAGTTTGCATAATTGGCTTTTCTTTACTAAATGCACTATTATATTCCCTATTATGTCTTGGATCTGGATTTGTAGCTATATTTATTATATATGCCGCCATAGCTGCAGATGCAACACCCCATATAGGCGCATTTGAAAAATATTCTTTTTCTGGAAGTAATTCTGTAACTCCCGCTAAAGCTGTTGCTGCGTATCCTGTTATTAAGGATATTCTTTCTAAATTATCTCTTATATTTACCATATTATTAAAAAATTTTGAAACCCTAGAAAAGCCGGTGTCATACAAAAGCGTACGTCCTGGCTCTTCTGGGGAAAAAGAGGTGATAATAAATAGATGAATAAATCATTTATAAATGTTTCGGTATGTTGTAACTAGATAATGACATAATAGCTTAAACGATACCAACAACACTTTTTAACTCTCTTTCTATTAAATAAATATGGGATTTGAAGAATTCTTACCAAAGGAGGCAGAACCAGAACTAACAGAACAGGAAGTTATAGAAGAAATAGAAAAAGTATCTCCAAATCAGGTTTATGATATCATTACAAGTAAAAAGCCGGACTGGCAAGGAATAATTTATGAGATGGTTCATACAGAACAATTAGATCCCTGGGATCTTGATCTTATAGTTTTAACAAAAAAATATTTTGAAAAAATTGAACTTATGGAAGAGACCGATTTTTACGTATCTAGCAAGGTACTTTTGGCAGCCGCATTATTGCTTAGAATTAAATCAGAATTTTTATTGAATAAACATCTAAAAGAAATAGATGAAATATTATTTGGTAGAAAACAAGAACCTGCAAAGCCAGTTGAAAGAATAGAGATTGATGAATCAGAACTTCCAATCTTAGTTCCAAAAACGCCTATGTCAAGATTAAGGAAAGTAACACTTCCAGAATTAATGATTGCTTTAAACAAAGCAATTAATACGGAGTCAAGAAGAATAAAAAGAGAAGTAGCTGTTAAAAGAGCGCAAAAACTTTCTCAAGTTGATATTCCTAAATTCAAAAGGATAGATTTGAAAGATCGTGTCAAACAATTCTATGAAAAAATTCTAATCTCAATTAAAAAACCTCAAAAAGAAAATTTAACCAAACTAACATACAATGATCTAACTAAAAATGAAAAAGAAGAAAAACTTGCAACATTCTTACCATTATTATATTTAAGCAATAACCGAAAACTCTGGTTAGAACAAAATGATCATTTAGATGATATCTGGATTTATCTATTTGAATACTTTCAAAAAAATAAAGATCAATTTATCGAAGAACTTGAAGAAGACATTGAAGAAATGAAAGAAGAACTTTCTGAATCTGTAGAAGAAATTAAACTTACAGGAATACAAAAAGCTAGAGAAACTAAAGAAAAGAAAAAACAATTAGCAAAAGTAGCAAAAGATGAATTAATGAAAGAACTAGGAATAGATATGACAACTGAAATTGAACGTTTAGAAAAAGACGAAAAAATTGAGAAGGCTAGTGGTTTTAATCAAGAAAATTAATTTAAATCAACAATTTTAGTATCCTCGCTTCTAGATCTAAGACGTTCTTGAACCAACCTATCATTAAATGGTAATAATCTCAAATCATATCCCTCTCCAAATCTAATTAAATATCCTGGAAGAATATTTTCTGATTGGTTGTAATAGAGATTATCTAAGTCTTCTTCAGAAGGACCATAAAAAGTATCACAATTTGAACTTTTTTGTGTTAATAAAATATCTCCATGAGGAAAATATTGAACAGATATTTGTAAACGAGAAATATTTGTAAAAGTAGAATCCACAACAAGATCACAATCCCTTGCTCTTCCAATTGATCTAGGAGTTTTATCTGAAGGAATTTCTATAAAATCTTGAGTAACCAAATCATGCAAATAAACTGATTTAACCATAAATTTACAAGATTCCAAATTATTTAACTATTCCCATTCCAAACACTTTTATAACTCTTTTTCTTAAATACAACATGTTAAAAAAAGATTCGATAAAGGCATATGCACTAAAAAATGCAATAGAACATTCAGGTAAGGCGACTTCTGGCCCAGTTATTAATAGTTTATTTAATGAGGGATTAAAGAAAAATAAAATAAAAGAGACTATGCCTCAAATTCAAAAAGTTCTTGATGAGGTAAATAAATTGTCTTTAGATGAACAAGTTAAGGAATTCAAGAAACTGGAATCGATAATAGGTTATAGGAAGGAAAGAGAAGGATTGCCTGAATTATCTAAATTAAAAAAAGGAAAAGTTGTAACAAGAATGAGTCCAAGTCCCAGTGGACCATTAACTTTTGGGCATATAATAACTTTAGTTCCAAATTTTCTTTATGCTAAAGATTATGATGGAAAATTCTATATTAGAATCGAAGATACTAATCCCGGGAATATCTATAAGCCGGCATATAAAATGATTGAGCAAGAAAGTAAATGGTTATGTAAAAATGAAGTGAATATTATAATACAATCAGATAGATTGGAAATTTATTATGAATATGCTGAAAAACTGATCAAATCCGGAGATGCATATGTTTGTACGTGTAGTCAAGAAAAATTTAAGGAATTGATAACGAAAAGTAAAGCTTGTCCTTGCAGNAAATTAGAAAAGAAAGAACAAAANGAAAGNTGGAGTTTAATGATTGAACCAGGTTATAGGGAAGGTGAAGCAGTATTAAGGTTTAAATCTGATATTAAAAATAAAAATCCTGCTATGAGGGATTTTCCTTTAGCAAGGATAAATGAGTCTTTGCATCCAAGAACTGGAAATAAATATAGGGTATGGCCTTTGATGAATCTTGCAGTTACGGTAGATGATATTGAATTAGGTATGACTCATATTATTCGTGGAAAGGATCATAAAGATAATTCAAAAAGGCAAGAGATGATATATAAGGCTCTAAAAAAATCAAAGATTTTTCCAGTTGTAAGATTTATAGGTAGATTGCATTTAAAAGAAATAAAAATGTCTGCATCACAAATAACAAAAGATGTTCAATCAGGAAAATACAAATCATTTGATGACCCAAAACTACCAACATTACAATCACTAAAAAAACAAGGTTATAAGCCAGAAACTTTTTGGAAGTTTATAGAGGATAGAGGATTATCAGAAACAGATAAAACAATCTCAATGAAAGACCTAAAAGAGGTTTTAGACAACATTCAAAAGAAATCTTTATAAACTAAACAAACTTATAACAACTATAAAAAGATGGTGAACAAAAAAGCTCAGGCTCAAATAATTACAACTGTACTAATTATACTTTTAGTCTTAGCCGCAATAATTATAATTTGGCAAGTAGTAAGTGGAACTGTTCGGCAAGGATCTGAAGAAATCGAAGCTCAGGCTAGTTGTTTAGGATTAAGAATTGATATAACTAATGTTGATAAGAAAACTCCGAGTATTACAATAAGGCCTACTAAGCAGATTTCAGGTTATCAGGTTTATGTTGATGGAGAGGAATTTGGAGATGCTGGAGAGGAATTAATACCTGCACTTGATACGGTAACTATTAGTGCTAGTGATGATGAGGGTGATAGTGATGATGAGGGTGATTGTGACTTAAATGATGAGCCAAGCGAATATCCTAAGGAGAGTATGAGTGCAGAGGCATCTTCTTTTTGGCAGAATAATAATCAATACTCTGCAGCTAAGGCTATTGATGATAATGAAGGAACTTTTTGGTATGCTGATGGGACTCAGGATAAAGAGG
>NZCB01000013.1 GCA_002688165.1 Candidatus Pacearchaeota archaeon | reverse complement strand
CTAGTAGAGCATTTATTGTTAATATTTTTGAACCAAAGTTTTTTGAGGTTTGCCCGGAATGTAGGAGGAAGGCAATAAATGGTAATTGTAATGACCATGGTCAAATTAAACCTGAAAAGAGGAGCTTGTTATCTTTAGTAATTGATGATGGAAGTGACAATATTAGATGTACAATATTTCATGATGAGTTAGAGAAGATTATTAGTATGAAAGAATTGGAAAATTTGGAATTATTTGTTGTTAAGAGGAAAGAACTTCTTGGGAAGGAAATGATTGTTAAGGGGCAGGTTAGAAAGAATCAAATGTTTGATAGTAATGATTTTATTATTAATGAGATGGAAGACATAAAGTTGGATGAGTTGATTACAGAATTGGAGAAATAGTTCTAAATATTGGGTTAGGTAATATACACCATAATTGGATAATCCTTATAAGTGTTAGAAAATTAGATTTTTTATGGTGGATAAGATGGAAGAGAAAAAAACGAAAAAAAAGGTTTCTAAGAAAACTAAGGAAAAAAAGGAAGTAGTTAAAACTGAGGAAGTTGAAGAAGGGATAGCAGGTAAATCATCTAAAGATGATTCAGGTCTCAAGGAAGAACCTAAGATGAAGTTGTCTGATTTGCCAGGAGTTGGACCTGCTGCTGTTGAGAAGTTAGAAAGTGCAGGAATATTTGATTTAATGGGAATTGCAGTTATGGGTCCTAAGGAATTAAGTGAGATGGCTGGAATGGGTGANGCTGCTGCTAGGAAGGCTATACAGGCTTCTAGNGGGATGATGGACTTNGGTTTNCAAGATGGCNTNGAGTTTGCTGAGAAAAGGAAGGANGTNGTTTATATTGGNACTGGAAGTACNGAATTAAATAATTTATTNGGGGGNAAGGGATTGGANACNAAGGCTATTAGTGANGCTTTTGGAGCTTATGGAAGTGGTAAGACTCANTTAGNNTTNACTTTGGCNGTTAATACTCAATTACCATTTGAACAAGGAGGNGTTGAAGGTAANTCNGTTTATATTGATACTGAAGGAACTTTTAGNCCNGANAGAATAANNCANATTGCNGAAGCTAAGGGNTTNAATCCAGATAGNGTTTTNAAAAATATTTTNGTTGCTAGAGCTTTTAATAGNGATCANCAAATTCTTTTNATTGATAAGGTTGGAGAATTNATTAANAATGGTGAACCAATAAAGTTNGTTGTTATAGATAGTTTGACTGCTCATTTTAGGGCAGAGTTTTCTGGAAGAGGGCAGTTAGCAGATAGGCAACAAAAATTGAATAAATATTTACATAATTTGATGAAAATGGCTGAACAATTTAATTTAGCTGTTTATGTTACAAATCANGTNATGTCTAATCCTGCGATGATGTTCGGAGATCCAACTACTCCTATTGGNGGAAATATTGTTGGGCATGCTAGTACNTATAGGATGTATATNAGAAGNGGTAAGAAGGGNAGNAGAGTTGCTAAGTTGATTGATAGTCCTAATTTGCCAGATAATGAATGTGTATTTTTTGTGACTAATGAGGGTGTAGTTGATGAACAATCTTAAATAGTGTTTTGATAATTATTAATATGGAAGAACTAAATGTAATTGTTTTAATGAAGGGTGATGAGAGATATGTATTTTTGTATGATGATAAAANTGCNGNTAGTTTATCTCAGATATTTNGAAAATATGCTACAGATGAGAGTTTGAGTTTTACANTTNATGATGCAANTATTTTAAATCANANAGTTCNAAAGATGAAAAAAGAATCTGAAGAGANATTTAGCGGATTAGNAGATTTGTTAAAAGGAAGAGACGATCTTAATAATATTTAGTGAAATTTATAAACTTGATGATTTAATATATATTATGAAAAAGTGGTTTAAATCGGAAGGGTATAAGGTATTTTATGTTGCTTCGTTTTTATTTATAACTATATTTTTTATATTGCCTTATTTGGTTCAGATTAGTACTTATTTTCATGAGAAAGGACATCAATCTGTTTTGGATAGATATGGTGTGGATAATAGTTATAAGATTAATTTGCTAACTACTATTCATAATTTTTATAACCCTAATGTTAAGAAATTGGGAGTTACTAAATTTGATACTGAAGCTTATGGGAAATTAGGAAAGTTCCAAAAGGCGGAAGTTCATATTGCAGGAGTATTAAGCGATTTGAGGTTTTTGTTTTTGATTAGTATTTATTTGGTTTTTGTGAATATNTATATGTTCTATAAAATAAGGGTNAGAAAGGAATATGATCTNGTATGGGTGTTGGCTGTAAATTGGGTTTTATTTATGTGGTTGTTGGCATTAGTTCAAATTACTACNAGTAACCTGACATTTAGGAGCGGGGATTTTATGAGTTTGGTGAAGGTTTTAGGATAATAATTTATATANGNTTGTTTTAATGGTTAATTATGGAAGGAGATCCAATTCAATTAGCTAAGGATACTGAAATATGTAAGAATTGTATTAATGTGGTTGTTGGTAAGGGGAATCTGAATGCAGATATAATGTTTATAGGAGAGGCTCCTGGGAGAAAAGAAGATGAAATTGGAGAGCCTTTTGTAGGTGCTGCAGGTAAGAATTTGGATAAACTTTTGGAAAATGTTAAATTGAGTATGGANGATGTTTATATTGCTAATATTTTAAAATGTAGGCCTCCAGAAAATAGAGATCCTTTGCCTGATGAGATTAGGGCCCATACTCCTTGGTTGTTAAAACAAATTAGAGATATTAATCCTAAAATAGTTTGTAGTTTAGGAAATTATGCTACAAAGTTTTTAATGGCATTAGGAGATGTTGATAAGATGAAAAGTATGCCTGGCATTACTTCGGTTCATGGCAAGGTTCAAATTATTGAGATTGATGGATTGAAAATAAAATTGATTCCTTTGTTTCATCCTGCTGCCATGATATATAATAGAAGTTTATCTAGTGAATGGGAGAAGGATATGGTGATAGTTAAGAATGAAATTAATCAGAAGACTTTGTCTTAATTTTTTTGTAAGACATATTCAGCATTTTGTTTTTTTGCAGATTTTTCAATTGTTTCTAGAACTTTATTTATTTCGGTTTTAATTTCTTTAAAATTTTTCCCAGTTAATGAAATTCTATATTTTCCTGCTGCTAAATAAGATATTTCGCATTTAGATTCTTTTGTAGCATTTTGCAAAATTTCTTTTACTATATTGATTCCATCTGAAGCATTACTAGATAATTCTAATATGTATTTGATTTCTTTTGGTTTATCTTTTTTAGTTTCTAAGATTTTTATAATTTTTTCTGAATCTGATTTAGATATGAATTTTTCAAGTATTTTTGGATCTTCTTTAACACTCTCAAAAAATTCAGTTATTGTAAGATTTGTTTCTATTTTTTCTATTGTTTCTTTTGCTTTATCTTTAAGAACTGTTTTTAAGATNGCNTTAAGNGATTTTTCTTTTGATATTTTATCTAAAAGTTCTTTTTTTTCGTTTTGTTTTACTCTTCTTAATGATAGATAGATTTTATCACCCTTTATACTTAGAATTTTACATACAATTTTTTTTCCAGGAACTACGTAGTCTCTTAGATTTCTAATACGTCCTGGAGAAATTTCAGAGGTTGTAAGGGTTCCTTCTCCACCACCTTCTATTTTGACGAATACAGTTGTACCTAGGATTTTGTCTACAGTACATAGTACAATTTGATTTTGTTCTAATTCATTGTTTATTGCCATAGAAATATTGATTGATGAGGTATTATAAAGTTTGTTATTAATTAAGAACTTCAACAACTCGCGCCTTTATTTCGGCTTTTCCACCCTTAGGCTCAGCTAGGATTGCGTCACAAACTAAACATTGTACCTTTGTAGTTGCTCCTTCAAAGATTGTTTGTTCATTTTTGCACCCNTGACAACGCGTTTTTATGAATCTATATTTTGATTTTACCATAAAGAATTAGGTTATTTTTGGTTTTTAAAACTTCCGATGAGTGTTTTAATCATTTAGAATTGNAATTTATTGGTTTGAAGTGGGTTATACCTTGACTAGTTCAAATTCTAATTTTTTCTTTATTAGCTCTATGAATTCTTGTTCTTTGTCTATGCTTATTGTACAGCCTGCGGCATATTGGTGGCCTCCAGAATCCCCTTGACCTAAACTTTTAGTTATAGAATCCATAAGTTGTTTTAGGTTTCTTGGAGAGTTATGGTTTCTTCCAGCCATTCTGCTTGATACCTTGATTTGATTTTCATTATATGCCATTGCTATGATAACTGTGCCTTCCTTATATGTTGATGAAAATGATAGAATTGATGCAAGAGTTCCAATAATTGTGTCCTTTACATTATCTTTAGCATTTATGATTACATACTCTCTTCCTTCAAGATTTTTTTGTTGTTCGATATATTTTAGTCCTGAGATTATTTGTTGTCTATATTTAATATGAACTCTTTCAGCCTTTTTTCTTGCAACCGAATTTCCTAAACAGAATAATAATGCTATTTGAGATTCGTCCATTCTACTACATGCATTTATCATTGCAGATATCTCCCTAGCATCTTCTATTTTGCTAAATAATTTTATTAGGTATAAATTTCCTATATGGTCTTGAGCTTCTTTTGAGGATAATCTGAGTGTTACTGCAGTGGTTAGACTTTTCATTTCCCTCTCATTTAAATCAATTAATGCTTTGTATTTTTTCCCAAGTCTTTCTATGCCTGTTTCATTTAGCAATTCATAGGTTCCAGATAAATTTCCAGTTACCCCTGGGATGAATGGTCTTGAGCTAAATTCTAGAGCCTTATCTAATGGGCGGGTAGAAGGATAGATTAGAAGTCCCTTTTTTATTATGACATTTGAATCTTTTATTATTTGATTTCTGATTGGATTGATGTTTTTTTCCATTATGTCTCCAATCATTCCAATAATGGAGAGATATGCCAAATCCTTATTATTTTCTGAAATTGATTTTGAGAAAAGATAGGAGAGTTCTGCTGTGCAAAAGTTTTCTGCGGTAATTAAATGAGGGTTAAATATTGTGATGTTTGATGGAATTGTTTTGTTTGAGATTTCATGATGATCAATAATGAAGATTTCTTTATTTGTCTCAGCTAATTGATTGATGCTTCCAGAACCAAGATCCAAGATTAGGATAATCTTATCATCAGGAAATTGATCAATTTCTTCTTGGTTTAATGCCTTAACAATTTTTGTTGAGAAATGTTTTTCTAGTCTTTCTAAGGTTTTGGTTAATATTGCTGCAGAGGTTATCCCATCTGTGTCAAAATGACTGATAATTTGTATTTTTTTATTGGTAGTTTGTTTAAGAAATTTATCACTAAATTGTTTAATATCTGTTAACATTTTTCACCTCAATTCTATCTTAAGAAATCAATTTGCTTTTTAAAGGTTATTCTGTACTTTTGAGTAACAGAAAGATTATTTCTTAGAATTATGGTAATCTGTTCTTTTTTTCAGTTTAGCTTTGGTAATTATTAAAGCTCTTCCTGTTTTTTTATCTTGNTTGTTTTTCTTAAAATGATCTATTATTTTTTGTAATTTGTTTTCTAAGTTGATGGTAGTTGGTTCAACGAATTTATCTCCTAAGACTTCTTTTATTTTTAAATCATATAATTTTACGTTTGGAATTCCATATTGGTCTCTAAGTGTAAGTCCTATTTTCTCAGCAGTTAGACCTTTCCCAGCTAGTTTAAGGATAATTGCCTCTACTTCTGATTTTGTGTATTTTAGCCATGTTGGCTTCTTTAGTTCTGTTTTTGCCATATATATTCATCTAGAATAAGGTTTTTAAAGCTTATGTTCATTCTTTTGTTANTAAGTTATAGCCCCGTAGTGCAGNGGTCAAGCATNCGAGCCTTTGGAGCTCGNGACCCCGGTTCGAATCCGGGCGGGGCTATTTTTATTTAATTAATGTCTGTATCTTCCTCTTTTTTCTATTGTGTCAATCCTTTTTATAATTAGATTATGTTGGTTAGCTTTGTAGTTTTTTAGAATAATATTGAATGCTTCTGGGAAGATTGAAAAATGTTTAGCATCTAGGGCCTGTTTTAATAAATGCAAGTCTACTGCTTTATCTTCAATTTTATGAGAATGGAAACCTAGGCCGAAGTCTATTAGATAAACTAAATCATCTTTAAAGATCATGTTGCTAGTTGTAAGGTCTCCATGGATTAGGTCTTGGTTGTGAAGTTTAGTTAGATTTTCTGCTAGTTTTTTGCAAATAGATTTCCAATCTAATTGTTCTAAATGTTCTGATAGTTTCTTTCCATCTATAAATTCCATTTCAATGGTTTGTTGATTATCAGTTTCTAGAATCTTTGGAACTGGGATGATTGATTGTAATTTGTTAATGATTTTTGCCTCTGCCTTTGTTCTTGATTTTCTTAGTTTTTTATCTAGGATTGGAAGTCTGTAACTTTTGCTAATTCTTTCTTTTATTGCTTTGTTATTATCTTGATAGATAATTGCTTCTGCACCTTGTTGTATTTGTTTCATATAATTGCTTAGGAAACATATTTAAATAAGTTATTGTTTGTTAGTTTATGAAAGAGGGTTTTATATGGGGGTTGTTTATTGTCATTGTTATATTGGTAATTGTAGGGGTTTTTTTGTTTGATGATCAGATTGATAATGTTGTTGTTGGTAATGATTCTGATAAAATTGATGTTATTAAATATGTAATTGATGAAAGATGTGCGACTTGTGGTAATAATTGTGTTACAATGGANTNNGCNANGGNNGCTGATTGTATAGATACAACNGAGGATTTTGGGTGTAAGTATGAGTATGATGAATGTAAGAAAGTAGAAAATGATTGTGTTTTTACAAAGGATATAAACTATGTTTGCGGGAGTGATGGTAAGACTTATACAAATCCTTCTTTTGCTAAGTGTTATGGGGTTGAGATAGCTTATGAGGGTAAATGTGGTGAAAATGGGTATTATGTTGATAATACTGGGGTTCATATTGTTGGAGATGATCCTGTTTGCGGAGATGAGGTGTGTGAGTCAATAGAGGGGATAGATTGCCCTAGTACTGGAGAGCCTAATGCTGGCTGTTTTGAGAATCCTTATNTTTGTTTNGANGATTNATTAGAANTTCATTTTCTTNCCATATTTTTTGGCAAGTTTTTGCATNTGTTTTTGTGACATNGNNNCTGTTGCNTCCATGTTTGCTATATCGCTACCGCTGGCTAGATCGTTTAGCATCCTGTATTGTTTTAATANTTGTCTGATNTCNGTGGTTGTTGTTCCGCTGCCTTTTGCAATTCTGNTAAGTCTNGCAGTTTGNTTTTCCATNANTTCAGGATGTTTNATTTCCTCCTGAGTCATTGAGTCTATTGCATGTTGCCATTTTTTAACTTTTTCTTCTTGTAGNCCCATCATTTCNTCAGGGATTTTTGCTTTTCCCATACCCGGAATCATGCCTGCTATTTTTGAAAAGCTTCCCATTCCAGACATTTGTTTTAATTGCTCTTGGAAATCTTTTAAATCCAAATTCCCATCTTCAAGTTTTGTTTTTAATTTCCTTTGAGATTTTTCATCTACTGCAGATTGTACTTTTTCTAATAATCCTTCCAAGTCTCCTAATCCTAAAAGTCTAGAGATGAAAGAATTTGGGTTGAATGTTTCAATTTCGTTCATTTTTTCTCCAGTCCCTATGAAATAGACCGGTGCATTTGTTTCATTGCAGGCAGTTAGAGCCCCTCCTGCTTTTGCAGTTGAATCCATTCTAGTTATGATAACTCCATTTATATCACATGCTTCTTGAAATTCACTTGCTTGGCTTTTGGCAGTTTGACCAATGTCTGCTTGGATTGTTAATAGTTTGTAATCAGGATTAATTTCATTGGTTAAAGTTTTGATTTCGCCTACAAGTTCCTTATCTAGATTATGACGTCCTGCAGTATCTATGATTATTAGATCAAATTCTTCTAACTGTTTTTCGAATTTTTTGTATATTTTTAGAGGATCTTTTTCAGTTTTATCTGTGAATGTTTCTATTTTTGTTTGTTTTCCTAGTTGTTCTAATTGGCTTGCAGCCGCTGGACGATAAACATCTAAGCTAATCATTGCAGTTTTTAATCCCCTTTTGGAGTAATATGAGGCTAATTTTCCTGTCGTAGTTGTTTTACCTGCCCCATATAATCCGACAAGCATAATCTTTTTTTGCTCACCTTTTTTAATTATTATTTCATGTTTTTCTTTTCCTAGAAGATTTAAGATTTCATCATGTAATATTTTTGTGATATGCTCTTTACGTTCAATACCCTTAATCTTCTCATCAGCGGCAGCAGTTTTAATTTTATCTCCTAGTTCTTTTACTAAATGAACATTTACATCTGCCTGAATTAATGCTCTTTGCAAGTCTTTGACAATAGTTTCTATAGTTTTTTTATCTAGAAATATGGATCCAGATATTTTATCAAATCCTTTCTTGAAAGCTGAGGATAGTTTGTCTAACATGATTTTCTGTAATTATTTTAGTATAAAAAGGTTAGGTATTTGTGGTTTAAAACATTATTCATGTTTTAACTCGTTCAAAATCTGAGATTTTGAAGATTTATAGCGGTTTTGGTTGTAGAAATATAAAAAATTGAAATAATAAAAAAATAATGATTAGTAAGTCCTATTTAGCTCTGAAAGGATTATTTTTTCTTCTTTTTTGCTGGCTTTTTCTTAGCAGCAGGTTTCTTCTTTNTTGCAGGTTTCTTCTTAGCGGCTTTTTTCTTTTTTCCGCCTCTTGCCATCTTAGCTTCGCAAACATTTCCTTTTCCGTCTACATAATAAAGATAACCTGATCTTCTATCTACAACATTTTTTGCAATAATTTTTCCCATTTATTCATTTAACCTCCTTTTGATAACTATTATTAGATTATATATGATCAATTAGTATTTAAATGTTTGCTGTATCGTCGACGAATTTGAGTATTTCTTTGAATTCTTTAGTATTATTTGGAATTTCTAAGAGTTTGTTAAATTTCTCTTTTGGTTTTATGGATGCCTGATTAGAATTTATCAATTTTATATCAATTATTTTATCATTTAATAACCAAATTGCGATGAAGGGTTTACAAAAAAATGAGTGGATAGAATGTCTTACTGGTTTTTTTTGAATGAAAAGTAATGAGGGTGATTTTTTTTTAAACATTAATCCGGATGATTGTTGCATTATTGTTGTTAGTTTTTTGACCTTTAGGGTGATTATTTTATTTTTGAGCTTAAATGAGAAATCTACCACCATGTTCTTTTAGGCTCTTCTTCAATAATGATTGCAGGGTATTTTATTTTAATATATTTTTGATATTCTATTTCTATATTTTCTTCACAAACATAGTCATGATGTCTAAATCCTCCTCCAAATGATTTTGGTATGTGCATAAGTTCGTGAATTAGAGNTTTTAGTTTGATCAATNTCAGACATNTTATCAAATCTTTTTGATATNACTTCAATTANATANAATCCCTTTCTTCCTAATGCTAATTGCATNGCCTTTCCTANTGCGTGNCATCTTGCAATTGTNCNTCTAGANGTNCTTCCATGNCTTCTTANACAAACTACTGAATCTANTTTNANATGTGGAAATAGAAATCTTGCAATTTCATCAACTCTTGTTTGTATGTCTGGAGCATGTTCATATTTTATTGGCATTTTTCACCTCTGCTATTTTATTCTTAGATCTATGACCTTTAATAATTTTTATATCTATTATTATATTTATTATTATATTATCTAGTCATGATTTCTAGAGCATCACGATCTTTTAATTGATAATCTTTTCCTACTGCCTGTTTTGTTCTCGCATCTATAGCCTTTATGAAGTTTTTTCCAAAATCTGTATGTAAATGATATGCGAAATCCAGGGCTGTAGATTTTTCTGGAAGTAAGAAACAGTCTGGTAAAATATTGCCTTTACTATCTGCTAGTCTATTTGCTGATGCAGGNAATATTGCTATGTATTTTAGTAGGTTGAAGATAGTATGATTTAGAATTTCTTGGACCCCTGTAGATTTGTAAGGTTTTAATACATTTTCTTTGATATTGTTTAGCGCTGTTTTTTGTTTTTCATTAAGTTTTTCTGTTTCCTTGAAATCTTTGTCTCCTGGAACGTATTCAATAAGTTTTGCTTTTGATGCTTCTCTTAATGCTAGTTCAGAATCTGCGCTACAAGGCATTATTGTTATATCTGGATAACTGGTTTTTAGTTTTTCTAAGTTTTCCTTAGAATTTGGTTTATCTATCTTGTTTGCCGCAATTATCATAGGTTTTGTTAAATGGCGAAGTTTGTGCGCAAATTTTTTTAGTTCTTGATCAGTCCAGTTATTTGGTTTTTCGATATTGAAATCTCCTGAACGTAGAACATCTTTGATATCATCTTCAGTTACCTTAAGTCCTGAAAATTGTTTAGCTACTGCTTTTGCAAAATCTGATTTTGTGTTTTGAACAGTTCTTGCAAATGCCCCCCATACTTTTTTTAATATTCCTAAATACCACAAATCTAATTCATTCTCCAACATTTTAACATCTTTAGTCGGATCATAATTTTTAGTTTCTTTCCCTTCCTCATCTGTTTCTCCTGAAACATCTACTATGTGGATGAAGGCATCTGCGCTAGTTAAATTGTCTAAGAACTGGTTTCCAAGACCTTTTCCTTCTGAAGCTCCTTCTACTAGCCCTGCTACATCCATTATCTCTATTGGAATGAATCTTTTGTGATTTATACAATATCCTTTTTGTGGATTGCAATTAGTATCAAATTCTTTATCTATACAGTCTATTTTTACGTGACCAACTCCATGATTTGGTTTTATTGTTGCAAATGGATAACTGGCTATGAGTACATTTGCCATAGTTGCTGCCTTAAAAAAGGTAGATTTTCCACAAGATGGTTTTCCTACAAGTCCTATTAACATATTTGAATCAGAATTGAGAGCTTTAAAAATCTTTACAAGAATGTAAGCTTATTTAAGATTGGAAATTTATTTCTTTTTTGTATCTTCTTTTGTATCTTCCTTATCTTTCTTTTCTTTAGGTTCTTCTTTTATTTCTTCGAAGAGGTCAGAATCGTCTTCCTTTTCATCTTGAGTAGATTCTATTGTTTTTGGTTTTAATGTTTTATAGAATATTAANATTAATAGTATCAGGATTAATAGTAAGGTTATTTCTAGAATTATTAATAAGGGGTTGTTCATATCTAAATTTCCTATGACATTTCCAGTTATTTTTGAAGATTCTTTGTTCGTAGTATCTATTTCTTTATTTTCAGGTTCTTCTTTTATTTCTTTTAGTTTTAGATCTACTGAGGTTGATTCTCCAAATCCATTATAATTATCATCATCATTTTTATCTATGCATGCAAAATATTTTCCACCTATGCCCTCTATTTTTATTTCACAAGTGTTTGATTTTAGAGTACATTCTTCAATGTCTCCTGTTGCTACAAAACATTCATTAGATTTTAATCTTATTTTTTTATCATCGCATCCTGTTAATCCAGTAATTTTTGCAATAACTTCTTCATTTGAAGTTATGGGGTTTGGAGTTAATTCTAGAATTGTTTCTCCAAGACAAGATTTTTTATCTACAACATTCATAGTATTTGATTCTAAAGGGTTACCAAAGAAACCTATATTTTTTTCAGATAGGGTTCCAGTTCCAGTTATTGATAGTATTTTTATGCTATATTTTCCGTTAGGTGTATTTTCCTTGTTGTTGAATACAAATAAGAAATTTTCGTCTATATCTTGTCTTATTTTATAATTTAATGATATTATCTCTGATTTTTTTGCAGATTCTTTTTTTGTTATTAATTTATCATTTGTATCTAGTATTCCATTGTTATTTGAATCAAAATAAATTTCTATATTTGTGGTTTCTTGTGGAGATTTTATTTCTAAACTAATATTTTCTAATTGGATATCTTCATCTATTGCTAATAGTTTTATTTGGAAAAATTCTTTTGATAATATTGGAGTTTCTGGATCATATTGCCATTCAAAATCTTGAGGGTTTTTATGTCCTGCAGTCATTGAGCCTTGACCTTTTTTTGGAATTATTGAAAATCCTTCATTATATATCGGTTCACTTGATTCATCATAGGCTTGATTTTCATTGCAATCAACAATTAGATCATAGGTTCCTGTTTGAGGATTATTCCATATTTTTGTATTTGAGAATTTTGAGTTGGGTATTTCATTAGGTTCTCCTCTAACATCTTCAAAGGGATCTCCATTATTCCAGTTTTGTTTATGTTCTACTATGTGTATTTTTACTTTTTCTGGAGGATTTTGTGAACGACATAAATTATCATTAACCCCAACAGTGCTTAACACATAAACTGATTCTTTTGTATGGTATGTTTTTTTGTTTGATTTAATGCTAGCTGAAACTGCAGTTATTAGCAATATTGTGATGAATATTGTTAAAATTAGTTGCACACTTCTTTTTTTCATAATTTTCTAATGGGAAAATCTTATTTAAGGATTATTACATTTTAATTGATGTTATTGAGTATAATTGGTTTTTATTTGCATAAATATAAAGATTTAAAAGTGGAAGAATATTCTCAAAACTATTGAGAGCCTATAGCTCAGCCTGGTTAGAGCGCCTGTCTTATAAGCAGGAGGTCCCAAGTTCAAATCTTGGTAGGCTCATATTTGAACTTGTCCCATCCAGAAATTAAAAATTTCTGGCCCATCACTCCTCACGGAGCCTCAGGTCTAAAAAACTTTCAAGTTTTTTAGCTGTTCACTAAAGTATTAGTTTCACATGTTCAAATCTTGGTAGGTTTATTTATAAATATAGGATATATGTATTTATATGGCAAAAAAAACAAAAAGAATTGGTGATGATGATAGGAAGTTGTATGCTTTTATCTCTAGTTTTTTTACTATAGTTGGATTTATAATTGCGTTGATATTATGGAGAAAGGATAAATATATTATGCATTATGCTAAGCATGGGTTGGTATTGTTTATTGCTCAGGCAGTGATAATTGTTTTGGGACCTTTTTTGTATTTTTTGAGTTCTGTTTTATGGGTGTTGTGGGTAATTCTTTGGATAGTAAGTTGGATGAATAGTTTTTCTGGAAAGATGAAGAAGACTTTCTTGATTGGGGACTTGGCTGATAAAATTATTCTTTAGTATTAGGAAGTTTTAAAAAGCAAAATATTCTCTAAAAAATAGGTTCAAGATTTAAAGATTTTGAAATATGCTGCCCCGATAGTGCAGCGGCCAAGCATCCGGCCCTTTCGAGGCCGTGACCCGGGTTCGAATCCCGGTCGGGGCATGATACAATAGTACGATTCTCTTAAACATTAACACCCCTTTTATTCTAAACATTTTAAATTCAGAGGTTGCTCTGTGTGAAGTTTTGATAATCTAAAATGTTTAACATAGTTTTAAATAATATTTTTGTTATTTGGGATAATGTTCAAAGAATTAAGTAGATGGTATAATCTCTTCCTTTCTAAAAGAGCTCTTCCTAAAAGACTTAGAAAGAGAGCAGATAAGTATTATAGAATTACTCTAAGAGATTTTATTAAGAAAAGTGGAAGAAAACCTAATAGGAATGAATTATTTGAGATAGTCGTTAAGACAAGTCATAGGGCTTACGGGGCAAGAAGGACTTGGAATGGTCCCGGTCATGATGTAAGACAATGGATAAGAAAATATTTGCTTCTGAAAAATAGAATTAGGTTAAAATATGAATTACAACCATTAAAAAGAAAGAGAAGAAATAAGAAAGGAAGAAAGAGGAAAGGAAGAATTAGTAAGAGAAGAAATAGGAAAGGAAGAATTAGTAAGAAAAGTAATAGGAAGTGGAATGACGATTTAGCAGGGCAAAAGAGATTTTGGTGGGAATGAATTAAAGACGATTTTCTTAATATTTAATTAGTCTTTAAAGTTTATTGGGTTATCGTCTGAATTAGTTACCTTTATTAACTCTTATTTTGACATATTTTAATAGGAGAAAGCAATGGTTAAGATAAAATAATGCTTGAGGAATATAGGAAGTATAACTCATTTTCTAAGTCTGAGGAAAAAAATCTTATTGTATTTAGACTTTTAGAGACTTGTAATTTATTCTGGTGGAACTATTTGGGTATGGATAAAAGGCCTGATTTGAAGTATATAGCAATGAAGAGAGATATTGGTAGGGCTAAGAGATGGGTTAAAATGTGGGAGAAAGGAAATTAAAATGAAGGAATACAAAAGAATCTACATCTTAGGGCCTCAAGGAAGTGGAAAGACCTTATTGGCTAAAAGAATCTCGAAGAAATTGAAGATATCCAGCTTTTCTTTAGATGATATTTATTGGAAGAGAAAATATACTGTTAAGAGGGGTGAGGCTGAAAAGAAGAAATTATTGTCTAAGCTTCTTGGTAAGCATAAAAAATGGATTATTGAAGGGTTGTCTACTTCATTTGTTGAGGGAGCAGTTAAACAAGCAGATTTGGTTATATGGTTAGATTTGGATCATAAATTATTATCTTATAGGGTTATTAAGAGGCAGCTTTTTGGGAAAGGATCTTTATCTGGATTGAGGGGATTGCTTAATGAGATAAGAGATTATAAGAATAAAAAGGGAATGTACAAAAAACATAGAGATTTGTTGAAAGGAAATCGGAAGTATATTGTCCTTAGGAGTAAAAGAGATGTTAAGAAGTTTTTGGATGAACTAAATAATTTCACCAAAACCGATTAATCTCCAGTGACCATTGATATTTCTAGCTAGTCCGACTGAATCGCCTTTGATAGGTATTGCAGGGATTCTTAATGAAAGTTGGATTTCATCTTTTGTCATCTTTTCAATTTTACCAACTGTTGTTGTTGTATTGATAGAAAGCATGATTAGTTCGCTTGGTTTTAATTGTTCTATTTTTGAGTTTGTTTCTTCTCCAAGAATTTCATCAAATAATTCGTATTTTATCTTTAGTGTTTCTGAAATGTCTGGAAGACTTCCTGGTTTTGAGGCGATGTTTCCTGAAAGTGAATCTGTTTTAGATAAGGTATTATCTAATTCTGTTTCAAAAGCTAAAGAGCCTCCAGGTGTAGCTTCTTTTATTGAATGTTGCCCTCTAAAGATAGAAGTTACTTTTGTTTTTATTGGATGATAGCTAATTTGATTTGCAACTTTTTTTGTGATTCCAGGTTTTATTTCTAATTCATCTCCAACTTTTATTGTTCCTTTTTTTAAGATTCCTGCTAGAACTCCTCCATTTAAGTTTTCTATTTTAGTTCCTGGTTTGTTGATATCAAAAGATCTTGCTATTAGGAATTCTGGAACGGATTTGGTGTCACGTTTTGGAATTGCTATTTCCATTAATAGATCTTTTATTTTATCTATGTTTATATCTTGTTGTGCAGAAACTGGAATTATTGGAGAATCTTCAGCTATTGTGTTTTTTACAAATTTTTTGATTTGTTGATAGTTAGTCTGAGCTTGTTCTTTTGTTACTAGATCAATTTTATTTTGAATAATAATTATCTTATTTACTTTTTTTGCTTGTAATGCTATTAAGTGTTCTTTTGTTTGTGGTTTTATTCCCTCGTTTGCAGCTATGATTAGGATTGCTGCATCAATAAGTGCCGCACCTGAAAGCATTGTTGCCATAAGCATTTCGTGTCCAGGACAATCTACAAATGAGATGTATCTTTTTTTCCCATTTTTTTCTAGGATTGTATCTGCGTAACCTAATTTTATTGTAATTCCTCTTTTTAATTCTTCTGAATGTGTGTCTGTAAACTTACCAGTGATCTTTGATAGTATTGTTGTTTTTCCATGGTCTATGTGTCCAACCATTCCTATGTTAAGCATTTCAGTTGGTATGTCTTTTGTCATAGAAAATAGTAAAAATAAGGATATATAAGGGTTTGGATAGAATTATTCTTTCTTTCCTTCAGTAGCTTCTTCTTTTGGAGCTTCTTCTCCACCTTCAGCTGCAGATTCTTCTTTCTTTGTTAGATCTGCAAACTTCTTTGAGCCTTCTTTTAGAACTTTAGTGTTAATTTGATGGGTTTTGCTAGATATTTCTTCTCCACGATTTGTTCTTTTTAATCTTACTCCCTTTCTTGTGTCTCTCATTCCTGTTCCCCTGGTTAATAATTGTCTATGATATCCAGGGCCTTCTAATCCTTTAAATCCAGGTATTCCTGATAAATCGCTAGTTCCAGTAATTTCTAGTTCATATCCTGTAAGATTTTCATCTAAATCGCTTCCAGATAGTGTTTCTCCTATCTTTTTTCCAACTACAACTTCGTTTTCTGTCTCTAATTTGTAGGTTTTTCCTTTGTGAGATACATTTATTTTAAATGCCATTTGATAAAATAGGATAAGGAAAGGGGTTTTTAAAGATTGCCATTGGCGATTTTTAACTCATTCAAAATCATAGATTTTGAAGATAAAAAGCTTGCTCTTGTAATTTTAATTTTTTTATTTAATTAGTGATTAAAACATAGTTAACTTTATCTATGAAAATACTAAATAATTATATGCAATTAAATGATAAGCAAAAAGAGGCAGTTGAATTTGTTAAAGGTAATTTGTTGATTATAGCTAGTGCTGGAACTGGTAAAACTACAACTATAGTTAATAGATATGTGAATATGGTTGAGAATCATGGTTATCTCCCTAGTGAAATTATGATGACCACGTTTACAAATAAGGCGGCTAAAGATATGATTGAGAAAATAAAGACTAATAGCGATAAGGTTCCTAGATATATTGGGACGTTGCATTCGATATTTTTAAGAGTATTGAGAGTTAATTTTGATAAGATAGGTTTGTTAAATGGGTTTGTTATTTTGAGTGATGATAATGATAAAAGGAAAATATTGAAGGAAATTTTGAAGAATAATGCTATTTCGGATAAATATGAGAATGTATATTATTTTATGAACTGGATCTCTAAGTTTAAGAATAAGGGTATTTTGGCAGATGAGTTGGATGAGAGTGGTAGTTTGGATGCATATAAGGATCAGAAGGTTGTGGAGGAATTACTTGATGATGAAGTTTTGACTGTTAGTGGAGATCTTCGGAATAAGGTTAATCTGATTTATAAGAAATATCAGGCATATTTGAAGGCGAATGGTATGTTGGATTTTGATGATGTTTTGTTATATACTTTAAAATTATTGGAGGAGAATTCTGATGTTCTTGAATATTATAAGAATAAGTTTAAGGCAATTATGGTTGATGAAGCCCAGGATTTGAATGTTGTTCAGATTAGAATCTTGGAATTGTTAGAGAATGATAATTTATGTTTAATTGGAGATGATTGTCAGAATATTTATGAATGGAGGGGGGCGAGTAATGAACTTGTTTTTGATTTTAGTCAAAATAAGAAGGCAATTTATTTAGAGGAAAATTATAGATCGAAGGAGAAGATAATTAAGGCAGTTAATGATACAATAAAGGAAATGCGGTTTAAGATTGATAAACAATTGCAATGCAGTAGGGATATTGGAGATGATATACATGTTGATTTTTATTTTAGTTTGAGAGAGGAACTTATCGGCATTGTTAAGAAGGTTAAGGGTTTGATAGATTCTGGAGTTCCTGAACATGATATTGTAGTTTTATTTAGGACTAATTATATTGGTAAGTTTTTTGAAAAAGAAATGTTAAGAAACAGGATTCCTTGTTATTTGTCAAAGAATAAAGGGTTTTTTGAAAGAGAAGAGGTTAAGGATTTTCTTAGTTTTTTAAGATTGAAATTGAATCCAGATAGTGAATTGGATTTTGAAAGGGTGGTTAGATTGGTTGAAGGGGTTGGAGATGTGAAGATTAAATTAATTAGCGAATATGCTAGGGGAGAGGGTATTGATTTGGTAGAAGCTTTAAATTTCTATGAAAGGTTTGAGATTGATAGTATTGCAGGTAGAAATTTGGTTAAAATGCAGGAATTGATTAAGGATATGGATGGAAATCCAAGTGAGCAGTTTTTTGAGATATTTAATTATGAAAGATTGATAGAACAGATTTATCATTTTGATGTTACTAAGCTGAAGGAAAAGAGAGAGAATATAAAATTGTTGAAAGATTTGTATGCGCCTTATGGGGATGGTATGGGGATTATGAGGTTTTTGGATGAGTTGATTGAGATTGATAAGAATGAGAATACTGAAGGAAAGGTTGTTTTATCGACGATACATTCGGCTAAAGGGTTAGAATGGAAGCATGTATTTTTGGTTTGTTGTAATGAGGGGATTTTGCCATATTATAAGGAAGAGTTAGGTGCTGTTAAAAGAGATAGTGAGTTGAGGTTATTTTATGTTGCAATTTCAAGGGCGATGGATCAATTGTATGTTTCGGGAAGTAGAAGTCATAATTGGAGTGAGTATGATCCTAGTCATTTCTTGGAGTTGGTTTATTAAACTCCCCAGGTAACTTTTTCTTTTCTTTTGATCTCAGCTATTTTTTGTAAAGTTTGGATTTCGTCTTGTCTTAGTAAATCCTTATTATCCTTGAATTTTTTGAATTGGTTTTCGGTTAAGTCGCTGTAAAGATATTCTTTGTCTGCTAAAACTCTGTCGAACATTAAGCCTGGAAGGCTGATAGCTATTTCCTTGCCCTTTTCGGCTTCGGGAACTTTCTTGTTGTTTTCCTGAACATCTCTGAGTTTTGCTATTTTATTTCCAAGTTCGTCCATTAAAGGGGTTCCGGGTTTGGCTTTTCCGCCTTCAACTGCTGCTCCAAAGACAGCAGGATTTGAATTTCTAAAAACATATTGATGAAGAATTTTTAGTTTGCAAATTGTGGCTAAGCTTATTAGCTTGCCTCTGCGGATTTCGTTTTCTTTTTCTTCCTTGAATTTAATAAGGTCTTCGATAATTTTGTAAATTACCTCATTTTTTAGAATAGTAGTTTTAGATTCTTTTATTAGATCTTTAACTTCTTCATCTTCTTCGACATTGAATCCTACTATTACTGCGTTAGTTGGATCTTCCCTGAGATTTGTTTCTGCCGAAATTAAATCTTTTTTATTTATTGAACCTATGCCTGCTTTTATTATATCAATTTTTTCTTGTTTTAATAGGGTCATTAGAGCCTCTAAAGATCCTAGAGAATCTGCTTTGATAATTATTCCTCGTTCATTAGTTTCTAATTTATCTCCTATGTCCTGTTTGAATTCTTTTTTAATTTCTTCAATATTGTTATTAAGGATTTTAAATGGCATTCCTGGAAGTATTCCCTCTGAATTTATTAATTGTAATCTAATTCCTGTTGATGCAATAACTTCATTATTAGGTTTGAACTTATTTGAGATGGGTTGAATTTCTTCTAGGACTCTAATTTTGCTAATAATTGGATCGTCGAAACTGGCAATTGCTATTTGGTCTGAGGTTTTTAGAGTTCCATCATAAAGAATGCTTTCTGCATATTGCATATCTTTTTCTTTTTTTATTTCTAAGATGACTCCTTTAGGTTCATCTCCTAGTTTTAGATTTTCTTTAAGAAATTTTTCACTGATACCGGCTAGAGTTAGAATTAATTCTTGGATTCCTTCTCCTGATTTTGCAGAACATGGAATTAATGCTAGTTCTTTTGTGAAATCCGTTACCTCATAATATGGTTTTGCATTGAATCCATGATGATGCAAGCTTCCAATAAGTGTTAGAATTTTTTCTTGGAAAGAATTTTTGGTTATTGTTGATTGTTTATCTAGGTTTTCTTTTAATGAATTAGATTGTTTTCTCCAACCAGAAATATTATCAATTTTGTTTAAGGCTACAATAAATGGTATTTTGTTAAGTTTCAGAATTTCAATAACTTCTTGTGTTTGAGGCTTGATTCCATCAGTTATATCAATTAATAAAATAGCTATATCTGCTAAAGATCCTCCCCGCTTTCTTAGGTGAGAGAATGCTGCGTGTCCAGGCGTGTCTATGAATAAGAAACCTGGAATGTCTAGCTGAATCCCTTGCAGGTCTATTAATGGGCATTGTTTTTTAATATGATTTATTGGGACTTTTGTGAAAGATATTTTCTGAGTGATTCCTCCTGCTTCAGTGTCATAGACATTTGTTTTTCTTATACTGTCCAGTAAGGTTGTTTTTCCATGGTCAACGTGACCTGCTACTGTAACAATTGGTTGTCTTATTTGTTTCATAATTATCCTAAAATAAGGGTATTTAAAAACCTTAAGGGTTCTTAACCTGTTTAGAATATTTGATTCTGAAGATTTAGATTAGTATGATAAATATAAATATTAGATTTTGTTGGTTAATATATGGGGTTAAATAGGATTTTGGGAGATAGAGGTAATTTAAATGGTTTTAGTCAAACTAAATCTTTTCCTTATTATGAGTTTTATAAAACATTTAGAGATTTTGGGATTCCTCATGAGGACCTAGTTGAAGATGTTG
>NZCB01000012.1 GCA_002688165.1 Candidatus Pacearchaeota archaeon | reverse complement strand
TACTGAATATAGTTTTATTTTAATAGGAGCTGGTAAACTAAAAAATGTTATGTATATACCTGAAATGCCAATGATTCTAACCAATGGCAGATATGCAACACATTTTAATTTCTTAGAAAAAGGTAGAACTAAAAGATTTGGTGCAAATTCTAATCTAATGGCAAAGGTTTTAGGAGAAAACATGGAAATATATGATATGCCTTCTAATAAAATTGGAGGTCCTGCTTTAACATATGAATATTTACCTATGAAATTTATGAATGAAAATTTAATGAATTATGCTTCTACAACAAGTGATAAAACAAATAAAATGGGCAGCATTATAGCATTCAATGATGAAGAAGATACATGCTGGTTTGGAATAAGTAATACCCACTTTTGGAATATTCATTCTAAATTACTATTTTCGGATTGTATTAAAACTGCATTAGATATGAATGTTATAGAAAGTCATAATATTGGAATAAAAGAAGACCACACAGATAGTGTGAATGGTTTAAGATTAAAAAATACAAATACTGGAATAGCATTATTAGATGAGATATCAGAATTAGAATGCGGAGAAACCTATAAGGTGGATTATGTAACTGAAAATTTAGGAGATTTCACTGAAGATGTTGAATTTATGGGAACATTAGAAGATTTCTCTTGGACCGCTACCAAAACAGATTTAGCTTCAGGAGCCACAACCACTACAGGATCTAAAACATTTACAATAGATAATACATTATTTAATAATGGAATTCATAGTCTAAATGTCACAGCTGAAATAGCATTTGATGTAGATTTAAACGATAATTTCCGAAGCAGATTTGTAGAAATTATTAATTGCTAATTTTTATCCTCGATAAAACATTTACTGACAAAAAGTAGTAAGTTACATTTAAATAAACTAATGATATACACTACACTATGAAAAGAGTGAATTTAGATACGGCATCTAATACTGCTAATCTATCTAAAAATAATTCAAATCATATCATTAATTATAAAAAGAAAATTTTCATATCAATATTATTATTTACATTAACACTTAATATTTTTGCTCTACCAGTTCTTGCATCTAATGACGTAGCATATATTTTCAAGAACAAAAGAATTGTAGATGAAAATATCATAGAGGTTTTTGAAGGACTAGGATTAGATGTTGAGTTAATTAATGAGAAGAANCATNCCAANNGANTTATCTAATTACAAATTTGTTTATTTAGGTGATGAGAGATATAGGAATGAAGATGAAATTAAGATATGGAAATATCCAGCAATAATCTCTAATTATTTTTATGGAGACGATTGGGGTTTAACTGATAGAGATGGTATTTCAAAATTAGCATCAAGTTCTCCATTAAGTATTAAAATAGGCAATAAAATAACTCAAGTCTATAACCAAGCAAAATTCAATAATGGAGTTAGCATACCCTATTATTATCTAGGAGAAGAAAATAAAGCTGATAACCTAGAAACAATTGCTCAGACCTACACAGGTAATGGTAATGACATTGGAGANGTAATAAGTTATGGGAATGCNGGTTTAGAATTAGAAAATGGAGAAGTAGCAGAAGATAATATCTGTTTCTTTGGAATAATTGAAAGCAACTATTGGACTGAAGATGTTGTAGAATTGTTAGAAGAATGTGTAGGGCATGTAAGTATCACTTGCGAAAATAATAATGATTGTGAAGATATAGATTTAGGAGAGCCTTATTGCATAGGTAAAAATGTTGCACAAGATACTAAAGAACCTCAATGTGAAAACCCCGGAACAATCCAATCAGCATGTGTAGGAGACATAATTACAAATATAGTCAAAGTTTGCACTAGCAATTGTCAAAATGGAGAATGTATCTGTTTTGATAATGATAATGATGGTTATGATGATTGTAATATTGGTGAAGAAGGTGATGATGGAAAACCTCTAGATTGCAATGATAATGATAATACAATACATCCAAATGCATATGAAATTTGTGATAATAAAGATAATAACTGTAATAATCAAGTAGATGAAAATGATGGGAATTGTGGAACTGGGAATGTTTGTTCATTAGGATCTTGTGTTGAAATTGAGTGTAACACAGAATCTGATTGTGGATTAGATGGATTTTTTGATGGAAGGTTTTGTGATGGGGGAAACAATAAAGATATTTATCAAAATTATATAGACTTTACTTGTGAAAATCCTGGAACCATAAGCTCTAGTTGTACACAAGAAGTTGAGGCTAGATTGATCACAGAATGTAGTGATACTTGTTCAGCAGGAAGTTGCATTAGTATTGGATGCAATACAAATAATGATTGTCAAGATAATAATGATTATACCTTTGATGAATGTTTAAATGCAGGCACATTAAATAGCTATTGCAGTCATGAATCTATTGAATGCCTTAATAATCTAGATTGCAATGATAATGATGATTATACGCTAGATATTTGTTCAAACATGGGGGAAAGCGATAGCTATTGTTCATATGAGGAAATATTATGTTTAGAAGATTTTGATTGTGGTATTGATGGTTTTGTTAATGGATTATCTTGTAATGAAAATAATGTTGTTCAAGATTATAGATCTTATGATTGTGAAAATCCTGGAACCATAAGCTCTAGTTGTACACAAACAATTGAATCATTAATAGTTAATGAATGTAGCGATACATGTAATACTGGAACCTGCATAACTATCACTTGCAACAATGATAATGAATGTGAGGACGGGAATGATGAAACTACAGACATTTGCTTGAACCCAGGAACCATAGATAGTATGTGCACACATGAAGATGTTTTATGCTCAAATAATAATGATTGTGGGACCAATAGATATACTGGAGAATTATTCTGCAATGATAAGAAGATATTAAGAAATTTTGCCAGTTTTTCTTGTAATTCTGCTGGAACTGAAGCTAGTTTTTGTAGTAATAGTATCGATGCAGTAGAAGTTTATGAATGTGCCTATGCATGTAATCAAGGAAGTTGTCTAAGATGCAATACTCAAGATGATTGCAATGATGGAAATGAAAATACTATTGATGTCTGTAGATTTGGAGGTTCAATAGATAGTTATTGCAGCCATGATGTTATTAGTTGTTTTCAAGATAATGATTGCGGATTAGATAGTTTTGTAGGCACTCCATTCTGTCTTGAAAATAATGTTTACCAAGATTTTAGAGATTTAAGTTGTACAAATGCTGGAACTAGTGGAAGTTTCTGTGATGCGGAAACAAATGCAGAATTAATAGAAACATGCCTAGCTGGAGAAATTTGTTTAACTGATCAATGTGTTAATGATTGTATGGATAATGATAATGATGGTTATGATGATTGTTCTGGAGGATTAGATGATGATGGAAAAGACATTGATTGTAATGATAACGAATTTAACATAAATCCAGGAGCTCTAGAAGTATGTGATGGTATTGATAATAATTGTGATGGAAATATAGATGAAGGCACTGACTTAGATTTATGTGGGCCAGATAATACTTGCACCAATTCTCAATGTATTCCTATATGCACGCCACCCCCTAATATTTTTAATTTTGCCCATACTCAAGATAGAATCTTCCTACAAGACTCAAATGTAATTGATTGGAATAACAATATATGTTATGATGAATTTTATGAATCAAATGGCAATACCTACTGCTCAGGATTAGCATTAAAATATTATGATGGTGGTGCAAGTGCTACTCAATTATGTAACATGAAAGGATATTCTACAGCCACCATAACAGACTCAGGCACTTGGTCAAGTTGTCATGACAATACAATAGCATATTATAGTAATGGGGTTTGGAAGACTCAGAATGGATGTACTGGAGGCAATAGGCACATAAATAGCATACAATGTACCAATCCTCTAAATGATTGCCTATAAAATTGTCATAATCAGTAACAAATAAATCTCACCTTGTAGTTATCTATTTTATATTCGTTGTTTCTCTTTAATCATTTTATTTGTCAATAGTATTTAAAAAGAAAATAGTAATTCTGTTATCATGAAAATAGGTAACAAGAAAATAATAAGCAGTATATTCATAATTGTTTTAACATTAAGTTTCATTAGCAGCATTTATGCAATAACTGGAAGTATTGGAAATGCTAGGATGATACTAAGGCCAGAAATAGGAGACAGTATTGAAAGAAGCATTCTTGTTAAAAATATCAATGACATTGCAGTGGACATAGAATTAAGTGTTACAGGAGATTTAGTTGAAGATATTAAAATAAAAAATAATAAGTTTAGATTAAATGCTGGAGAAGAGAAAAAAGCTCTCTTCACAATCGATGTTAGAAACTCTGGTACCACTGAAACAAAAATTAATGTTAAATTTGCTCCAATAGATGGAGGAAATGGCGTAGGTCTAAGTTCCACAATAATTGTAATTCCTGAAGAAGGAAATAAGGATGCAGGGAGTATTTTTGACATCTTCAAGGATGATGAAAAAGTTGTAGAAGGAGAAAAGGTTAATGGAGAAGTTAGTGTTGGCAAAAACAAAGATAAATCTGCCCTAGGCTCTGAAGAATCAGAAAATAAAAATATGGGATTAACAATTTTGGGAGGCACCTTTACAATAATCTTATTTATCTCATTATTAATTTTATTAACTATTGCGAGTAAACATCTTAAAAAAATAAATTCAGAGAAACTAATTCCAATTAAACCAAAAAAGAGTTTAGATGAATGAATAAATATTTTTATTTATCTTTTATATTCCTATTTTTATCTATTAATTTAGTTAATGGATTTGACATAGGTTATGTTGTAAAATCTCCAAGTAATCTTGATATAGATGAACAAACCATCAAAAATTTTCTAAATAATGAAGGACATGCGACTACAATATTGGATGATGTTACTTTTGATGAAAGTTTATATGACTTAATTATTGTCTCAGAAAGCGTCAATGATATAAACAATATTTTTGATCATACTAATACTAAAACATTATTTATGAGCAATAATGCCGCTAAAAAAAAGGGATTGGGTGCAAGTTATGGCGTTACTAGTGGAAGGCACATTAGAATTGATAAATCTGAAGGTATTACTGAAGGTTATTCCTTAGAATCAAGGCAAGTTTATACTAGTCAATCATATATGGAATATTTATCTGGCTGTTTTCCAATTAACTCAGACATACTAGTTTCAAAATTTGATATAACTAAACCAATAATTTTAGCATTAGATATCGATTCATTATTAATAGATAGTAGTTGTACAGATAGAGATAAAGAAATTTTTGAAAAAAATTTATATTTTGGTTTAACCGAAGCAAACAATTGGGATTCTGATGCTGAAGATCTATTTAGAAATTCTATAGAGTGGTTAGAGGATTCGCCAAATTATCAAGCACCAGTAATTGAAAGTTTTTCACCAACTGCTAATGCAGAACTTATTGAAAATACAAATAATACATTTAGTGTAACCTATAGTGATGCAGACAATTTAGAAGAAGTTACTGTTAATTGGAAAGTTGACGGACAATCTAGTGGTTCAGGAGATACTTATATTTTCAATAAAGCAATAGGTACTTATGAAGTTATTGCAGTTGTTAGTGACAATAGATTTACTGTTGAACAAAATTGGCAAGTAACAGTTATTGATTCAAGTACATTAACTTGTAGTGTGCAAGGAGGAGATATTTGTACAAGTGAGGAAATCTGTAATGGCAATATATTAGAATCTAGCAATAGCAATAATTGTTGTTCAGTAACTTGCAGTTTAGATGAACCTAATTTTGATAAGGCAGACACATGCTCTAGCAAAAATAATGATATAGATATTGAATTTACCAATATTGATAATAATGAAGACTTCAATATAGGAGATAAAATTTCTCCAACACTAAAAATTAGTAACGATTTAAATCAAGATAAGGATTTTAAAATAAAGACATATTTTTATGATATAACTGATAACAAAATTATTGAAAAAGATAGTAAAACCCTTAGTATAAATAAAAATAAAAATAAAATTATCGGCTTTGAATTTGATATAGGCGTCAATCTAGATGCAGACAACAACTATGCACTTTTAACTGTCATCAATGATGATCAATGCAATCAAGAATTTAAAAAAATAGATCTTGTTAGAAAAGATAATGAAGTTATAATTGATAAAATTGAAATTAAACAAAATGAATTAATCTGTGGAGATCCCTTAAATTTGAAAGTTTATGTGCAAAATATAGGTAATGAAGACCAAGAAGTTTATATTAAATTAAAAAATAGTAAATTAAAAATTGATGAACAAACTGAAGGATTTAAGTTGGAAAAGTTTGATAAAGATGATTCTGAAAAAAGAGAATTTAATTTGAATATACCTGATAATATCAAATCAGGACCATATACCCTTAGAACTGAAATTAGTTATGGAAATCAAAAAGAATATGCTGATAAAATAATTACTCTAGGAATTTGCGGCAATGAAGATTCTCTTGGAACTATTAAAAATATAAATCTAGGTGTTATAAACAAAGACATAAAAGAAGAGGATTTAGGAACTGATGGAGGCTCTAGTTTTTTTAGAAACTTATTTCTAGTACTTCTGATCATATTTGCAGGAATTGGTAGTTTTGTAGTTTATAGTTTCTCACATAACTAATTTTAATGGAAAGAAAATTAATGCCGTTCCTATTATTCATATTCTTAATAATAATGTTATTACTAGGAACCTATTTTATTAATGAATCTAATAATATAGAAAAAAGAGATGCAAATGAATTTATTAGTTTGGAGCCACTAATTGTTAAAGGAAATAGTTACATTATCAAGGAGGATTATATCGACCCATTAGATTTGGAAATATTAGAATTAGACTATAAGGAAGAAATCGATAACCAAAATAAAAACAAATTAGAATGTTTAGAAGATATTGAATGCGGAGATAATTTTTCCGGAGAGCCATATTGCATAGGCGATAAAGTTTATGAAAAAGTCCATGAATTTAGTTGTAATGGTAGATGTAATGAAAATATAAACAGAAAATTAATTGAAGAATGTTTTATTGGATGTTTTGAAGGAGAATGTATTAATAGTTTTTTATTTGATTGTGAATTTGATTTTGAATGCGGTATAAATGATTTTGTTGGAGATACTTTCTGTTCATTAGATAACGTTTATCAAGATTATCTAACATGGACATGTTTAGATCCTGGGACTGAGAATAGTACTTGCAATATAAGTTTCAATGAACAATTAGTTGATGATTGTGGTACTTCTCTCGGCTGCAATGAGGGTATGTGTATTAATTAATCTCGATAAGCGCTCTTAACCGCNTCAGCTATTTTTGGAACAANAGATTTATCTAAAGAATAGGGTAGGATTTCATCTACTGTAGGATTNTCTATCGAATTAGCTAACGCGTTTGCTGCAGCTAATTTCATACTGTCTGTAATTCTTTTCGCCTTTATATCTAATGCTCCTCTAAAAATCCCTGGAAAAGCTAAAACATTATTTACTTGATTAGGAAAATCTGAACGTCCTGTTGCTACAATCTGCGCTCCAGCATTCTTTGCAAGATCTGGCATTATTTCAGGAATTGGATTAGATAAAGCAAAGATTATTGGTTGAGGGTTCATAGATTTTATCATATCTTCAGTTACTATCCCAGGTTTACTTACACCGATAAAAATATCCGATCTTTGTAAAGCCTCCTCTAAATTTCCTTTTATCAAGTCATGATTAGTTATCCTTGACATCTCTTCTTTAATTGGATTAAGATTTTCTCTTCCTTCATGAATAATCCCCTGACTATCTGTCATAATTATATTCTTAAAACCATATTTTAACATTAATTTAGATACAGCAACTCCNGCAGCACCAGTGCCACTTATAACAACTTTTGCAACCTCTTTATCCTTGCCAGTAACCTTCAAAGCATTAATTAATCCAGCTAATACAACTACCGCAGTACCATGTTGATCATCATGCATAACTGGAATTCCTAGATCTTGTAATGCTGCTTCAATCTCAAAACATTCAGGTGCTTTAATATCCTCTAAATTAATCCCTCCAAAGCAAGGATAAATATTTCTTACAGTTTCAATTGTTTTTTGTACACTTTGTTCAGCAACACAAATAGGAAAAGCATCTATATCTGCAAATTCCTTAAATAATACTGCCTTGCCCTCCATTACTGGCATTGAAGCCTCTGCTCCTATATTTCCTAGTCCTAAAACTGCAGATCCATCGCTGACTACTGCAACAGTGTTCCCTTTTATTGTATATTTATAAACATCTTCAGGATTTTCATGGATCTTACGGCAAGGTTCTGCNACTCCTGGNGTATAGGCAGTAGACAAATCATCTTTTGTCTCTAATTTCTTTTTAGAAATAACTGAGAGTTTACCTTTAAGAGATTCATGCATCTCTAAAGCCAATTTATTATAATCTGGCTTAGAATTATCTTCTTGTTCTTCCATAAGGGAAATAAGTCATGAGAAGTTTATAAGGTTTTATTTTGTGTAAGGTATATTATTTTATGTTTTTTATCTTTTTCTCTACCAGAGCTTTTAGCCCTGCAATATCCTTGGTTGAATTAATTTCTTGGCTTGATATAAATAATGTTAGCTTCTTNTTTTCTTCAATNAAAGCATTNGGAAAATTATGTTTGGTTTTTCCATATTTTTTTATAAACTCATCCTTATGTAAAAATTCTACCTTAATTGATAATTGGTTAATGAATTCTCTCCAATCATCTTTCATACTAAAAGCTCCAAATGTAACTTGACATAGTTTACAATCATATGATTTTGGAGCAACAGTTTTTTGNACNGTGTCTTTAAGNGANTTAAAAAACCCCGAATCTGCATTGTATATAAATATTAGTTTTTTCATTTTCTAGTANAAAGNTTATACATTTCTATCCTATAAATCTTTCTATGAAGATTTCTAGTAATCAAACTCAGCAAATCCTGGATCTACCAACCTTTCATGTATCTTTATAGAATCAATCTTATTTATATCTTCTTCTGAAAGATTAAATTTAAGATCAAAATTATTTTTAATATGNGATTCCTTGCTTGATCGAGGAATTATTACCATTCCTTTTTGTAATAACCATTTTAATGCAACTTGGCCAGGATTCTTATCATATTTTTTAGCTATCTCAATTAATGTNGAATTTTTAAAAACATCTCCTTGTCCTAAAGGAGAATATGCAGTAATTTTTATATTTTTTTCATTACAAAATTCCAACAATTCCTTCTGATAAAATAAAGGATGAAATTCCACCTGATTCATAGTTATTGGTAAATTTATTTCCTCTGATATCTTTAAGGTATCTTTAATATGATTAATTGTAAAATTACTCACNCCAAATGCCTTAATCTTCCCTTGATCATAAAGTTCCTTAAATGCTCTAAGTATCTCTTTCATGTCAAGATATTTATCTGGCCAATGTATTAAATATAAATCTAAATAATCGGTTTGTAATTTTNNCAAAGAAATTTCACAAGCTTTAATTACTCTATCATAATTCAATTCAGATTGCCATGCTTTTGAAGTTATAAAAATTTCTTCCCTTGAAATATTAGATTCTTTAATTGCAATTCCTATCTCTTCCTCATTATGATACAATTCTGCAGTATCAATATGCCTATATCCGGCCTCTAAAGCTATTTTAATGGCATTCAAGCAATCATCTCCCGTCAATTGCCAAGTTCCAAATCCTATAGCAGGAATTTTAGTATTATTATTTAATTGAATATCATCATCCATATTATATTACTTCTTTTTTGAGTTATAAGCTTTTAGTGACAAAGACAATAAAATTATTAAAACTATTGCAAAAATTATATTTGCATAGTTCATTTCAGCTAATGAACTCCCTAAATATACATATGCAAATGTCCCAGGAATTATTCCTATCAATGTTGCAAGAAAATAATCACGAAGTTTTACTTTTGTTAATCCCAAGGCAAAGTTTAATCCATTAAAGGGAAATAAAGGTACAAGTCTAAAAAATAGTACTGTCATAAACCCATTCTCCTCCAACTTTTGATCATACTCTTTTATTTTTGGATATTTTTTTTCCACAATGTCTTCAAAAAAANCTCTTGCGAAATATCTTGAGATAAGAAATGCGAAAGTTGCACCAAGTGTTGCACCNATAATTACATAAATAGTTCCAANNGTNGCACCAAATATTGCTCCACCTGCAACNGAAAGTATTGTTCCNGGNAAAAANAATATTGAACCTAAATTATANATTAATATNAATCCCAANGGGGCTAAAGGCCCAAACATAAGNACNGNNTCTNTAATNNTANTNGGNGTNAAATANTCTTTTAATCCANANTANTNTANAAAATAAATTATTCCAAGAATAATAATCAGAAAAATAATAAATTTAATTATTGTTTTAGTATTNAACTTACCACTTTTCATTATAATCTATAATGCTTAAAGTTTAAATACTTAATTAAATTTTTCCAACCAAGTCCAATCCAGGAGTCAATGTTTCACTATCAGGTTCCCAATTCATTGGGCAAACCTTCCCCTGATTTTCNTTAACAAATTTTGCAGCCTGAATTTTTCTAATAAGTTCCTGNGAATTTCTTCCAATACTATTATCATGGAATTCATATGCTTTCAAAATTCCATCAGGATCTATCAAAAAAGTTGCCCTAAGAGATAATCCTTCCTCAGCAATTAATGTTTGATATTTTCTACAAACTTTTGTAGTAGGGTCTGCTAACATTGGGAACTTTATTTTTTTAATAGTCTCAGAATTATCATGCCATGCTTTATGTACAAAAACAGTATCTGTACTAACACTAATTATTTCTGCACCAAGTTCCTTAAATTTTTCATAATTATCAGCAAGATCTCCCAACTCAGTTGGGCAAACAAAAGTAAAATCTGCAGGATAAAAAAATAAAACTACCCATTTACCTCTGTAATCTGACAAAGATATCTTTTTAACATCTTCATCAACAAAAGCTTCAGCATTAAAATCTGGTGCTAATTCATTTATAATTAATTTATCTTCAGATTCCATGTTATAATAAAATTATAGATTCAATGCTTCTTCTAAAGCATCTTGATCAAATCCAACCAAGGGTTCTTCTCTACCTTCAATTAAAATAACTGGAACTCCTCTCTGACCAGATTTCTCAACCATTTCCTGAGCAGCAGCCTTATCTTGCGTAACATCTATTGCTTCAAACTCAACATTATTCTCTTTAAAGAAATCTTTTGCATGATTGCAATAGGTGCAGGTCGGTGTTGTAAAAATTTTAACTTTTGCCATATTATCCTCCTATTATTTATGAATATTTACCCTATTTAATCTTTTATTATATGCAACCATATTATAAAAACATAACCTTTTAGCCTTTTTAAATTATGTGATAAATAAAAAATTGAGAATTTTTAAGATTTAAAAATTTTTATGATTTTTAACACATTAAAAATTGAGAATTTTTAAGATTTAAAAATTTTAGAAAATAAAAATAGATTTACTTAGATTCAGTTTGTGCTTTTCTAAGTCTTGATTTTATATTCGCAGTTCTTTTTCTTGTATCTGCTACTTCGCTATCATGGAATTTTACTGCATTTTCTAATTCTTTATTTTTTGTAGAATTAATAAAATTGTCTACTCTTTGGAATCCATCATCAGTTTTAACATAGAATTCTTTTGATTTATCACTGTTATATCCTAATACAAAATCATTCTTCTTACCATCTTTATCTACATCTGCAGAATGATAGTGTGTTGGAAGATTTACTTTTCCAGATTCAAGAGGATTTCCCAGAGTGTAATATAGGCCTGCACCTGCAACTGCTGATCCTATCATTCCTGATATCAAACCTTTCTTAATTCTCATTTGCTTTCATTCCCTTCTGATTTATTTAATCTATTATCTATTTCATCTAATCTTTGGTGATCATTATAACTAGGTTTTTTCTTAGTCTTAACTGGTTTTGTTGGTTTAACATCCCATCCAAAAACTTCATCTGCTTCTTTTGAGCCTCCAGTCATTATTTTTTGATTATTTTTATAATTATTTTCTGCAGTTTCTTGAGCTTTTTCATGTTCTTTATTCAATTTTACTTCTCTTTGAGTTTGATCGTATGCAAGACTTGTTCCATTTTTATTTTCATCTAATTTAAAATCAACATATCCTGTTTCTGCCTGTTCATGAGGAATAGAAACATATGAAACATTAATTTTTTTGTCTGTTTTTTTACCGTTTTCATCTAAAACAACTTCTTCTAGAACTGAGCTTTTAATTCCTTTAGTATTAATATTTCCAGAATTAACATAGCTAGAAATTCCAGATGTTGCTGCGTATAAACCTCCAATAACTACAGCTCCTGCAATCATAGGTTTAATGTAATCTTTTGTCCTATTCCATCCTCCAAAAATAATATCTCTAATATGAAATTCTCTTTCTAATATAGATTCAGTACTTGATGTTTCTTCAGTTGTCATTATAAAATTGCTACAAATAAAAGGTTTATAAATGTTTCTATAGGCTAAAATTTATAAAAT
>NZCB01000011.1 GCA_002688165.1 Candidatus Pacearchaeota archaeon | reverse complement strand
GGATATGTATGACTATGATAGATTGAGTGTTCTGGCTAATTTGGCTGAAATTCCTGCTATCAGTATTCCTTGTAAAGATATTGAAGGAATTCCAGTAGGGTTACAAATATTGGCTGGAAAAGGAAAAGATAATGACTTATTGAATATAGCTAAAAGTTTTCAATAGGGTTAAGTTTAATAACTAAAATAATTTAATAGATATATGAAAAAAAAGAGGAGAGTTAGTAAAGATAGAAGGAAATTTTTATCTCAATCTTTAGTTATCTTAGTAGTTCTATTAGTGATAGTTCTTTATTTATTATTTAATCAGTTAAAACAATTGGAGTTAGCTGGTGAATTAAAAAGTCTTGGTATTGTCTCAGCAGATGATGATGTTAATACTACTTCTATTATTGATGTTAGTATAAATAAGAATATAATTAAGGAAGTTAATTTTACTCATTTGAGTGTTAGTAATATAGTGCCTTATAGTCACTTAATTTTTTATATGTCATTTGATGAAAATGATGATAGCGATAATGTTTATGATTATAATGGGAATATAGATGGAGTTGTTAATGGTACTCCTGCTTTTGCAGATTGTATTTATGATAATTGTTATGAGTTTGATGGTAGGGAAGATTTTATAGAATTTGGAGAAAATGATTTTGATTTTGGTGATGAACCTTTTACTATTTCTCTTTGGGTTAAAGGAAATGGATCTGGTCAGGGGATAATTACTAAGGATGATTGGAGTGGAGAAGATAATGGTATTTATATTTTCACAAATGATGATGATGATGGACATTATGCTTATTGGAATGGTTCTGAGACAACTATTATTGGGAAGAGAAATGATAGCTGGCATCATCTAGCNATTACTAGGAGAATTGTTGAAGATAGTGCGGGANACATCAAACTCCTTAATGTAAGTTTATATTATGATGGTCAATTTATGGATAGTACTACGGATGGAAGAACATTATCTAACTCTAAAAAATTTAGAATTGGGAATATGAATGATAATGTTGGTTTTTTTAATGGTTCAATAGATGANGTTATGATTTTTAGTGGTAGTTTGACTGATAATCAAATTGAAAATATTTATNAAAATCAATCTANCAGATTTGAGGAAGAGGGTACAATTACATTGAGGCAGTTTGATTATATTGAAACTGGTAGTAATGTTGTTGATGTTACTACAGATAGATATGAAAATAGTTTCGGGAGTAGTTTAGATTTGAGAATTGCTGATTGGGCCCTTTTTGATGGATATGATGANGATAANANTAGTAATNNGAATAATGGNTTAAGAGGNTATTGGCATGCTGATGGAGATATTAATGATGTTAGTGGAAATGGTAATGATGGCAGTGGAAATGGNAGTTTTGAATATGCTGCNGGAGTTTGGGATAAAGCATTTAAGTTTGATGGTAAAGATGATTTTGTTTATATTGGCGATGATGGAGATTTAGATGTGACNGAAAGTATTACTGTTAGTGCGTGGATTCATCAAGATAAATTATCTACAGGAGTTATTGCAGCCAANGGAGNATCTACAAGTGATAGGAATTTTGAGTTTTCNGTTGNNGATGATGGAACTATTAAATTTTGTAATGATGCAAATTGTCATTCTTCTAGCGAAGTGTTAAGAGAGGGTATATGGGATCATTTAGTTGTAACTTTTAATGAGAAGAATAAGATTTATTATCATAATGGCGTATTAATTTCTAATNTTNCAAGTGAGAGTGNTTTAACTANTGATNANGGAGATTTGTTGATTGGAGCTTTTGATGAAAGTTTCTTTAATGGATCTATTGATGAATTTATGATATTTGCTAGAGCATTAGANATTGANGAAGTNGAGAAACTTTATGTCAAAGGAAGAGCNAATTATAATTTTAAGGATTATCANNCTGTAGATGGAAGTAATAGATTTGATATCTCAGAAGATAGTACNAATTTATTAGTTGAATATAAATTTAATGCTGGAANTGANGGATTTTATACTCCNTTGTTATTTACTGGAATTCATTTTGATTATAGTTTTNNTGATGANGATGATGATGATTTGATATCTTTTGTTGATGACGGCGTAGTTGATATTGTTGCGCCTAGTAATGGAAGCAGGAGTAATAATAATTTATTGGATGTGAATTATATTGTTAATTATACTAATGTTAGTAGTTGTTGGTATTCTAATGGTACATTTAGAGTTAATGTGACTCTCCCTAATTGTGAGAATATAACTGATTTAACTTGGAGAAATGGAGATCATGAAGTGAGGATTTATGCTAATAGTTCTGATGGGAATCTATCTGGTTCTAGGGTTTTCTTTACAATAAGATCTAATGGTACTAGATTTATTGATACTACCAGGAGGACTGATTTTAATCAATCTGATATACCTACTGATGCTCCTCCAATTGATCTAGGAATTGGGGAAACTATTGAGTCTGATGAAAGTGATGAGAAAATTGATCCTAGTGTATTAATTTATTATTTGATAATTGGCATTTTATTAGTTTTAATATTTATAGTTATATTCTTATTAATCAAGGCTAGTAAGTCTCGTGGAATTATTGGGGGTTAGGTTTAAATATAGTTTGTTTCTTTGAAATTTATGGCTTTTAGAGAATTACTTAAGGATAAATTAGAAGGAAATGTTAATTGTAATTTGGATAAGTTACCCAAAGGGTTTCAAAGAATTGGAGATATAATTATATTGAATCTTGATGAGGAATTTGATTCTGTTAAAAAGGAAATTGGCGAAGTTGTTTTAGATATGTTCAAGGTTAGATCAGTTTGTAATAAATTTGGTGAGATAACTGGGAAGTTTAGAGAACCTCAGATAGAAGTTCTTGCTGGTTCTGAAGATACAGTTGTTACGCATATTGAGCATGGGATTAGATATCGGTTTGATATAAGGAAAGTTATGTTTGCTAAAGGAAATTTATCTGAGAGAGTTAGATATCCTAAACAAGTTAAGGATGGAGAGATTATTGTAGATATGTTTGCAGGCCTGGGTTATTTTAGTTTGGCCATGGGAAAATTGAGTAAGCCCTCTAAGATTTATAGTATTGAATTGAATCCTGTTAGTTTTGGATTTTTAGAGGAGAATATTAAACTGAATAAAATAAATTGTATTGAAGCTATTAATGGAGATAATAGAGAGATTATTGATAGATTAGTTGAAGAAGGTGTTAAAGCTGATAGGGTGTTGATGGGTTATTTACCTCCTCCAAAAGAATTTTTACCCTGGGCTTTAAAGATAATTAATAAAGGTGGGATATTGCATTATGAAGATATTTTGACTGTTGGAAAAGTTGAGGAAGAAAGTAAGAAAGTTGTTGAGATGATTAATGATGTAGCTGCTGGATTTGGTAAAAAGGTTGAGTTAGTGCATCTGCAAGATGTGAAGAGTTATGGGCCTAAAAGTCATCATTATGTGTTTGATTTGGTCGTTAAATAGTTAGTTTTATTAATACTTTTTTTGTTGGTTAGTTATGGCAAAGAAATTTTATGTTACGACGGCAATAGATTATGTGAATGCAGAACCTCATATAGGTCATGCATATCAGAAAATTGTAGCTGATGCTTTGGCTCGTTGGCATAAACTTTTAGGAGATGAGGTTAGATTTTTGACGGGGACTGATGAACATGGTAAGAAAGTTCAAAATGCTGCTAAGGCGGCTGGAAAGAGTCCTAAGGAGTTTGTTGATGAGACTTCTAAGAAGTTTAAAGAGGCTTGGAAGGCTTTAAATGTCATTCCAAATAGATTCATTAGAACTACTGATAAAGATCATGCTAAGATAGTTAAAGAATTTATTGAGAAATGTGAGAAGAAAGGAGATATCTATAAGGGAACTTATGAAGGTAATTATTGTGTTAATTGTGAAGCGTATGTAACTGAAAAAGATTTGGTTGATGGAGAGTGTCCATATCATCCTGGTAAGAAGATAGAGAAAATTAGTGAGGAGAGTTATTTTTTTAAGTTGTCTAAATATCAGAATTTTTTGTTGGATTTATATAAGAAGCATCCCGAATTTGTGCTACCCGATTCTAGAAGGAATGAAATTATTAATAGGGTTAAAGATGGTTTGAATGACCTTAGTATTACTAGGACTAGTTTTGATTGGGGAATTCCTTTTCCATTAGATAAGAAACATGTAACTTATGTTTGGTTTGATGCTTTGATAAATTATTATACTGGCGAGGATGGTTTTTGGCCTGCAGATGTTCATATATTAGGGAAAGATAATACTTGGTTTCATACTGTTTATTGGCCTGCGATGTTGAAATCTGCAGGATATAAATTGCCAAAGACAACTTTTAATCATGGATTTTTAACTTTTAATGGACAGAAGATAAGTAAATCTTTAGGCAATGTTATTTCTCCAGTAGTTTTAGTTGAAAAATATGGTGCAGATAGTATTAGATATTATGCGCTAAGACATTTTCCTTTTGCTAATGGAGATGATGGAGATTTTAGTGAAGAAGTTTTAGTTAGAAGGCATAATGATGAATTGGCTAATAAGTTAGGTAATTTAGTTAGTAGAGTATCTAATTTGGCTGAGAAGAATGGTATTGCTAAATGTGAGAATAAGTTGTTGAAGAAATTGAAGTTGAAGGAAATTGGAAAGTTGATTGATAATTTTGAATTTGATAAAGCTTTGAATCTTATTTTTGAATTTATTGATGTTTGTAATGAGTATGTTCAAAGTGAGAAACCTTGGGAGACTAAGGACAAGAAGGTTCTTTATGAATTAGTTGATTCGATTAAGGCTGTTGCGATATTGTTATGGCCATTTATTCCTGAAACTAGTGAGAAGATTGCTAAGGGGTTTGGGTTTAAGATTGATTATAAAGAAATTGTTAAAGGCATAAAGGTTAAGAGGATTAAGAAGAGTGAGATTTTATTCAAAAAAATTTAGTAAACAATCACTTGATTGTTTACTTAAATTTATAAAAGATAATTAATTAGTAGATATATGAAAAAGAGTTTGGGGATTGGAATTATAATTATTCTTGCCTTAATTATGATTTTAGCAATTTATTTTATTCCAAAAAAGGATTTTAATGCAGGAGAACCTCTAATAAATTCTACAGAAGCCAGAGCAATAAGATTCTCCACAATTGAAAATTGTGACAATTTGATTGACCAAACAATTAATTTTAAAGGAAAAGTTCTATATGAAACCTGCAATAAAAATTGTTTAGGAGGATGCCCAAATAGTGGGCCACTATATTGTTATTATGGAATTCAAGATAAAAATGGATGTTTAGCATACTTAAAAAGTAGAATAACTACAATGGATTGGACAGAAACAAGAGAAACATTCAACACATATCATTTTGGAAAAGAGGTTTCAATTAAGGGAAAAATTATACTTTACCATGCTCCTTTGCATTTTTATTGTACTTCATGTTCAGATAAACAACTACAAGAAAGCACCTATTTATTGATAACAGAATAAAAATAAAAATCACTTGATTATTTAGTTAGTTTTAATGAGTTAATTATATATATAATAAAAAGAATATTATAAAATGGGAAAAAAGGGATCAATAATATTTTGGTTAGTTTTGACAGTTACAGTTTTATTTTTAGCATTTCAAGTTGTTCATTTCATAGAACATGGAGCGCAAATTACTGCCTGGACTTTTGGATATCAGGATAAGCCCTATATGACTCCCTTAGGCATGTGGGGGATGGAGAAACTAGGCGTTTTGTTTTATCCAAATGAGGATTCTGTTAGACAAATGAAACTCGGATTTGAATTGCTTCATCTGTTAGCAAACTTAATCTTTTTATTAGGTATTATGGGGTTATTATACTTTATTAAGTCAAATTATGTGAAATGGGCTTTTGTTATACAAGGGTTTCATTTTTATGAACACTTAAGTTTGACAGTGTCTATGATATTTATTAACAAACCAGTCGGTTTAAGTACACTTTTTGGAATGGCAATGAATCAGTGGGTATCTGTAGCTTATCGTGTTTGGTGGCATTTTATATTTAACCTTATTCCTTCAGTTTTAGTGGCATTAGTAATTTATGCAGCATACAAAAAATACAAAAAATAGCAACCTGTTCAAACTCAACCGCAAGTTCAATCCAAATAATCACTTGATTGTTTAGTTAGTTTTAAATACCCTTAAAATACTTGATTTTTTATGAAAATAACTAGAACATATCAAATAAAACCTAGGGCAGACCTTAGAAGGGCAGACCTTGGGGGAGAAAATCTTTATGCAGTAGATTTTGATAATGCAAATTGTGAAAATGTAGATTTTAGTAAAGCACTTCTTAATGGGGCAAGGTTTAGAGGAGCAAATTGTGAAAATGCAGATTTTAGTGAAGCAAGTCTAGGATATGCAGATTTTAGTGAAGCAATTCTTAAAAATGCAAATTTTGGTGAAGCAAATCTTATTTATGCAAATCTTAGGGAAGCAGATTTTAGTGGAGCAAACCTTAGGAGGGCAGACCTTAGGGAGGCTAATCTTGAGGGGGCAGACCTTAAAAATACAAATCTTATTTATGCAAATCTTAGGGAAGCTAATCTTGAAGGAGCAGATCTTTATAGGGCAAATCTTAGGGAAGCTAATCTTGAAGGAGCAGATCTTTATAGGGCAGATCTTAGGGAAGCTAATCTTGAAGGAGCAGATCTTTATAGGGCAGATCTTAGGAAGGTAGACCTTAGAGGGGCAAATCTTGGAGGGGCAAATCTTTTAGGAATGATAATTGATGATGGTCAAGGTAATGTGTATGAATGTCAAAGAGATGGTTGGGGCATAGTTGGGGGCATAGCTGCTTAAACAATCACTTGATTGTTTAGTTAGATTTAAATAATAATTATTCTGTATAGAGTTATGAAAAGAGGGAGAAAATGAAAACTTGGTTGAAGGGAGGATTGATTGGGGGAACCCTGGGAGAAGGTTTTTTTATATTAATTAGCATTATTATATCTGCTATAAAACCACCAAATGAGGTGTTACGTTTTATATTAGTATATATTTTTCATGGTTTGCCTTTAATGCTTTTTGAATTTGTTTCTCGTGTAAATGTTCTTAATGTAATGGACATGATGATGACTGTGACAAATATTGGATGGATTGTTTTGATAATATTCTATTTTATAATTGGTGCAATTTTTGGAGCTTTAATCGGCTGGATTTATGGAAAAATTAAATCCAAAAAACAACAACCTATTCAAACTCAACCACTTGTTCAAACCAAATAATCACTTGATTATTTACTTCTTAATTTTACACATAAAATTATAATCTTTTAATAGGGGTTGATTATTTAAGATTAGTTATCAGCTAATCTTGCTCCCAAGATCTAAGGCTCCTTCGGCTTGAAGGAGTTTTACTTCACTTTTATCTCCGTTAGATGCGGCTAAAATCATTCCATGACTTTCTATTCCCATGAT
>NZCB01000010.1 GCA_002688165.1 Candidatus Pacearchaeota archaeon | reverse complement strand
ATCTCAATCATCAATCTCAATAATTTTATCCCCACAACACCCTAAATTATAAACATTACTTTCACCAATTTTATCTTCTCCACGACCTTCATGAATATGGCCACATAAAACATATTTTGGTTTAAACTCTTTAATATATTTTAAAATAGTTTCACTCCCTGCATGCTTTCCTTGCCAATGTTTTGGAGCACCAGAATTTTTCACAACATCCAAGATACCATTTGGAGGCTGATGACACATTAAAATATCTATCTTACCAAAATCTCCTAATATTTTCTTAGCCTCCTGAGTATCTTTAACTGCATTTTTCATCTTCTTATCATAATCTTCATCTTCCTTAGAATCAAATTCTTCAACCCAACTAGAATCAATAAAGTATTTTAGACCTCCAATTTTAACACCCTTAAATTCAATAATCTTCCCATTAATCACCTTAACATTTTTCATAGCATTCAGATCATCTGCTAAAAATGGAATCTTTTTTCCTTTTTTCTTAGCATCCTCCTCAGTTTTAACATTAGAAATTTCAACATTTCCAAATATCAGATAAACCGGAGCAAAACCAGCCAAATATTTTATAACTTCCATAGAAGTATTATAAACTTGCATAAAACCCTCTTTCTTAGAATATTCAATCTCTGGTAACCCTTCTTTTTTTCTATTAATATTTCCATAGGCCATTTTTCTAATTAAATTAGCATTACCAATATCTCCTGGCAATAATATTAAATCAACACCTTCATAATTAATCTTCTTCAATCGATCCATATTTCCATGCGGATCCCCTATGGCAAGAATTTTCATTTTTAGAAATTTCCAATTTTCATTTTTTCTTTGTTTTCCCTTTCTTTTCAATAATNTCTATATGTGTTTCNTTAAGTTGTTTTTTATCAATTCCNGANGGNGCATNAATCATAACATCTCTAGCTTCTTTATTCTTTGGAAAAGCTAATGNTTCTCTTATTGAATCTTCTCCCAACATTAATTGAACAATTCTATCTAANCCTAANGCTATTCCTCCATGNGGTGGNGCNCCAAAACTTAANGCTTCTAATAAAAATCCAAATTTNTCTTTNGCNTCTTTCTTACTCAATTTCAAAATATCAAAAATCTTTTCNTGAATTTCAGAATCATGAATTCTAATACTTCCTCCTCCAATCTCAACACCATTCAAAACAATATCNTATGCAACAGACTTAGACTTCNCATTAAAATCTAATTTNCCCTTCTTACCNGTTTTGGGCATTGTAAATGGATGATGAATACTNTTATANTTTTTATCCTCNTTAGAATAATCAAATAATGGAAAATCAACAACCCAACAAAAAGCAAANTTTTCTCCNTTCTTCCTNATNTCNGGANTATCTNTNCCATATTTTTTCATTGCCTCATCATANGATATTCTTGGNAANGGNGTCTTAATTTCTTCTCCNAAAACCTTCTTAAACAAATCTTTCAACATTTTTTCAGTAATATCTATAATATCATCCTGTTCAATAAAACTCATTTCAACATCAACNTGNGTAAACTCNGGNTGNCTATCACTNCTCAAATCTTCATCTCNAAAACATCTAGCAATTTGAATATATTTATCAAANCCAGACACCTGACTTAACTGTTTAAAGAGTTGNGGGCTTTGNGGTAATGCATAAAAATTACCTGGAAAATTCCTGCTAGGAACAATATAATCTCTAGCTCCTTCTGGAGTTGATTTAGCTAAAATAGGAGTTTCAATTTCAACAAATCCTTCATTATGAAAAAATTGCCTAATAGCATTAAGTGTATCACTCCTTTTAATCAAATTCCTTTGCATCCTATCACTTCTCAAATCTAAAAATCTATACTTCAATCTTAACTCTTCATTTTCTATTTTATCATTAATTTCAAAAGGCAAAACAGGACTCTCACTCAATACTTCTACCTTACTCAAAAACAATTCAATCTTCCCACTACTCAATTCTTTATTCTCACTTCCTTTTGGCCGCAAATTAACTTCTCCCTCTACACAAACACAACTTTCCCTATTCAATTTACAAACTTTTTCAAAATCATCATTTTTCTTTACTATTACACATTGAACCTTGCCATATCTATCTCTCAAATCAAAAAAAGCAACCTTTCCATGCGCTCTTATAGTATCAATCCATCCACATAATCTAACCTTCTTCCCAGCAAGTTTTTCATTAACTTCTCCTAAATTATAGTCTCTTAACATCTTACAATATTTAAAATTTTAACAATCTTAACACTTATTAAACTAAGAATTCAAATTTATAAAGCTACCTTTTTTTAAATTTTCTCAATTTTCTCCCATCACTAGGAGATTTTGTTTTATCATCTTTAATCCTTCGACTTATCAAAGAAAGTATAATACTATCTATCATATAAAACATAAATGCAATTCCAATAAAAGAGTAAAAAATAGTTGTAATTTTTCCAATATCTGTTTGCGGTGTAAGATCTCCATAGCCTATGGTAGTAGCAGTAATTACCATAAAATAAGTAGAATCTAAATAACCCCAACCTTCCACATTATGATAGATAAATGTTCCTCCAACTAATAGTAATATAAAACTAAAAATTACTATAATTGAATGCCATTTTATTTCCATAATATCACCTCTATAATAATATTAATTTAATAGTTTATTAAGTATTGTATTAACTTCCTTACCATTAACCTTCCCTTTAAACTTCTGCATTATCAATCCCATATACCCTCCAACACTTAATCCCGGTTTTTCTTTAATTAATTTAATAATTTCACTTTCAACATCTCCAATATCCGCTTTTTCAATAATCAAAGCCTCTTCTAAACTTTTACCATTTACAATCTCTTGCATAACCTGTTTAACATCTAATTTATCTAACTTACCATTATCAACAGCATACACAATACTTTCAATTATATCCATATCCAAATCACCAATTTGCTTTGGAATTTCAATTAGAACCTTATAGATGAACCTTGGTTCATTAATAATCTTTAATAAATTATTAAAGTCATCTAAATTATCTCCCTTTAATAATATCTGTATTTCATCATCTCTTAATCCTTTTTTAATCAAATCAACTTTCAATTCACTTCGCAGCTTAGGTAATGTTCTTTTAGCCTCATCAATCATTTGTTTACTTATTCTTAATAGGGGCAAATCAGTTTCAGGATACATTCTTGCAGCTCCAGGCATTGGCCTAATAAATTCGCTACTGCCATCAGACAGGGCATTTCTAACCTGGCCAATCAAATCTTTTTTACTCTTTAAATTTCCTACTTGTCTTTTAACTTCTTTTTCAATTGTAGGAACAAACATTTTAACATCCTGAAAACCTTTAATCTCAATCCTTGGATGTCCAGGAGTACTAACATTAACATCTTGCCTTATAGTTCCAATTCCCCTTTTAACCTTACAACTCCTCAAAACATCTCCAATATAAAGTGCTACTTCTTTAGCTTGCTCAGGATTCTTGATATCTGGAGCTGTACCAATTTCAATTAATGGAATCCCCAATCTATCCAATCTAAACTTATTTTCTTCTTTAGAAATAAATCTTGCAGAATCTTCTTCTAAACTAATATTATCAATTCTAACTCTCCCACTTTCCGTTTCAATATAACCATTTCTAGCAACTAACACGGTTCTTTGAAATCCACTAGTATTACTTCCATCTACCACAGTTTTCCTCATTATCTGGCTAATAGGAAATATTTCGCAATTCAATAATAGCGCCACATACAAAACAGTCATCAAAGCCTCCTCATTTATTAAATGCGGAGGTTCTTCATCCAATTCTACTAAACAAGTTGTATCATAACCCTCATAAATAAACTCTTTATTTTGCTTAGCTTCATGTTTCGCAGCAATATCAACCTCCCCACTTTCTCCAGCCACCGCATGCAATCTTCTCCTAACTTCAAACTCAGCATCATCTTTTCTAAGTACTGAAGGACAATTACAAAACAATTTATGAGTATCTAATTGCTGATGAATTTCCAAACCTGCCTTTATTTCTCCACTCATATTTTTAATAAAAGAAAAGGGTTAATAAATATTAGGATTAACCAAATCTACATCTGACTCTTTCTAGCCTATATTCCTCTCCAACACGCAAAACACCATAACCTTTAACCATATCTTCTAAAACAATATTTTGTATTTCTCCAGGTGTAAAAAGAGTATCATCAAATCTATTCATATGCCCCGAAAAAACAAATTTTGGTTTTATTCTATCTATTTGCCTAATAACTTTTTCGGCCATATGTTTATACTGGAGATTCTTTCTAGCTAATACTGGAGATTCATGAGTTAATAATATATCCAAATCTCCTTCTTCAATTCTTTCTAATTTTTCAATATTCTCATTAGTAACTGCATAATCTTTTGAGGGATCTGTATAATTTCCATCTAGCCCGGCAACTCTAACTTTATGATTTTTTGAAGGTAAAACAATTGTCTGTCCTGGAGAGATCCTATAGGGTAATGGCATTTGATCTTCAGGCACCAATATTTCATCAGGTTCATGATTCCCATTTATATAATAATGTGGCACAAATTCAAATAAATTTTTAATATCTGTATGATCTCCACAATCCAAAACATAATCTAAGGGATCATCTTTTGAATTCTCCGAATGATAGGAAGATATTGCAGCATTATAATCTGAATGAATATCAGAAACCATTAATATTTTCATTTTTCTTCCCCCAATTTTATAATTTCCTGCACATATTCTAAACTTGGCGTTAATATCAGCTTTTTCATATCCAGATACCTATTGGCCCCGTAAATATCATCTAAAGCTTTTTCATATATATTGGCCCCGTAAATTAATCTTTTCTGAACCTTCACTTTAGGATATTCATCTAAGATATCTTCAATACTTCTAAATTGAGCTTCATTTAATTTACCAACCATATCTTCAGGCTCAATACCATCTCTCTCAATAACTCCTAACAGTGCAACAATATCAGATAAATCCTTAGATCTTCTTAGGGGATTAACATTTTCATCAACATCAAGCTTCATCTCAAGCAAGGTAATAGGATTCGCAACACTCATTTTAATCCCAAAATAATCTACAAGTTTACTATTTCTCCAATCCTCATTTTTAAAAATAGTTTTATTAACAATTATATCCATGCCACAATTTGGACCGGGAACATAAACATCCATATTGGTTTCATCTAAAAATTTTTCCTCAATATCTTTTGAAGAACCTCTATAACACAATTTATTCCCAAAAGATAAAGACTTACTCGCAACTTCAGTTCTATCAAAAAAATTATCATACAAAAAACTATATACCCTATTCCTACATAAAATATCCACATCATGGGAATCTCTCCAATTAACTGCGGAATATTCTCCCAAATGCCTCACAATATTTCCCAATACCCCCATGCCTCCAATAAACATATATTGATCACCTGCATTAATTTGATTATGTGAATCTGCTAAAGCCATGCTATATCTAACATTATTTATAGTTCTTTCATTACTTGATTCAACAGCTCCACTTAAAAATAATTTATATTCCTCAAATCTATTTGTATCATTTAATTGCCATTCAAGTAAATTTACTTTATCATTATCTGTATATTCCATAAATAAATTTAACAATTTCACCTTTTAAACCTTCCCATTGTACTCACTTAATAGTTACAAATTATTGTAACAAAATTCCTAATAAGAATAAATATATAAACCATATTAACTATAATCAATAATGAAAAAAAGAGGATTTTCAAAAACATCAAAATATTTGCAAAAATTATCTAAAAAGATTGTTAATACTCATTTAGATGAGGGTGGAAAAAAGGTAGGAAAAGCAACTGAAGAAATATTCACCACATTATCAAGAAATATTAACCCAAAAAAGAAAAATAGAACAACTATTGGACAAAGTACTGCCGATTGGTTAACAAGATGGGCTGGAAGTTGGATATTTATTATTGGATTTTTAATTTTCCTAGTATTGTGGATGATACTAAATACATATTATTGGGCAAATTATCTTGCAGAAGAACCATTTGACCCATTCCCATTCATTTTATTAAATTTAGTATTATCTTGTTTGGCAGCAATACAGGCTCCAATAATTTTAATGTCACAGAATCGTTCAACCCATAGGGATAGAATAAGGGCAGAATATGATTACAAAGTCAATAGAAGAGCAGAAAAAGAGATTCGAGAAATAAAGAAACAATTGGATAGAATCGAAAAAAGATTTATTAAATAAATTATTTATTATTCAACCAACTCCATGTATTTTTTATACCTTCTTCTAACTCTGTAGTTGGATTCCAACCCAATTCTTTTTGTGCCAAACTAATATCTAAAACAATTTTCTTAACTTCACCTTTTACTTCAGAGATTTTTTCCGCATCTTTTTCAAAACCTGTAACTTTTTTCAAAACCTCATAAACTTCATTTACACTTATCTCTTTCCCATTAGCTAAATGAAATAATTTTGAAGAAGAACTTTTATCAATGCATTCTGCCATAAAATTTGCAAGGTCCATAACATAAATATAATCTCTAGTATTGGTTCCGTCTCCAAATATTTTTGGAACATTATTCTTTTGTATCATATCCATAAAAAATGGAACCAGCCTTTTACATTCAGGAGGGTCTCTTGGCCCATAAACATTACCGAAACAAAAAATCAGATAATCCAATTCATATAATCCGCAATAGGCTTCCACATAATGCTCTGCAGAATGCTTAGAAATGCCATATGGAGAACTAGGCCTTAAGGGGTGTTTCTCATCAACTGGCAAATAATCTGGTTCTCCTACTCTTGCACCGCCTGTAGAGGTATAAATTATTCTCTTAATATCATTCATCCTACAAGCTTCCAAGATACTTATGGTACCCAAAATATTAGTTTTAGCATCACATATAGGATCTTCAATTGATTTTCTTAACATTGTTTGTGCAGCTAAATGATAAACTACTTCTGGTTTTTCCAATGAAAAAATCTCATTTAATCTATCGGTATCAAGCATATCTGCAGCATAAAATTTAGCATTCTCATTAATGTTTTCCCTCTTTCCAGCACTTAAATTATCTATTACAACAACTAAATGGCCTCTATCAATTAGCTTATCAACTAAATTAGAACCAATAAATCCTGCTCCTCCAGTTACTAAAACTTTCATAACTATTTTTAGATTATATTTTTTATAAATATATATGAGATAAATTACTCTAGAAACTTATTTTCCAATCTAGGATTAAACTCTTTAGAAATATTTTCCAACATCTTTCTTTTAGTTGCAACACTTCCTCTCCATTGTTTATGGGCTAAGATCCATCCCAATTTAACATATGCCGTTTCAGGTAACATGTCTTGCAAATAAACAACTCCTGCCTCTTTTAATTTTCTTCCAGAACTATAAACATGGGAATCTACCCTGCCATAAATAGTTTGAGGAGTCATATAAACTAAAAGCCCTTTTTCAATAGCTTTCTTTAATTCAGGAACTAAATTAAATTTTCCATTTGTTGAAACATGCCCTAAACCAGTTCCTTCAACTACTAATCCCTTAAAATTTTTTCTAAAATAATCAATTACCTTACTATTATTTCCAGGATAAGCCTTAAACAAACTAACTTTCTCATCAAATACTGCATCTACAATAACCTTTTCTTTATTTCTCTGATTAAAATCTTCTCTAATATTTTCAATCTTACCATCTTTCCATATTTTAGCAAAAGGTTTACAATTTATTGGTCTAAAAGCATCTCTTCTACTAGTATGCATCTTCCTACATTTATTCCCTTGCAAAGCATAACAATAATCATCATTACTAGTTGCATGTCCAACCAACATAACTTCGGCCATATCGCTCAAAGCCATATGAGCACTACATATTAAATTCAATCTACTATCGCTACTTCCCCTATCAGAACTTCTCTGACTATAAGTTAATATTACTGGTTTACTCAATTTTCCTAACATAAAACTTAATGCAGCAGCAGTAAAATGCAATGTATCCGTACCATGACTAATAATTACACCTTTCACCTGAGGGTCATTCAAAGATTTCCCAACTAATTTAGCTATCCTTATCCAATCGCTAGGCATCATGTCCTCGCTCTGTTTACTAAAGGGTGCTTTCACATTAACATCTGCTAAATCAAATATCTCTGGATAGACAGAAAAGAATTCTTTGCTATCAATTAAATTCCTAACACCCCCTGTACTAGGATCTAATTTACTACTAATAGTTCCTCCAGTCAAATAAAAATCAATAATTGGCTTTTTACCACTAAGTTTCATTTCAGAAATTTCTTTCTTAGATTCCCCTTTTTCAACCACTTTAATTTCACTAATATCTTCTTTCTTTAATCCAATATTATATCCATTATCTAACTTCAATAAAAGAATTCCGCGATCATGACTTTCTAAATATTTCCCTTTCTCAATCTTATCATTAATCTTAACTTCTACAAAGTCTCCTGGTTCAGGTTTCCTATAGGGCTTTTTCATAATTTACTAAGAAATAAAAGCTATAAAAATCTACCTCTTTCGCTTCAATTTACAAACAAAGAACCCTTCCATCATAAAATTTCTATTTACTTAGGGAATTGGAGGAGGAGGAGGGCCATGGAATTTTATGTTCTTAAGGATTTCTTCGTCTTAACTTAGAGACGAAGAACCCTTCCATATCATTATCATGATGATAAATCCTTCTAGCATCTTTCAAACTTTTATCAAATTTACTTTTTTTCCATTCTTTTATTCCAGTCCTAGTTTTCAAAGGTAATTCAACAGGGATAATCTCAAAATCATATTCATCAATTAAGTGTTGCACCACCATTTCATTCTCCTCAGGAGCATAAGTACACGTCGAATAAACAATTTCTCCGCCTTCTGCCAATAAGTCAACCACACTATTCAATATTTTTTTCTGTTTCCTACTTAAACTTTTTAATAATCCTTCAGACCACTCCAATAATGTCCTTGGGCTAGTTCTCAAATTACCCTCTCCACTACAAGGAGCATCAACTAATATTTTATCAAACTTAATTCTCATTTTTTTCAATTTTTCACATAATTCAATTCCGTTATGCCTAGTAATAATCGTATTTGTAACACCACACCTCTCTAAATTAGATGCTAAAATCCTAATTCTTCCCATAGATAAATCATTTGCAATAATATTTCCGTCATTCTCCATCATTGCAGCTGCCTGAGTAGTCTTGCTTCCAGGTGCAGCACACAAATCCAATATCCTATCACCTGGTTTGGGATTTAGTGCAATAATTGGCATCATACTAGTAATCTCTTGCACATAATAATATCCCAAAATATGCTCTTTAGTCTTACCAATCTCTCCAGGCAACAATGCACTTCTAATAATCATTATCTCAGGATAATCAGAAAACGGCTGTTCAACCTTCCACCCCATACTATCTAACCTTTTCATCAAATCCTCCGGACTAATTTTAAGGGTATTACACCTAATTGCCTTATTAGGCCTAGTCTTAGCAATCTCAAAAAACTTATCAACATCTTGTTTATTTCTTAATAATTTAGATATTCTATCTACAAATTTGACCTTAGGTTCATAATGTCTTGGTTTCATGCATTAATGGAGGCAATAGAGGTTTTAATTGTTTGGATGAGGACATAATAATTAATATGATTTACTAAAGATATGCTTATAAGAGAAGAAAACAAGAAAAAATATGGATAAACTAAGAATTTCTGATAAGGAAAGAGATCAAATTTATAGTGATGTAGAAATTAAAACAGCTCATGGAGATATTTATTTTTCAGACCATATAAGGCCTGTTGCAAGAAACTGTTTTCTTTACGCAGCATATTTAAGAAGAATTGATCCAACTATTGATCCCATAGTTTGTGAATTGGGAGGGTTATTACATGATATTGGATATTCTAGAGATTTTGATTCTGAAGAAAGAGATCATATTATTAAGGGGACTCAAATGGCTCCAGGAATTTTAGAAAATATTGGAATTCAGGAAAATTATGTGGATAAGATTACAGATACAATCCGGACTCATGATGGTAATCTAGATAGAAGTAGATATGGGGAAGCTCCAATTAATAACAAGATTGTTAATGATGTAGATGCGATGCAGTTATTTGACTGGAATCTATCTAGCCTATTCCAATTTTCACTCAGATTGAAACCAGACAGATCTATAAATGAAGTCGCAGAAGAAGTTTTAGAACATGTTAATCAAACAATGCCCTATATATCAATGCCATTTTTTCAAGATCTAGCTAAACCTAAATATGATGCAAGGGTAAAAGAATTGCAAGCATTCATAAAATAAATATATTAAAAAGAAATGGATTTAAAAAATAATATTATAGAAAAATATCTGAAAGAGAAGTATGGGGGAAAGATTTCAAATATAAATATAGAAAAGCTAGGATCGGGAGTTCTTGGAACTGGATATAGTTTAAAATTTAAAATTAACAATAAAGAAAAAACACTGGTTTTAAAATCATTATTTACCGAGAATTTAGGCATGGATCATTATTCCGATAGAGCTAGCTCCTTATTAGATGCTCATGATAACTATAATAAAATGGATAATCATGTCAAATCAGAAGATGTGATTGCTCAAAATGAAGATAATTCATTAACCTCTGTGGGCAACGCAAAAGAATTCTATATCTTAATGGAAGAGGCAAAAGGGGATGATTTATTTAAAGATTTTAATGAAATTAAAGAAACAAAACAACTAAAAGATGAAACAAAAGAAAAGATATTAACAATATCTAATTTCTTAGTAGAATTACATAAAAACAAACATAAATCAATCCCATTATACAGAAGGAAAATCAGAGATACAATTGGAAGTGGGGGAAGTCTAATAGGACTTTTAGACATGCATCCAGATTCTGCATTTGAACAATTTGAGAAAAAGTGGATGAGCATTGTATCAAAATCAATTATATTTTGGAGAAGATCTAGAGATATGCACAATAGATTATGTGAAATTCATGCAGATTATCATCCTGGAAATTTATGGTTTGAAGATCAAAAACTAACAATATTAGACAGATCAAGAGGTCGTTTTGGAGAACCTGCAGATGACATCACAGCATTCATAATAAATCCAATAATGTATTCTTTAATAACTAATGGGAATTTTGAAGGCCCTTTCAAAGAAATATTTGATATATTCTGGAATAATTATTTTAAGAAAACAAATGATAAAGAAATGAGAAAGATTATGGCTCCCTACATAGCATTCAGGGTAGCTGTAGTTACAAATCCTATTTTCTACAATGACGAATCCTTAGGTGGAAAGGAAAAAGCAAAATTTATTAGAACAAAAATGATTAATTTAGCCTTAAATATTCTGAAAGATAATGAATTTAATCCAGGGAAAATAAATACATATCTAAATTTTAAAGGTGAGTAAATTTATTAACCATAACCACTTATTACATAAATGGATATAATACTGAAGCAATTATAGCCACGGCATCTACTGTGGGCACATATTATAATTATGTTAAAAGTGGATCTAAATATATAAAAAGATTTTATACTAAATTAAAAGAAGAAGAAGAAAAAACTGAGGAAGTATTTAATAATCTAGAAAAGAAACTTAGAGAAAGAATTTAATCTACTAAAAATCCCCCAACCCCTTCTGCTTTTCGCCATTAATCAAATCATTAACATTAACTTCAAAGACTTCAAAAATATTCTCTGCAGCTGGAAGAATCTGATTTTTCAAATAATACTCAATATCATAATTGCCTTTCTCATCTAATAATTTGGCCCTATCTCTAACCAAGGCTCTTTTTTCATTACTTTCTGCAATATAATATTCAATTAAACTTCCAATTGCAACTTTGATTCCTTGCTCTTGCATTCTCTTAGCAGCTACAACATGAGGTCCAATAGACTTATAATCTTCAACATTCCTCTTCAACTGAGTTTTAATAATCAAACTATCTTTATCAACTTCCCGATTCTTCAATTTTTTAATAATTTTCTTCAGATATACCAAGGCCTTTTTTTCATTACCATTATCTAAAATCAACTCTAAAATCTTATTCTGAGTTTCTCTAGCTAAACCGCACCAATCTCTTCTAACTGTCTCAAATCCTTTAATTTTAGTTTTCCCATCCTCTCCTAATAAGGCATATTTTTTCTTTGCACCAAAATCTCCAGTTCTTTTAGTAACCCAAATACCTCTCTTAAAAAATCCTTCTAGATCCAATTCCATTATTCCTGGTAAATGTTTATTAATATCTTTCAACATATCATTAACTTGTTTCTTACTATGTTTTCCCTGTAAAAATGCAATACTATCAGTATCTGAATAAACAATCTTATATCCTTTCTTCTCAATCTCAGCTATTGCTTCCTTAATTTCTTTCCTAGCTAAAGCAGCAGTACTAGCTGCCGCCTCCCTACAATAATATCTCGCTCCAAAATACCCCAAATAACCATAAGCTGCATTTGCCAATAATTTAAATGAATTACTTCTAGCTTTTAACAAATTTGAAGGATCCTTATTATAATCCTTCTTATATTTCTTCCTAGTTTCAATAATATTAGCTAACATTTTAGAGAAAAATCCCTTATTTTTATCAAAATAAACCTTCTCACCAATATCTACCATGGTGGCACCTTTCTCNTTTTTATTAAGATAACTTTCCNTAGATAAATTAAAACTAACTATNACTGAACCATACATACTAGTAAAATCAAAAAATACCACATCTTCATACAACCCAGGAATGGGTTGAAAAACAAAAGCACCTTCATATTTATCTTCAGCCCTCCTTNCNNCNATCATATCATTAACNGGCTTCTTCTCAATTATTTCATTATATTTATCCAAATTATGCATNATATAATTCTCAACTAAATTCGACATACTATATCTAGATACATCAAATAAAGGCTCCTCAATAATCTTAGTAAATTCCAACATATCTGGCCAAATTTTTTCAAACAAATCATAGGTTAGCTGACTATCCTTCAAATTATACTTAAAGAACTCATCCCATTTCTTACCTTTAATTTTATCTACAGATATAAATTCCCAATCATCTTTTTTCTCCCCTAATAATTCCTGAGCAACATCACTTAACCCCATAGTTTCTGACTGCATATATTGCGAATATACAATTCTAATAAATCTAAATAAATCAATATGAACCAAACCATTAATTTTCCCAGTCATAATAGCTCCCCTTCTAAACTTGGGAGGACTATTATCTAAACCTAAACCAAGCTTCACACGCAATTTATCTGCTCTAGCACGCAAATAAGCCAAATCAAATCCGTCACTAAAATAACCAGTTAACACATCAGGATTATATTCCTTAACATATTCAACAAATTTCTCAATTAATTCCTCTTCATCTTCAACTTTTTCAACAAAATCTAATTTAGAATCTCCTTTAGTAGTAATAACTTTCTTAAAAACTTCAGAATTTCCAATTCTGGAGTTCCCAGAAATCTTTGATTTATGAGGATTTTCTCCAACCAAACTAATCATTAATATCTCTCCACCTCCAATCTCTAACTCTGAAGTTTCTATATCGAATGCTAATACTCTAGGTTTGAATTGTTTCTCTTNAATTTTATCAATTTTATCAACTTTTAAACANAAGTCCACATCAATACTATCAATGCCTCCAAATTCCATAGAATTATTCAAAACCTCTCCAGAGATTTCATACCAATTCAAAGGCTTCAACTTTCTTTCAATTATATATCTAGTAATATAACTAATGTCATACTCCCTTCTCTTAAAAATTTCCTTAAATCCGATCTCATCCGCAATATCATGGGCATCTTTCGCATTTGTTACAAAAATCTTTATAGCCCTATACTCTTTTCCAAGAAAATTTTTATTATGTACTTCAGTCTTTAACACCTTACTTTGACGAACCTTATTACTAACAACAATCTCTCCAATTTTCTTACAAACATTATCTATCTTCTTCTCTGAAACACCTTCATTAACAATAGCCCAAAAATACACATCACAACTATCAATCAAACAAACACTCTTCCCATTATCATCACGTCCAACTATCTTTGCATAATTTCTGCCCTGATAATCAAAATAATCATAATCAATTGGTATAAAATTTATCTTCATAATAGGAAAAATCAGTAAATATACTATATAAAATTAACAATTAGACCATAAAAACATTTATATAGTACTACTTCGTAGTAATACTATAATAATTACATATGACAGATATAAAACTTATAGGTATTGGAAGAGAATATAGTATCCCCGAAGGAAATTCAGTTGTAGGAAGAAAATTCAAAGATTCAGTTATGGAAACAAGAATTGACAAATCTGGAGCAAACATTCAAATTAAAGAATTAGGAATGCAAAATATCTCTAGATATCATTGTGATCTAGAGAATGACAAGGGCGTTCTAAGGGTTAAAGATTCAGGTAGCAAAAATGGAACCTATATTAATGATAAAGAACTAGAACCTCATAAATCCTATGAATTAAAAAATTTGGACCTTTTAAGATTGGGAGATTGTACTCTTGAAGTTAGAATTAAACAGGGATTATTNGGATAAAATGTCAGAACCAAGATTTNAATTTGATAAAAATGATTTTAGAAATNAAGAANCTAGTCCTGAANATTATGAAAGGATGAAGGCTGAAGAAATTTATNTTGNAAAAATAAAACCTGAATTTGAAAAGCAAGAAAAATTTTTAGCATTCTACAATCATGCAAGAAAAAATAATATAAGATTTGACAACCTTTTTGAAGATATAGAAATAAAAAGAAATGCTCTTGAAANCATTATGGGNTATAAATCTCTGAAAGGTGCTAGATCTATAAAATCTGCATCAGATCAAACTGTAAGTAAGGTATATAGAAAACTCTATCACAATGCTGAAGAACATTTAGATAATTAATTTTATTAACCCTTCAAACATATTTCTTACATGGGACTACAAATTTCAGAAATTATTACAAAAAAGGAACTAGATTTCAAAGATCTTAAAGGNAAAACCNTAGCAGTAGATGCCTTCAATGCAATCTATCAATTTCTAACAACTATTCGNCAACCAGACGGAACTCCATTAAAAGATTCAAAAGACAATGTTACTAGCCATATTTCCGGATTATTCTATAGNAACATGAATTTAATTTTNCAGGGAATTAAATTAATATATGTATTTGATGGNGAANCTCCAGCACTTAAAGGTAAGACTCATGAAATAAGAANATTAGCAAAAGANCAAGCAAAAGAAAAATACAAACAAGCAGTAAAAGATGANGATATAGAATCTATGGGAAAATACTCTCGTTCAGAAGTTTATCTAGACGAACAAAAAATAAANGAAAGTAANGAACTCTTAGANGCTATGGGNATAGCAATTGTCCAAGCTCCNGGAGAAGGNGAAGCTCANGCNNNNCTNNTAGCNCAAAACTCAGATATCTATGCAGTAGCTTCTCAAGATTATGATTGNCTTATGTTTAAGGCNCCNAAATTAATACAAAATCTAAGTTTATCAAGAAAAAGAAAAACNNCNACAGGATATGTTGANATCCANCCACAATTAATAGAATTACAAGCTGTCTTAAAAGAACTAGAAATNAATCAAGAACAATTAATCTGNATAGGNATAATCTGTGGAACAGATTACAATCCAAAAGGCATCAAAGGATTAGGTCCAAAAAAATCCCTAAAGATTGTAAAAGAATATAAAACAAAAGAGAAAATATTTCAAGCTTTAACAGAAGATGAAAAGTTCGAAAAATACGAAATAGATTTTGACTATCTTCCCATCTATGAAGAAATCATCAATCCCAATATAACTAAGGACGTCAAAATAGAATTTCCAACAATCAACGAAGATAAAATCAAAGAGATTTTATTAAAATACGAATTCTCAGAAAAAAGGATTGACAGCCAATTAGATAAATTAGAAGATCTAAAAAAAGAAAAAGCACAGACTACTTTGTTTTGATTATAACCAATCTTCAGGGACTACCCATATCTTTTAAAGCCTCTTCAGAAACTTCACCATGAGCCTTAATTGATTCTTTAGCTCTTTCCAGTTCTTCTTTCTTAGCCCCTTTTTTCAACCCCTTAAAAAATTCACTTTCAGCAATTACTAATGCTATTAAAATAAGTATAAAAATAATTCCGATTATAATAGCAGATAAATCACTGCCCATTATAGTTATCAAACTCTCAAGCATATTAACAAACTTAGTTATTATCCCAAAACTTCCAGTAATCGATGCAAAAATAATTCCAGTTATAATAGCAAATAAACTATTGCCCATTATTTCTTTTGCTGGATAAAACAATGCAAAAATAATTATTCCCCAAAGAAACATATGTAAAAAGAAAATTACATTCCAAGAAAATTCACTACCAAAACTATATTTCCATAAAGGATTAAAAAATTTAAAAAATCCCTCAGTTCCCTTAAAAATACCTCCAACATAAGGCGCCTTAGACCATTCCATTCTTAGATAACTATAATTCTGACCCTTTCTAACTTGAACTAATTTATCTTTAACATCCTCAATTTTCTCAGTAGGATCCTCCTCCCCACTAGCAATCTCTGCCAACTTCTCTCCTCCTGGAAGACCTTCAAAAACTTCTTCCTGAGCCACAACAAAGCTCATGCTAAATACTAATCCTAAAATCAATAATACTAACAATCTCTTTTTCATCTATTAATTAATTAAAAGTAGTATTTAAAAATTGAGGTTTTAAATTTAAATTCCCCCACCATCACTAAATTTCTCAGGTACTGAGGCTAATGCCTCTGTTCCTACTGCCGCAGCATCTAACTTCCTTCCCATTTTTTCTTTTAGAGAATCTAACTTGATATCCCAAAATTTCTCTCTCATAAAAGGCATAACAATAAATAATATAATTGCAGCAAGCGCTCCTACAACATACCAGCCCCAATTTGCTTTGCCTAGATCAATAACAAATATAAGAATATAAAAATAATAAAGAGCAAAAACTGCCCAAATTCCTCTAGCTATCACAAGACTCTTACTTACCCACATTGTAAAATAAATAGCTATAATAAACGGAAAAACAGTAAGAACTGTAGCCCCCAACGCACCAATATTACCTTCTGCTATTTTCAAAAAAGTGGGATGATCTTTAAAAAAGATAAATGTTATAACGGTAATTATCAATGAGATAGATCCAGTCATAAGACCTCCATGACCAAACAAATCCCCCATACTTTTCTTTACAACAGCGTATAAAATCATCCATAATAACATTCCTAACATAATAATTGTAAGAGTATCCCCTTTCACTAGAAAATCAGGAGTACTAATCGTACCACTACCTCCAGTAATTTTATTCCAAATAACTTCAAATCCAGTCTCTGCCACAACAAAATTTGTAGACATCAAAACTGCTAATACAAACAACCCTAAATAGCCATACACCTTTTTCATAATCCATACAATAAATTATTCTTTATAAACATTTCTACACAAACAAAAAGTAAAAAATTTTATAAATTTTAACTTATAGAAACATTTATAAACCTCTTATTTATAACAACTTTATAATGACAACAGAAGAAACACCAAGTGCTGATGCAGAATCTGGAACAGAATCTACTGAAACTTATAATTTAATTACTCAGGGTATTCCTGATGCTTTTGGTTTTATTGTAGAAAAAGGTTACGACATATTAAAATCTAAAGCAGTTTGGGCAGGAATTATAGCAACATCAACATTATACGCAGCAACATCTGGAATTTCTAGCTATGTTAATTCTGGAAATATTAATACTAAAGGAATTAAAAGCTCAGTTCTAGAAGAAGTTGTTTTAGAT
>NZCB01000009.1 GCA_002688165.1 Candidatus Pacearchaeota archaeon | reverse complement strand
ATTTGCAGAACTTCCAGAATTTACATATACAGAATATTTGCATTCTTGCCATTCCGAGAATGCTCTTTCAAATTCCTTAACTTTTGTGAATTGAGTGTATCTTTTCGTAGTGTTTATGAATTCAATTAAGTTGTTTTTATCTTCTTCAGTAATTACGTCTTCCTGTAAGGGCCAAGAGTATTTTTCCATCTTCTTAGTTAGATTAAAGAATGGAGTAGATTATTTTTAAGGATTATTGTGGTATGTTTTTGGAATTCTTAACAACAATCTTTATATATTTGCCTAGTTAAAATTAAAAATGAAAAAGGAGTTTAAATTAGAAAAGTGCTTGTATGCTAAAAATCCAGTTTACATTGCGGGATTATTAGATCCACTTACTGCTCGGATGGCTAGATTTACTTATAATGTTTTTGGTTTATCGGCAAATATGACCACAGTATTTACATTTATCTTTGGTCTCCTAGGTATATTTGCAATGTATTATTATCCTGCTCCAATGGGATTTATTGTTGCTGCTATTTTGATAACTATAAGAAATCTTGGAGACACCATTGATGGTAAGATTGCTAGGGGAACGGATACATTTAGTGCCGTAGGAGGTTTTTCAGATATTGTTAGTGATTGGATATTTTTTCATGCGGGATTTTTTATTATTCTTGGTATGGTGACAGGCCATATAATAATTGGATTTCTTTGTGTTACCGGATATATGAGTAGAGAATTTACTAGGAGAATGTTTACCCTAAAATATGGTGAGAAAATAACTGACACTAGTGAAGCTAAAGAAATTTCAGGCATAGTTTCACTAGTTAGAAAATATGATTTGGGTTCTTTGTTTTGGATAATACCTATATGGATGGTAATCCATCCAGTTTCTATATTGTATTTTACTCTTATAATGGAATATGGATTGTTGTTTGGAGAGCTTGCATTTGATTATATGTTGTTTTTCAAGATGGAGAAGAATAAGAGCAAGGAGATAGAAAAGAATGATGAGGCACATAATTTGATAGAATCTGTTGAGGAAGATTTAGAACCACTCTCTCAGCCACAATTCAAGACTAACGAGCCTCCACAATCTTTGACCGAATAGTTTTTCTTCGCTAATTATTCCTTTTTCAATCCAAACTTTTAGATTGTCTTGTTTGCATACCATTTTTATTCTTGAATCTTCTGAAAGTAGAAGTCTTTTGGCTTCATTTAGGAAATCTTCTTTGAACCATTTTTGTAAAGGTACTGGAAATGGTTTTTTATTTCTATCAATGATTTGTTGTGGAATGTATTTTTTTGATACTTCCTTTAATATATATTTAGAGGTATCATGGTTTTCAGATATTTCATCTCCTAATTTATATCTTGAATGTTGCTGATCTAATTTACTTTTCCACCTTGTCTTATATTTGGATGGTAAGTTAAGAGCATGATTGACCATCCTATAGTCTAAAAAAGGTGCCCTCACTTCTACTGCGCTTGCCATTGCTGAATTATCTAGTTTTCCTAATATTACTGGAAGGTGGAGTTTGAGGAAAGTATAAGATATTTTTTTCTTATAATCTCCATCTATTCTATCAAAGTACTTTTTGAATATTGGTTTGAAGTCTTCTTGAGACTCTTTGTTTAGAATAAAATTTTTCTCTTCTTCTGGGAAATAGTTGTATTGGAATAAGAAATGATCTAATTCTGTTTCGAAAAATTTTCCATGGTATTTCTTATGTAATGAGGGATAATCTGTTTCATAAATTATCTTGTTTATTTTTTCTAATCTTTTTAGTCTTTGATAGTCATAAGTACTACTAAATATTCTTCCATATCCTGCAAAAAGTTCGTCTGCACCTTCTCCAGTCATTATTACCGTTGCATCTTTCTTTATCTTTTTAAACATAGCATAAGTTGCAATTTCATTTGCCATCCCAATTGGTTCGTCTTTAATTTTAACATATTCTTTCATTAAGTTGAAGTAATCTTGAGTATCAATTAAGATTTCTCTATGATCTGTTTTTGCATAATCTGAGAGTATCTTTGCAAATTCAGATTCATCAAATTCTTCTTCTGGAAATTTTACTGTAAAAGATATTATGGGTGTTGAGTGCATTTGGGCCATCATGGAGGTGACTACGCTTGAATCTAAGCCTCCAGAATTAGTTGTTGCAATCGGTACATCGGAAACTTGTCTTAACCTTACCGCATCCTTTAATAAATATTCTGTTTTATTTTTGATATCTTCCTCAGTTTCAAGCACTTTCTCATCTGTGATGTCCCAGTATTCCCATATTCTTTCAATTTTCTTTTCTGTTAGATCATATATCATATTATGTGCAGGAGGTAATTTGTAGATATTTTTAAACATAGTTTCATCTCCTAGAATATATCTGTATGAAAGAAAAGAGGATGCTGCAGGTTTGTTTAGTTTTCTTTCTATATTGTGTATGAATAAGGGTTTTATTTCTGAGCTGAAAATTAAATTGTTGTTTTCATGATAATAAAGAGGTTTTTTTCCTATCTTGTCCCTACTTAGAAATATTTTGTTTTTCTTTTTGTCATAGATTGCAAAGGCCCACATTCCATTAAAATAATCAACACAGTTATAACCCCATTCCTTGTATGCATAGATTATTACTTCTGTATCTGATTTTGATTTTAATTTGTGCCCTAATTGTTCTAATTGTGTTCTTAGTTCTTGAAAATTGTAAATTTCTCCATTGAAAGTTAAAATTAAATCTTCTTCATTGTCTGCCATGGGTTGTGCTGCATTTTCTGATAGATCTATAATTTTTAGTCTTGTATGTCCCAGAGTTATATTATTAACATATTGTCCATTAGCATCTGGGCCCCTGTGATTTAGAAGTCTATTCATTTCCCTAATTGCTTCAGGGTTTTCAAAGGTAAATCCATTTATTCCACACATGTTAATTTTATGAATGAGTGTTTTATAAGAATTATTGTAAATTGTTATGTTTATCAATAAGATATACTTGTAGATCTCCAACATTAGTATTTGTTGTTTTCATAATTAATAAGTTGTTGAGTTTCTTATGCAATTCGTATGTGTTGTTATCTTTAATATGAGCTTCAACATTTAACCCTATATCTTCTGATTTTTTGAAGTCGTTATTATCAGCTATGGCTCCTCCTGCTGATTCTAAATAGTCTATCCCATCAGAATCTATTGAAGTAGCTACACAATTTCTTAAATCCCTTATTTCTGGAATTATATTTGCTATGAATTGTTGATTTCTTCCTCCTTTTCCAGATCCTTTTACAGAAACTGTTGTTTCTGTATTGCAAATTAATGCGAAAGGCTTTGTTATTTCACCATATTTTTCTGTTAAGATTTTTCCCATTAATTGTGCAGCATCTCTTGATTTTCCAAATACAGTTTCTTCTATAACTTTAACCTCATAACCTAAACTTAATGCTTTTTGTTTCATTGCATCTAAAGCCATCTTATAATTTAGGAGAACATGATTATTAACATTTGATAGAAATGGTTCATGAGATTTTACAGTTTCTGGAACATTGCCTCGAACTCCTTGTTCTATACGTTCTTTTATGCTTATAGGGATCTCATTTATTAGATTATATCTTCTTAAAATCTCAAGAGATTCAGTAAATGTTGATTGATCTGCGCAAGTAGGCCCTGAAGCAGTATCATCTCTAGGATGTAATGCATCTTGTATAATTAAACCTATAACTTTTGCAGGTTGTATGTGTCTTGCTAATTGTCCGCCCTTTGTTTTTGAAAGGTGCTTTCTTACAATATTGATTTCATAAGTTTCTGCCCCAGATTTTATCATTAAATCTGTTAGAATTTTCTTTTCATCTAAGGTTATTCCATCTACTGGTGAAGGCATAAGTGAAGATCCTCCTCCAGATATTAAGCATATTACAATATCTTCTGGTTTTAAATCCATAGTCAATCCTAACATACTATTTACCCCCATTATTCCAATTTCTCCTGGAATTGGATGTGTTGCCCTTACAATCTGTATCTTTTTGGTAATCGAATCCTCTGTTTTTGAATTTACTATTCCTCCAGCTATTAATTCTGGAGGAATTATTTTTTCAATTTCCTCTGCTAATGCTCCAGATGCTTTTCCACCTCCAATTACAAAAAGCCTTCCTTTTGAAATATCGAATTCATTTCCATAAATATTTAAAATCCCATTATTATATGTCATCTTTTTTGGTATTATATTTTTAGGTTTCACCCCATTAACTCCAGCAGATAAAATGTCTAATGCATGCCCCCTTAATTCAGTCCTTGAAATCTCATCATAATTATTAAAAATATCTGGTATAATTCTATGCATAATCTCTTGTGTTCTTCTTAAATCATTTATATCATCAATTTCAAACCAAGTATTATTTCCTGTTGAAAGAGCATGGATCTCTAATTCTGGAAACATCATAGTCATGGGAATTTCAATCTTTGATTTTATTTTTCCTTCAGAAACAAGTTGTTCTATATTGCTATAATATTTCCTTGCATCATCCAGGCATAGTTTATACATTCCTATTGCTCTTGCATTCGTATCTTCTAGATCTCTTCTTATTTCCTTTAACTTTCCTTCTTCTATGCGAACCTTCATGTGATCTGCTTCTATAGGATTTATGTCATCTATAACAATTACATTTTTATGGGAGGAATTTATTAGATTTTTAATTATCTCAGAATTGCATATTACATCTGCATTAAAATACATTATATCTTCAGTTATCTCATCTTTTGCAACCCACATAGAAAACATATTATCGTTGTTTGCATAGTCTTCGTTTACGCAATGTTTTATTCTACATCCCTTATAATAATCTCCTAAAAGAGCCTTCATTTTATCCGAATAAAATCCAGAAACAATAATTACATCTTTGATTCCACATTCAGAAAGACTATCTAGAGAATGTTCTATGATTGTTTTATCCCCTAATTTGACCAAAGATTTTGGAATATTATCAGTTATAGGTCGTAGCCTCTTTCCCTGTCCTGCAGCAAGAATAATTACTTTCATTTTTCACTACTTTGGTAGTTATTTTATAGATAGAATTTATTTAAAGATAATTGTGTTATAATCTAATCTTCAGAAGTATCAATCATCACTACGCCCTCTTTGATCTGACATTGGCAGGCTAATCTAGTTTCTGGTTCTTCAGGAAATACTTCTTCTTCTTTTTCATTTTTTGGGTTCAAATTTTCATTACCTTGAGATACTGTTATTCTACAAGTGGCGCATACACCATTTTCACATCCAAATTCTACTCCAAATTCATCTTCACAAACCCCTTTGATAGAGGAATTATCAGGGACATCCACTATGTGGCCAGTGTTTACTGAAACTAATTTTGCCATACTATAATTTGATTGTTTTATATTTAAAGATTATGTAATTGTGAGACTTAACGATAGTAAAGTATATATATACTATTTATTATAGCCTATAATGGCATGGAAGGAGTTGATTGATTTAAAAGAAGGTAATCAAAATATTGAACAAAAGCAAGTCCTTGTTAATCCTGATAGGGATGTTGACATAAATCTTAGTGCTGAAAGTGTTGATGGGGAAGGATATAATATTTCTTTGGAAATGGGGTGTGGAGGCGTTAAGGAGCATCATGATGTTCCATGGGAATTGGTTAATCATGAACCTGAGATTGATGAAAATACAGATTTAGTTTTATTTACGCCAGATATGGGAAAGAGAAAAGAAAAAGATGAATATTTTGTTCCAAATTTACATAATGGATTATTTAGAATTCAGGCATTTATGGAAGATAAAGGAATTAATTCTGCATTAGTTTGTACAGATATTTATAATATGGAGAGTGCATTTGAGAAAATTGCTAAATATAGGCCTGCCTTAATTGCATTAAGCCCTTATTTTGATAGTATGAGGCAGGATTTGAAAAATATTGCACATATTAGAAAAATTTCTCCAGATAGTGTCATTATAATTGGTGGTTTTGAAGCTAGTTTAAATCCTCAATGGACTCAGATGGGAAAACTGATAGATATTGTTATTAGAGGGGAGGGAGAATATACTCTCCAATATTTATTGAAACAATATGATAAATTTAAGGAGTATAATGGCCATCCTAAAAAGGATGAATTTTTAGCCTATCTAAGAACCATGGTTGGAGAGGATAAAAGAATCTTGGCAGAAAATAAAAAGAGAAGAGAGCAGATTAAATTAGAAAATCAAAGAAAGGCCTTGGTTCAAATTGGAGGTCAAGATAATAGTGAAGTTTCTCCAAAAAATCTGAAAAATGATCCAGAGTATAAGGCTCACATGGAAGAACAAGATGAATTAGTATATAAGCCAGTAGATGGGATTAATATAATTGAGCAAGATGGAACTATAACTGTGGAGCATGTTAGTCAGAGGATTCCTGATCATGCATATCAAGATATAAGTATGACTGCATTTCATAAATTATTGCATACCTCTCCAATTTACAAATATTGGAAATTAAGTAGGAATATGTTTGAAGGAAATAAGGACACCTTCTTTAGATTTGTTTCAAGTGATCATTGCCCCTATAAATGTACATTTTGTCAAAGTTCTATTTTTTTCTCTACTACTATGGGCAAGAAATATTCTCCAGTAAGATATGTTGAATCAGAGAATATAATTAAAATTTTAGAGAAGGTGCAGGAAGTTTATCCTTTTATAAAAGGAACTTATATTGATGATGAGAATTTTGTTATTAATAAGAAAAGAGCAATGGAGACATTAAATATGATCATTGAAGCAAGGGAATCTGGAAGATTAAAAAAAGAAATGATGTATTTTTGTAGGACTAGGACAGATAATATTGATCCAGAGATAGCTAGTTTGTTGAAGAAGGCTGGTTTTAAATGCGTTTCAGTAGGTAGTGAGAGTTATTCAAAAATAGAATTGGATAGTATGAAGAAGAATATTGCTCCTGGAAGAAATTTAGAGGCAGTCCATGAGATTTTGGATGCAGGATTAGCTTGTGCTGAAAATTATATTTTATATACTCCAATAACGACTCCGGATTCTTTTTTTGATAGTGCTACTCAAATTGTTAAAAATCTTTCTAGTTTGGAAATCGATGGCGCTGCCACCCTATTTATAACTCCCTTGCCAGGCACATTGGATTGGGGAGATGGGGATTTTGAGCTTGTTGAAGACTTCCCTTGGAAGGAGGAATTATTTAAGGGCAAGGTTATGTTTAAAAGTAAATCTACAGGTAATGACTACATTGGAACTCAGGTAGAAATTCCAAATTCTGAAAAAATTTTACCACATCCAGAAATAACGCTTCCTAGAAATCCTATTATGAGAGAAGCCTCATTGAGGGCTGTAGCCAATTTACCTGAAGTTACTAAGGATCTGAGAAAAAAGGCTGGAGGAATAAATTTAGCTAGGAATTTTGTTACATTAGCTAATTTGGCTTCTGCTGCTAGAGAGTTATATAAGATAACTGGTGAGCAAAGATGGTATGATATGTATGAAGATATATCTAATGCCATGAGAGATTCAAAAGAAGATAGAATGGTTGTTGAACATTAATTGTCATTATATTTATAAGACCCTACAATTAATTATACCAATGAAGGAAAAAATAGGATTGGTAGTTATGTTTAAGATTTCTGAGCCAGGAGGAGCTCCAAGTGTCATAGTTAATGCTATAAGGGCTCTGAATAAAATGGGCAAAGAGGTTCATTTGTTGACTCCCTTTAAATTGAATTATGCTAGAATCAAGGAATTGTATGGAGATATTAAGATAAGAAAAACATATTATCCTAATAAATTAAAATCTGTAATCTGTCAAACTAACTTCCTACCTAGAAGATTTATGAAGAAAGAATTTAATGAGATGATGAGGGAGGTTGATTTGGTTATTGATATTGATGGAGGGTATATGCATAATTTTCTTACTCCTGAAAATTATAATAAATATATAATTTGGAGATTCTCTTGTGTTAATATTTATTCAGATAGTGATTGGAGTTTTAAGAGAAAATTTATTGAAAAAGTTAAAACAATATTGGGGGCTAGAACACTTACCATTCCAAGTAGCAATCACAGGATTTATGCAGTTGATGAATGGACTGGAAAAGAAATGAGAAAAAATTATAATTTAAATACTGAAGATATTAGATTGTATCCAGTCATAAGGGTCGAGGATTTTTTTGGTAATAATAATAATAAGAAAAATCAAATATCTATTTTTGGTAGAATCTCTCCACATAAATTAATTGAGGATTCTATAAAAATATTTGCCAAAGGGACTTCAAATTATAATGATTATGAATTAGTTATCTTTGGAGCGGCTACGGCAGATACTCCTGAATATTTAAATAAATTGAATAAATTAATAAAGAATTTAGGAATTGGGAGTAGAGTTAAGATAATACAGAATCCTTCGTTTGAGGATTTGAAAAGAATTTTGGCTGAATCAAAAATTATAATAGATTCTCAAAGAGAAGTTAGTAATACTCTTACAACTATTGAGGCTATGTCTTCAGGCAATATAATTCTTATCCATAGAAATAGTGGATGTTTTACGGAAGTTTTAAAGAATGGAGAATTGGGTTTTGGATTTGAGAATGTTGAAGAAGGGGGCCGAGTTTTATCAGAGGTCTTAAATAAGGGGGATAATATTGAGACTAAAGATCTTGTCGAAAGATCTAAGGATTTTTCAGAGGATAATTTTATTAAGAGATTAAATCAAATAATTATGGAGAATTAATATGGCATATGAGAAAAATTACGCAAAGCATTATGATTTATTTAATAAAGAGAAAGATTATGGTTTTGAAGCTAGATTTTTAAAGGATATCATGATAAGATTTGATAAAAATACAGATGGATTAAAGATATTGAATTTGGGGTGTGGTACTGGAATGCATGATAGGAAATTAGTTGATTTGGGATTTAAGGTAACTGGGATGGATCAATCTGCTGAGATGATTGAAATTGCTAAACAAAAAGTTCCTGAAGCAAATTATATAGTTGGAGATATGAGTGACTTTGATTTGAATGAAAAGTTTGATGTTGTTATTTGTATGTTTTCTTCATTAGGTTATTTGGCTGAACAAGATAAAGTCAATGGTTTTTTTGAGAGTGTAAGTAAACATTTAGTTGAAGAAGGGTTGTTGATATTAGATGTTTGGAATGGGTTAGGTGTTGTTAAAGATCCTCCAGCTATTAGAGAGAAGATTGTTGAAGATGGTAATTTAAAAATAGTTAGAACTAGCTATCCTAATTTAGATGTGCAGAATTTTGTGAATAATGTTAGATTTGAGATTAAAGTTTATGAAAATGATAAATTAGTTGATGAATATGAGGAACACCATAAAGTTAGATTTTTCTTACCTTTGGAAATAAAGCAGTATATGGAAGATGTTGGAATTAATATGTTGCATGAAGCTCCATCTTATAATTTAGATGAGACTCTGAACGATGAGCATTGGAATATGATTTTGATTGGGAGTCATTTTGGATAAAACTTAGAAAACTGGGCCATTATTAACATATACATTTCTGTTACATAATATATATAAATCAATTTTCTTCTTTTTCTTGATGGAAGGTGTTAAAAAAAAGGCATTGATTACAGGGATAACTGGGCAAGATGGCGCATATCTGGCTAAATTTTTGCTTGAAAAGGGATATGAAGTTTTTGGAATAGTTAGACGAGTTTCTACACCCAACTTCTGGAGATTGCAATATTTGGAAATTATGGATGATATTAAGTTTATAAGTGCGGATATGTCGGATATGAGCTCTCTTGCAGAAGCAATTCATGCATCAAATCCTGATGAGATATATAATCTAGCTGCTCAAAGTTTTGTGGGAAGTAGTTTTGATCAACCAATTCAGGCAGCAGATGTTAATGGATTGGGATTGTTAAGAATATTAGAAATTGTTAGAAATTTTAATAAAAATATAAGGGTTTATCAGGCAAGCACTAGTGAGTTATATGGGAGTTCTGTAAATGAAGATGGAAGTCAGTCTGAAGAAACCCCATTAAAACCAAATTCACCCTATGCTGTATCTAAGTTGCTTGCACTAGAAATATCTAGGGTATATAGGGAATCTTATGGCATGTTTATTTGTAATGGGATGTTGTTTAATCATGAGAGCCCATTAAGAGGTTTAGAATTTGTGACTAGGAAGATTACTAATGAGGTTGCGAAGATAAAATTAGGATTAAGTAATCAGTTAATATTAGGAAATCTTGATGCGCAGAGAGATTGGGGGTATGCTAAAGAATATGTCGAGTTAATGTGGAGAATTTTACAGTACGATAAGCCCGAAGATTTTGTTATAGCAACTAATGAGACACATTCTGTTCAAGAATTTGTGGAAGAGTCTTTTAAGGCGGTAGGATTGGATTGGAAAATGTATGTTAGAATTAATGAACAATATAAGAGGCCTTATGAAGTTCAATATTTAAAGGGAGATTATAATAAAGCTAAAAAACTTTTGGGGTGGGAACCAAAAACAAAATTTAATGAGTTGGTTAAGTTAATGGTAGATGCCGATTTGAAGAGATGGGAGGCTCATTTAAAGGGTGAAAGTCTTGCATGGGATGCTCTTAATCATCCAGGACATGTCTCATACCTTTATAGAAAAAGAGATGAATAATCTTGGAAGAAGGTTAACTAATTGTAGAATGTGTAATTCTTCTGATTTGTATATTTTTTTAGATTTGGGATTTTTACCTTCTGCGGACGGAATATTAAATGAGAAGGACATGGAACATCCAGAAATTCATTTTCCATTAAAGGTGGCTCAATGTAATGATTGTGGTTTAACACAATTAACTTATGCAGTAAATCCTGAATTATTGTATGATGATAAATATAGTTATGAGTCGAGCATAACCAAAACTGGGAAAAAACATTTTTTTGAGATGGCAGATTCTATATGCAATAAATTTAATTTAAATAATGATTTTGTAGTAGATATAGGAAGTAATGTTGGCGTTTTGTTAGAGGGATTTAAAAATAGAAATTGTAATGTTTTGGGAATTGATGCAGCCCCCAAGATTGTTAAGATAGCTAATGAAAGGGGCATTGATACCTGGCAGGATTTATTTGGTAAAGAAGTTGCTCAAAAAATTGTAAATGAAAAAGGTAGGGCGAAGGTGGTTTGCGGGACTAATGTTTTTGCACATATTGATGATAAAGAAGGGTTTATGGAAAGTTTGGAATTAGTTTTGGATGAGAGAGGAGTTTTTGTTATGGAGGCTCCCTACCTTGTTAATTTAATTGATAATCTGGAATATGATACGATTTATTTAGATCATTTAGAGTATCTTAGTTTAAGGCCCTTAGTTAAATTCTTTGAAAGATATAACTTTGAAGTTTTTGATGTTGAAAAATATGATATCCATGGAAGTTCTATAAGAGTATTTGTGAGCAGGAAAGGCGTTAAAGAAATTGATAGAAGTGTTAATGATATGTTGGATTTTGAAAAAGAAAAAGGAATTTATAAAAAAGAAATTTTAGATAAATTTTCTGAAGATGTTAATAAGCATAGGAAGGAATTTGTAGATTTATTATCTGATTTAAAGAAGCAGGGTAAGAGGATTGCAGGAGTTAGTGCGCCTGCAAAGGGGAATACCCTATTAAATTATTGCAAGTTAGATTCTCATGATATTGAATTTATGACTGAAAAATCTAAAATTAAACTGGGCCATTATACTCCTGGAATGCATATTCCCATTATTTCTGAAGAGAGATTATTAGAAGAAGNAATAGATTATGGNATTATATTTGCATGGAATTTTTTTGATGAAATAGTAAATAATGAGATTTCCAAGAAATTTTTGAAAGGAGGGGGGAAGTTTATAAAACCAATTCCCAAAATAACTATAATGGAAAATGAAAATTTATTTGGAGCTAGTGTAAAAAAGATTGATCCTGCATTTATGGATGAAAGAGGAGTTATTGTGGATTTTGTTAATGCAGATCTTAAACATGTTGGCATGATAACTACTGAAGAGAAAGTAGTTAGAGGAAATCATTATCATAAAAAATCTAATCAATATACTTATATTTTATCTGGAAGTTTTGAANTCTTATTAGCNCCCTCAGATCAGCCAGCAAATGTNAAAAAGGTTGTTGTTAGAGCTGGAGAAATGATAAGTATTCCTGCANGAGTNATTCATCAGTTTAAGGCGATAGAGAGGTCTGTAATGATTGAGATGGATACTGAATCTAGAGAAGGTAANGANTATGANGATGATTTATTTAGAGTTAATATAGAATATAATCAGTGATATAAATCTTTAAAAATTGATTTGGATATCTAGGGCTATGGGTCTGCCAATGAAGGAATATGTAGGAGCACTTATTAGGAATCCTGATAATGAGATACTTTTGCAGAAAAAAACTTGGGATTATGATATTTGGCCAGGCCTTTGGGCCGTATTTGGAGGAGAAATTGAGCCAGAAGATAATGGAGATATCTTTGCTGCATTTGATAGAGAGGTTATTAGAGAGGAAACGAAATTGAAAATATATGATGTTAAATTATTTCGAGAAGTTAAATTTGAAGAAAGAGATCAATATAAAAATACCCTTTCAGGAACCTGTTATTTTATTCGGGGGAGATTTGATGGAGATTTAAGTAAAATAAGGCTTGGTGAGGGGGCAGGTTTTGCGGTTTTTGATCCTAAGGAGTTGCCAATAATTAGAGAACAAATGTTTCCCTATGTTTATGAAACTATAGATGCGCTTTATGGAGGTTTAGAATGATACCAGTATGTAAACCCTGGTTACCAGGTAATGAGAAGAAATATGTGCAGGAATGTATGGATACTAATTGGATAAGTAGCTCTGGAGAATTTATTACTCGGTTTGAAGAGGATTTTAGTAGTTATTGTGGGGCTGAGTTCGGGGTTAGTTGTACAAGTTGTTATGCGGCTCTTCATTTGGCTTGTATGGCTATTGGATTGAAGAAAGGAGATGAGGTCATTGTACCTAATTTTACAATGAGTGCTCCATTAGTTGCAGTTTCTCAAACGGGAGCAAGGCCAGTATTAGTTGATTGTAGGAAAGATACTTGGAATATTGATGAGAATAAAATAGAAGAGAAAATAACTGAAAGAACAAAAGCGATTATTGCAGTCCATATTTATGGGCATCCTTGTGAGATGGATAAAATAATGGAGATAGCTAGAAAACATAATCTTGTGGTTATAGAAGATGCTGCTGAGGCTCATGGGGCAGAATATAATGGGAAAAGATGCGGGAGTATGGGAGATATTGGGTGTTTTAGTTTTTTTGGAAATAAAATAATTACTACCGGTGAGGGCGGAATGGCAATTACAAATAATCCAGATTATGCTGAAAAAATGAGAAGGTTTAGAAATTATGCTTTTGAGATTCCTAGATTTTTGCATAGAGATCTTGGTGCAAATTATAGATTGACAAATTTGCAGGCTGCAATAGGTGTTGCTCAGACTGAAAATGCTCAGATGTTGGTTGAATCTAGGAGAAGTGTTGGATTAAGATATAATGAATTTTTAAAAGAGGTTAGGGGAATTATTTTGCCTTCAGAAATGGAAAATTGTAAGAATGTTTATTGGATGTATGGAATTATTTTAGAGGATGAAATTAAAATTAGTAGAGAAGAATTTGTTGAAAAATTAAAGGAAAGAGGAGTTGATACAAGGAATTTTTTCATTCCAATGAATAAACAGCCAGTATTTTTAGATGGTANGATGGAGAATGCNCCTGATTGTTCTGATAATTATCCTATTGCTGAAAAAATTGGTAGTAGGGGTTTTTATTTGCCTAGTTCTTCAAATCTGAGTGGTGAGGAGATAGAATTGATTTGTTATAAATTAAAGGAGTTATTGCAAGAATATTTGTAAAATGAGAAAATTAAAAAATTTTATTAAAAAACTAACTCCTGAAGGTTTTATAAATTTAAGAAGGAAGATTAGAAGTATTTTTGTTAGAATAGAAACATTAGAGAGAAATCAATTAAGTTTGTTAAGAGAGAGATATGGTGCAGGATCAAAATCTGATTTGAATAGCAAGGAGTTTAAAGTTTATTCTCAGAATGGTGAAGATGGAGTTTTACTTTATATTTTTTCTAAGATAGGGATTAAAAATAAGAAAGTTGTTGAGATCGGTGTGGAAGAGGGTAAAGAGTGTAATTCTGCAAATCTTGTAATTAATTTTGGATGGCAAGGATTGTTGGTTGAAGCAGATTTAGATGAAGTATTGAAGGCAAGACATTATTATAAACATGTTAAAGGGATTCCGGAGAAGAGATTGAAAGTTGCTAAGAGTTTTGTTACGACTGAAAATGTTAATAAGGTTATAAAAGATAATGGAATAGAAGGGGAGATTGATATGTTATCTATTGATATTGATGGAAATGATTATTGGATTTTGGAAAAAATAGATGCTGTTAATCCTAGAATGATAGTTATGGAGTATAATGCTTCAATTCCTTCTGNAAAATCTATTACTGTTCCTTATGATGCAGAGTTTGATAGATTTAGTAAACATGAAAGTGGATTATATCATGGCGCATCACTTAGGGCATTAACTAAATTGGCTAATCAGAAAGGTTATATCTTGGTAGGATGTGAAAGTACGGGATGTAATGCCTTTTTTGTTAGGAAAGATTTAGCCAAAGGGAAATTAAAGGAGATTTCTGTGGATGAAGCATTTTATTCTCAAATTTATAGAATTAAACATTCTAGTCTAGAAGATCAATTTGATAAAATTAAAGATTTGAAATGGACTAAAATTTAATCTTTTTTTATTAAATTTTTTATAAGTTGTATATCTTCCCTTACCAGCCCCTTAAGAATAAACATAGCGATTATATAAATTGCTGCACCAAATATTACAACTAATGCTCCTGTTAATAAATTTATTTCAGATATCTTAGATATTGAAAAATGGAGTATTGAAAACATTATAAGACTAGAAATTATTGGTTTCATTAAATGAATTGGTTTTAATTTTATGTCTAATTTTCTTTTAGTATAAATTAATAAACCTGAAAGGTAAAATGATTCACTTATTATTGTTGCAACTGCGGCTCCTGCTATAGCAGTATCTAAAGATATTTTTGAGAATAGATCAATTAGGACTATGTCTAAAACTATGTTTAAAACTATTGATGCTAAAATTACATTAATGATATATTTTGGTTTTTCTTTTGCAGAAAATAGTGAAATCATAACTCCATTTAGAGGAACAATTAAGATCAATAAGGATAATATATAGAAAGGTAGAACTGCGGGAAGATATTCAGGACCATAAATTGTTTTTATTAAATAATTTCCTAGAACGAAAATACCAAAAATTGAAGGAATTGCTAAAATTGAAGTATATCTAAATACCTGATTTATAGATATTTCTAGGTCATTATTCTTCATTTGAGTGAAGGCAGGTAATAATATATAGCCTATATTAAGAAAACTCCAAATTCCCCCGGTTAAAGCCAATGCAGCACTATAAAACCCTACATAAGAGGATTCTAATAGAATTCCAATGATTATTGTATCTATATATCCAAAAACTACTAAGAGAGAGCCCATTGCGCCCATATATATGAAAAATTTTATTATTCTTTTCTTGTTAACTTCTTCATCTGATTTTTCAAACAAATAAGGGCTTAATCTTCTTAGATTATAGATGAGATATAAACTAGATAATAATATTGTTAAAGATAAAACTCCTATTGTGCCTATAACATAATATTTTTTAGAGACTAAAGTGAATAAGATTAAGACGCCAGAGATCCTAAGAACCTCGAAAAGGAATTGTTTTATTGTTAGATAATTTACCTTTTTTATAATATAAAAATAAGAATTATAAAATGAGCCAAAAGATGAGAAAAATAAATATATTCCTGAAAAAATTATGGGTAAGAATAGATCTGGTTTGTTAAAGAGATAATAGGATAGAGGATAGGCTATTAGGGCCAATAAACCTGAAAGAATTAATGCTATGAATAGTTTTAATTTTAGCAAATATTTAAAATTTGCTTTTGCTAATTTTTTGTTATTTTCTCCTAAGGCCTCGGATACATATCTCAATAAAGATTGATTTATTCCAGAATCTAAGAAATATAGTAAAATCAAAGATATTGAGATTGAGAGATTATAAATACCAAATCTCTCAGGTAATAAGTATCTTGCAATAATTATTACAAAAAAAAGCCCTCCTAGCCTGGAAAATAAGATCATTATAAAGTTCCAAAAAGAACTTATTGCTATTCCGTCATTAACCTTGCCCATATAACTAATTGGTTGGACCTTATTTAAAGTTTTTAGTATAAATATATATTTAAACTAATTAGAGATAATAAATGTATGAAAGTGGTTGTTGTATCAGGTTATTTTGATCCTATTCATGTAGGTCATCTAGAGCTTATGGAGAAAGCTAAATCTTTAGGAGATAAATTGATAGTTATTTTGAATAATGATAAACAGGTTTTTATGAAACGTAGTAAAGAGCCCTTTATGGATGAGAATGATAGAAAGAAACTAATTGAATCTATTAAACATGTTGATGAGGCATTTATTAGTATAGATGAAGATAGAAGCGTTTGTGCGTCATTAAGGGCCATTAAACCTGATATCTTCGCCAATGGAGGAGATAGACATCAAGGAGAAGTTCCTGAAACTTCGGTTTGTAGGGAACTGGGAATTGATATGGTGGATGGCCAAGGTGAAAAGATAGCTAGTTCTAGAGATTATTATAATTCTAATTAAAAGGGATTTTCTTTTTGTTGGTTTGATATACCCATAGTTGAGAGAATTTTGATAAAAATGGTTGTTTATATTGTATGAACTCTATGTAATCTAAGGTCATGTGAATTATGAAACCATATAATATGAATAAAACTATTGGATAGTATATTGAAATGATTAATAATAGAATCCAAAATTCTATTCCATGAAATATGTAAATGTGTCTTTTATATTTTGCTTGTTCCCTTATTGGAAGTTTTAACCACTCTATTCTTTTTTTATGAAAGAACCTTCTAGCGTTTTTTTGAGAAAGATCCTTTTTCGTTAGAACGTATATTAGATAATGGTCTACGTCTATTAAGAAAGATGATAGAAATATTATTATTGCTTGAAGATTTGTAATTGGGAGTGTTAAATAAAGAATAATGGTTGCTAACGCCCCAATAATTATGTGGTGTTTTGGTATCATAGGTAATGGAGTATAAGATCTTTTAAAAAGTTTTTAGGGTTTTAGAGTATATGAATATAGTATTAACAGGGCATAGGGGATTGATAGGTAGTTTTTTAAAAAAAAGATTGGAAGATGAGGGTCATAAAATTGTTTTATCTGTTGATTTAAGGGAAGGTAACGATGTTAAGGATTTGGAAGATTATTTGATTGAAGATAAAGTTGATATGTTTATCCATTGTGCGGCTTTTTGTAAAATTAATAAAACCATTACAGANCCCCCTATTGGATTTAGGAATGCTAAAGATACNTTTAGTGTGTTGGAATTTTGTAGGAAAAATAATATTAATAAAATAATGTATTTTTCTTCGTCTAGAGTTTTAAGTGAGGATAAGAATCCTTATACNGCAGGTAAATTGTTTGGAGAAGAGTTGTGCAAGGCCTATAAAAATTGTTATAATATTGATTATATAATTATTAGGCCATCTACAGTTTATGGGCCTTTTTTGGATAAAACAAATAGATTGATAAATATTTTTATAAATAGTGCCTTAAGAAATGAAGATTTGAAAATTTTTGGAGATCCTGAAACTAAAACTTTGGATTTTACATATGTAGATGATTTTGTAGAGGGAATTATTTTAACACTAGAAGGGAACTGGAATAAAGAATATAATATAAGCGGAGGTCAGGAAACTAATATTTATGATTTGGCTAAATTCATCATTAATGAGACTGGAAGTAATAGTAAAATATCAATATTGGATAAGGAAATTGCTCAACCTCAAAAGGTTAATTTAGACATAAGTGAGATTAAAAAATTGGGTTATAGTCCTAAGATTAGTTTATGGGAAGGGGTTAGAAGAAATATTGATTTCTTGAAAAATATTATTCCTTCGCAATCTTCTTAACTATTTCACTAAACGCAGGCCTAGTTATGAAAACTCCTACTGAAATACCTATGATAGTGGTTATTGCAAATCCTTTTAATAACCCTGCTCCAGCCCACATTAAAGGTAATAGGGCAAATAGAGTGGTTATGTAAGTTCCCATAATAATAGTTAATGCACGTTTTATTCTTTCTCTTAANGANACATTAGTCATTCTAGATTCATCTAAGATAATTATTTGAGAGTCCACACCAGTNCCAATTGCTGCAATTATTCCTGCNATAGCNGGTAAATCTAAAGATCTATTGAATAATGCTGAAACTCCTAAAATTATTAATACTTCTGATAGACTAGTTAGAAGTACTGCTAGAGATAATTTTATTTTTCTGTATCTTATTAAGATTGCAATTCCTACTGCCAAGATAGCTGCTAAGCCTGCTAAGATGATTGTGTTTGTAAATTCTTTTCCTAATAATGGACTTATAGTGTCTAGTTTTTCTATTTGTAGTTTGAATGGAAGGCTACCTGAAATCATNACNGTTTGTANTTGTTTCATNTCAATTTCTGCGTTTTCAAATGCTTCTTCTTGGGTAGGTCCAGATCCAGAACCTGAAATTNATTCTTGAGTAGGCCCAGATCCAGAACCTGAAATTGATATTTGTGTTGTTTCTGAACATTGTAAATCTCGTCCAATATATAATGCACTAACTAAAACATCATCCAAGTATAATTCTAGTTGCTTGTCTAAATATTGAGGCAGGCTTGAATTTGTTCCTAGGGCGCAAGTAATATCTGCGTGATTTTTTGCTGCATCCTGGCTTAATGAAATTGAGAATCTGAATTGGCAAACGTATCCATTGGAATTATCACCATTGCAAGAGTAAATTCCAGATTGATCTCCAGTTCTTGCAACATAAGTTACATCTTTCTTTCCACCTTCGAAAACAATTTCATCTCCTATTTTGGCTTCAAATTTTCCCTGTTGACTGATTAGGTTTTCTAATTCTTCAGGGGTTGAACCTGCGATTTCAACCAACATGAAATTATTTCCAGATAGATCTCTGACAGGTTTTATTTGAACATCATTAAGACCATAAACATTTAGACGTTCTTCTGTAACTGAAATAAGATCGTTTAATTCTGTGTTTGTTAATTCCTTGCCTTCAGCCTTTATTAGTGCACGTGCACCTCCTGAAAGATCTAATCCGGTTTTTATTCTATTTCTAGAAATTTCCTTTACAGATATTTTTAAAGTATCATTTGTGAATAATATGATGATGCCTTGATCAGTAGTTATTGTTATCTTTTCTGGGGATTCGGTTGGAAATCTTTCTAAAGAAATTCTATAATCCTCTAGTGAAGTAATTATTTGTCCATCAATGGATTGTATTTTCATTCCTTGTCTTAATCCTTGTTGATAAGATATTGAATCTAATTCTACGCCAGTTATTTCAATTCCTTGGGTAAAATCTAGAGGGAATATTGCTAATAGTGATCCTAAAATGCAAAATATCAGTAACCAAATTTTCCAGTTCATTTTTTTGTCTCCAAATACCATTTTAATATTGAAACGTTAGTTATCCATGTATTAAGGATATCGTACGCTAATCCAATAATTAGGATTGTAAAGATTTGACTTAATACGCTTGAAACTGATTGTATTATGAATAATGCTACAGCTATTGCAATAATCGAGGTTAATGTCATTGTAATTCCTGTTTTGAAGGCAGATTTTAGGTTCTCTTCTGTGTTTCCATGTCTTTTCAATAATCTTGTAGTAAGCATAATGTCACTGTCTACTGAATATCCTATAAGCATTAATATTGCCGTAATTCCTGCACTAGATATTTTCATCTCTAAAAGGTTGATTGTAGCTAAAGTCATCATTATATCTGCAAAAGCAGAGATTACAACGGCAAAGCTTGGTATTTTGGATCTAAAGATAATGAAAACTATTATTGACATTAAAACAAAAGATAATATTATTGCATAAACTAATTGTTTGTAGAATGATTCTCCTAGTGAAGATCCAGTAGATTCTATAGATGAATTTTCATTTGTTAATTTGTAGTCTAAAAATTCTTCCAAGGCAGTTTTTATTTCTTCAGGTTCAGAGGTAGTTTCAACAACAATTGCTTTTTGTCTTCCTGATTGAAAGTCTGAAAGTTCTCTTATGACAAATTCAGGTATCTTTCCATCTAAAAAGTTGGATAGTTCATTTGTATCAATATATTGTTCTGGGAAGAATGTAATTGAGGTTCCTCCAGTCAATGTTATGTCTTTTTGAATAAATTCTCCAGTTGTAGAATACATCTGCCCTAATTGAATTAAAGAAAGTGCTAATAGTATGATTGGAACCCATAGTAATTTCTTGTAATTTTTATTATACCAATCTCCAAATGTTCGTTTTGGTGCAGATTTTTCGTTGATAGTTTCTTCATTCATTTTATTTTTTTCGCTATAATAAATGCGCCGGCCGAGAGTCGAACTCGGGCCAACTGGTTGGAAGCCAGTTATTCTACCACTAAACTACCAGCGCATAAAATACTTTCAGGTTTTTAGTTTATAAGGTTTCTTGTTTTCTCCATAATGCAATTTTCTATGACAATTTGCACATAAAATGATGCATTTTGCCATTTCTTTTTTTATTTTTGTAATTGAATAACCATAGTGAGCTAGATGGGTCACTCCAAATTCCTTTTCTTTTCTATTTCTATGGTGAAAATCTAGTGTGGCAGGGTGATCCTCATGACATTTTGTGCATTTTAATTTTGATCTATAGTCATCTAACCATGCTTTTATTTCCTTTCTCCGCCTGACTACATGTGCTTTTTCTGATTTGCTATTTTCGGCATACCACTTTCTCCTATATTCATTTTTCTTATCACGATTTTTAAAGGGCATTATATATTTAGGATTCCAAACTATATAATTGTTTGTGGTCCTTAAAATAATTTATTTAAATTAATAATAGGAGTATTTAGATTATATTCTTTTAATAGTGATTCTTATCCTAAGATTAATTGTTTGAATTTTTAGTAAGGCTTTTAAACCTTTAAAATAAAAATTATTTATGGAACAAGTACATATATTGCTTTATTATAAATTTCAGCCTATTGAGGATGTTGAATATTTTATTAGAGTGCATAAAAGAAAATGTCAAGAATTAAAGATAGTTGGAAAAGTATTGGTTGGTAAAGAAGGTATTAATGGAAGTGTTGCAGGTAGTAGGGAGCAAATGGAAGAATATAGGGAATTTGTCCATAGTTTAGAGGGATTTGAAGATGTTTGGTTTAAAGAAGAAATTGGTAATGAGGCTCCATTTAATAAGATGATAGTTAGAAAAAGGGAAGAGATTGTTAGTTTACAGAAAGATGTTGATATGAGTAAGAAAGGAAAGTATGTAAATTCTGAAGAGTTTTTGAGAGGTGTTGAAAATGAAGATATTATCATTTTAGATACAAGGAATGATTATGAGTATGGGGTTGGAAAGTTTAAGGGGGCTGTAAATCCTAATATAAAAACATTCAGAGAATTTCCGGAGTTTGTTGAGAAGTTTAAAGAGAATAAAAAAAAGAAAATTTATATGTATTGTACTGGAGGAATTCGATGTGAGAAGGCTGGAAGATATATGGAGCAAGAGGGTTTTGAAGATGTTCATCAGTTACATGGAGGAATTATTAATTTTAGGCAGGAAATTCCAGACAAGGCTTGGGAAGGCAAGTGTTTTGTTTTTGATAAGAGATTAGTTACTAAAGATAGTGAAAGTGGTGAAGCTATTGCTAATTGTGTTAGTTGTGGAAATGCAAGTGATTTGCAGAGAAATTGTAAGAATGTGGCTTGTGATTTGTTAGTTGTACAATGTGGTAATTGTCAAGAAAAGCTTCATGGATGTTGCAGAAAAGAATGTATGCATGAATTTTTAGAATATTCGAGAGATAGGGCGGAAAAGAAGAGAGATGGGAGTTGGGTGGCGGCTGAAGTTAGAGAACAGAGTTATTGTTAACTGAGACATTTCACTGCTGCATCAATTAACTTATTTTGAGCTCTTCTAACATTGAACTTATGAAATTTTGGTTCCCATTTTTTTATTAATAAATCGCTTACAGAGAATGCTGAAGCAATTTTTACCTTCCTATATTTTGCTAATGTAAATAATGCTGATGCCTCCATCTCTACAGTAGAAATTCCTTGTTTGGCATACCTTTCGATCTCTTTTTTTGTTTCTCTATATGGGGCATCTATTGTCCAAGTAGTCCCAGGAGCATAATCTAGTCCTTCTTTTTTTATGAAAAATCCAAGTTTTTTTGTTAGTTCCTTATGAGGATAAGCATATTTTCCAGATTTTATATAATGATAACTAGTGCCTTCATCCCTTAATGCTTTCTTACATAAAAATATGCCCTCTTTATGCAGTCCTCCTGCAGTGCCTATACTGAGAAACTCTTTCCCTCCTGCAGCTATTAGCTCTTCCATAACTGCAGTTGCTGCAGGCGAGCCTATTCCTAGTTTGACGAATCCTATTCCCTTATGTATAAATATAGTTAAAAGGCTATTAACTCTAAATTTTTTTGGTTTGTATTTTCTTAGAAAATATGCTTTCACATGATTTTGATAGGTTAGAATATATTTTTTGGGAAATTTCTTCTTGTCCCAATTATCATATTTTATATAATCAGATGGATTGAATAATGCATCTTGTAAATGTTTATCTTTAAAATGAGGATATGCCATAATGATTCTAACCTATAATCCTTTAAAAAACTATTTCAACTCAGCCTTCAATTCAGGATCTTCCTCTTCGATCCAACCATAACCTTTTTCTTCCAATTGATCTACTAAACTGCTATCACCTTCTAATGCGATTTTCCCATCTATTAATATAGATAATTTGTTAGGGTGAATATGTTCTAAAATTCTTTTATAATGGGTAATTATTAAAATTATTTTTTCTGGATCTTCTTGCATTAAGATGTTAATTCCTTCTGCGACTGCTTTTAAGGCATCTATATCTAAACCGCTATCTGTTTCATCAAGTATTGCTGTTTTGGGATTTAGAACAGCTAATTGTAGAATTTCAGATTTCTTTTTTTCTCCACCTGAGAAACCTTGATTAAGATAACGTTCTGCAAAAGATTCATCAGTATGTAATAGTTTCATCTTTTCTTTTAGAAGATTGTGGAAATCTAGAACACCTATTGGTTCTTCTTCATTGGCTTTCTTTTTGCTNTTTAGAGCTGTTCTCAAGAAAGTTGATATTGTAACTCCTTCAATTTCACTTGGATATTGAAAAGATAAAAATAATCCTAATTTTGCTCTTTCATTTGGAGGCATGTCATTGATTACTTGTCCCTTATAGATAATTTCTCCTTTTGTTATTTCATATTTTGGATGACCCATAATGACATTAGCTAGAGTAGATTTTCCAGAGCCATTGGGACCCATAAGTGCATGAACTTTTCCAGGTTCAAGTTTTAGGTTAACTCCCTTTAAGATTTCTTTATCTTCTATTTTAACGTGTAAGTCTTTAATTTCTAGCATTTTCTAANGCTCCTTTTAATGTATCTAAACATAACAATGCACATTTTAATCTCCCTGGAGAGATAGGTATGTGTAGTAATTCTAAAATATCTTCTTTATTTAAGTTTTTAATATCTTCAACATTCATGTTTTTTATTTTGTCTGTTAACATTGATGAACTAGCTTGAGAGATTGCACACCCTTGTCCAGAGAATTTTACTTCTTTTATATTATTATTATCTATAATTAATTGNATTGTAATNTCATCTCCNCAAAGAGGGTTGTTTCTAGAATTTTNATGTGTTGGGTTTTCNAGGGTTCCCTTATTTCTAGGNTTCTTGTATAAATCTAAGATGTTTTCNGTGTANATGTCCATTATCTAAATATCTCCTGACATTTTTTTAATGNTTCTATTANTTTATCAATATCTTCNTTTGTNTTGAAAATTGATAAACTAACACGNCAAGTTCCTGGAATGTTAAGTTTTTTCATTANGGGCATGCAACAATGATGTCCNGCNCTGATTGCTATNTTGNTTTCATTTAGTATTGTTGCGACATCGTGAGAATGTATATCTTTTAAATTAAATGAAATTATTGCAGAAGATTTTTCTATTCCTGGATTGTAGATTTCTATGTTTTCTAATTTAGATAGTTGTTCTAGAGTATATTGAGTTATTTCTTTTTCATGTTCTTGGATTTTATTAAATCCAATTTCTTCTAAATAACCTATTGCTGTTCCCAATGCTAAAGATTCTGCAATATTTTGTGTGCCTGCTTCAAATTTTTCAGGTAAATCTGCCCAAGTAGCATCTTCATAGCTAACTGTGTTAATCATTCCTCCTCCGAATAAGAAAGGTTGAATTTTTTCTAAATGTTTTTCTTTCCCATATAAAATTCCTATCCCTAATGGTCCATAAATTTTATGGCCCGAGAAAGCTAGGAAATCACAATCTAGTTGTTTAACGTCTATTTTCATATGAGCTATTGATTGTGCTGCATCTATAATTGTTAATGTATTGTTAGTTTTTGCTAGATCTATAATTTGTTTAATATCATTAATAGTTCCAAGAACGTTTGACATATGAGTTAATGAAACTAGTGCTGTTTTTTCATTAATTAATTCCTTTGCTTTTTCATAATCAAGTTCATAATTTTCTGTTATAGGTATAAATTTTAGTTTCATATTATTTGTTTTTGCAAACTGTTGCCATGGAATTAAATTTGAATGATGTTCCATTTCAGTTAATAAAATTTCATCTCTTCCTTCCTCTAATAAGGGTTTTATTGTATTTGTTAATA
>NZCB01000008.1 GCA_002688165.1 Candidatus Pacearchaeota archaeon | reverse complement strand
TCCTTGAGGATTATTTCTATCAATAACCCTAACTTCTGGAGGATTAAACAACAAGAAAACTATCATCAAACCGACGACAATAATCAATGCTAGAATAATAAATATAGTTGTCTGTGAGCGTTTTGATCTCACAAAAATACTTTCAACATCAAGTCTAGAAAATAAATTTATTTTATTATTTCTCATTTTCAGCCTCCTCTTTTTCTTTTAACAATTCAATAGCAGTATCTATAATATGAGACTTATTTCTATATTTACTATTTTTCAATAAAGAATCAATATATTTCTTATTTTTATCTTCTACCGTCGCTGAGATTCGTACTTTCATTTGTTATATTTCTATTTACCCCTATTCTTTCTTCATTATGGCGTACGACCCACTGTCACCACACAAAGTTCTCAATGTATTACCTTATGCCACTAACTCACACATTATAACCCTTTACATTACTTAATATGAATTTATATTATTAAGTAATACTTACTATTTAAAGGTTTCCACATATAAATAAAAATCAACTTACAATAATTTCACTAATCCTCAGTCTCCACTCTCGGAGCTAAAATAAAACTCAAACTAATTTTAGGAGTATTAAACTCCAATTTCAAAGGATAATCATTTCCAAAATTCAAAACTACCTTATCTGTCAACTTAGTTCCCTTAATCATCTTCTGCAAATATTCTAAAGAATATTTGCTAGTAGCCTCTTCAGCCTGGATATTAACCTCATCACTAAATTCTGATTTAAAAGAATTCAAATTTCCTTTACCTTGAATTACAAAGTTATCTGGTGCCGAAACAAAACTACAACTATCTGCTACAACATTACAATCCTCTATTGCCTCAGAAAAATCAACACTAGTCATCTCAATTTTACTAACAAAATTCAAACTAGGGATTGGCTTTTCATCCCCTTCAACATCAATTAAAGCCAAACTAAATTCTTTTCTAATTTTATCTTGAATTATTATCTTCAACATATTTTCTTCTTTCTCCATAGCTAGAACACTTCCTGCTTTAACTCTCCGAAGTACAGCTTTCAAATTATCCAAACTAACTCCTAAAACTTCTTCTTTTTCAACTTCCAACTCTGAAAAAGCATCTGCAGGTAATTTAAACAAAATCATAGCCACATTAGCAGGGTCAATCGCACTAATTGAAAGTCCCTCATTATCAACTTTAATTCTAACTTCAAGAACCATCTCACTAATTATACCTATTATTTCAGAAAATATCTTAGGATTATCTAACTTAAGCTTCATCAATAGAAAAACCTCATCTGATTTTTAAACATTATTATATTCAAGAATAGGTTAGTATATAATATTCTCTAACCTCTAATAGTCATGAATTATCCCTCCAAAGAACGAAGTTTNAAAGAACAAAGAATNNGAGAAATNACNATGATTTATTATAGTCANCCAGANNTAAAAAAAGCTATTTATGAATTTGCTGAAGCTCGTGAAACTGTTCCAAGATATTATGAAGGATTTGGAAAAAGGCCCGATAGTTTACAATTCCAAAATGATATTATTGAACAGATTAAAAGAGGAGCTACATCATTCCATTGCTCAGAAGAACATTGGTCAGACCCCTTAGAAATTGAAACTGAAATGAACAGGAATCAATTTAACGAATTAAGATCGGGATGGGACTTGCTTCTAGATATTGATAGCCCCTATTTGGAATATAGTAAACTATACACAAAATTACTAATCAAAGCTCTAGAATTTCATAATGTGAAGAACATTGGAATTAAATTCTCCGGATCAAAAGGATTCCATGTCATAGTTCCATGGAAAGCATTCCCAAAAGAAATTTATAATCAGCAAACAAAAGACATGTTCCCAGAATGGCCTAGAATAATCTGCGAATATTTAGATTCAATTATCAAACCAAAATTAACAGAAAAAATATTCCAAGAACAATCTCTAAAGGAATTGGCTCAACGTACTGGTAAGGAAGAATCAGATTTAGTTATAGATGAATGCATTTCTTGCAAAAGAGAAGCAACAATCAAAAACCAAGTAACTTGGATNTGTGAATCNTGTAGAGACATTGGAGAAGTTATAAGGATTGGAAAAAACAGAATCCCAAAATGTCCTAACGATCACTGCAGAAAAGAAATGACTCAAATCGATTCCAATGAATTATTATTTTGCGAATATTGCAATTTCAATTCAAAAGATAATTATGAAATGTTTACAAAAGCAAGACAAAGAACGGAAAAACTCATTGAAGCAGATCTTATTTTNGTAGCCCCCAGGCATCTTTTTAGAATGCCATACTCATTACATGAAAAAACAGCATTAGCTTCAATAACCTTAGATAAAGATAAAATCCAAGATTTCCAAATAACAGATGCAAAACCATTCAAATTCGAAGTTAAAGAATATTATCCAATNCCTCTAAAAGATGANGCCAAGGAATTATTATTGCAAGCCCTNGATTGGGATGAACAAAGAAAAAAAGAAGAACATATTATTCAGGAGATGAAAGAAGAAGCTTCAACAAATCTGCCAACAGATACTAAAAAGAAACAACAAGGAGAATACAAAAAAGTAACCATAGAAAATCCTGATCCTGCAATCTTCCCCCCACAAATAAAACTGCTATTAGATGGAGTAAAACAAGACGGACGTAAAAGGGCTTTAATGATTTTAATTAGCTTCTTTAAATGTCTTGGAGTTCCAGACATTGAAATAGAAAAGCGCATGTTAGAATGGAATGAAAAAAATTACAATCCAATTAAGAAAGGATATATTCTAAGCCAATTATCTTGGTACAAAAGGCATCCAGATAGGCTTCCTCCAAACTTCTCCAATCCAATCTACAAAGATCTGAATGTAGACAAACCAGACAAACTTGCCATGGAAACTAAGAACCCAGTATCTTACGCTATCAAAAGATATTTTCAGTTAAGAAAATAAACTTTAACTACTGGATTAAATTTAAATACTCATCTTACTTATCCCTTGCATGTATCAAAAAAAGAGCGTGTATATGCTATTTGCAATTTTATTAATTTTATCAGTAACCTTTGTCTTAGCTCAAGAAGAGACTACAGAAGCTATAGATAAAGCATATGCTTGTTTAAAGGAAGAACTAGGANNTAATTGCGGAGGAACAAAAAGCACAAANCAAGCANCATTTAATTTAATGGCAGGAGCTTATGATTCTTCTACACAGAATTCATGTAAATCAACTCTTAATAATCTAAAAAAAACAAATTGCTGGTCTGATTCAGATACTGGAAATTGCAATATCAAATCAACAGCATTAGCAACATTAGCTCTACAATATATNGATGAAAATATTGATGATCAAATAGAATATCTATTAGAAAATAAAAAGATAGAAACAGGACTTACCTGGTATCTAGAGATTGATTCTAACAACAGAACGGAATGCGATATCAATGGCAAATCAATAACTATCGAAGACAACAAGAAAATATCTGGTTCTCCACCTGCAGGACTTTCAAGAGCTTACAATGATTATTGGTTCCAAATAAATGACATTCAAAAGAATTACACCATTTCTTGTAATAAAGATTTCATAACAGCATTACTTTATCAAAAACCAGGAAGTAATGTTTTCCATGTTTCTAGCGAGACACAATCAGCTTCTGAATTTGACACAATAACTGAACATGTAAATTCTTATTGTCTTACATCTGGAAATGANTGTGATTATGANGGCAGTTTATGGGCNTCATTAGTATTAAAGAAAGAAGGAAAAGATGTAGGGCCTTTAATNCCNTATATAACNTCAATGTCTGANCGNGCAGAAAACAAAAAATTCATACCNTCTGCAGTACTTTATATTTTAACTAATGNNGATGAATATTATTCAGAACTTGTTAGTCTTCAAAAAACTGGCAATTTTTGGGATGAAAGTAGAAATAAATTCTATGANACTGCCTTAGCATTANTNGCATTACAATCTGTAAANACTGATGAAGTAGATTCTGCAAAGAGATATCTACTAAATGTGCAAAAAGATAGTGGGTGCTGGCAATCAGATACTTCATTTATATTACATGCAGGATGGCCTAAAAATCCAATAGGATCCTCTGGAACTGGAGGGAGTTCAACTAATTGTGAAGACTNTGGCCACTTTTGCGTTGCAACTGGAGAATGCTCTTTAGCAGATTCATTAGATAATTTCCTCTGCCCTAGCGTTGTTGAAACTTGTTGCGAAGCAAGACAACAAGAACCAACTTGCTCGGAAAAATTTGGAGCAGTTTGTAATCTTGATCAAGAATGTTCTGGTGATCAAGTACCCTCTTTAGATAGTAATTTTTGTTGTTTGGGCAATTGTATAGAAATTGAAACTGAAAATGAATGTGAATCATTTTTAAATCATTTCTGTAAGATTGAATGCTCTGATTCACAAGAAGAAAAAGCAGGATATACTGCTGCTTGCGGTACAGGAGATATTTGTTGCGGACCAGAAACTCCTAAGGGTAGCAATTTATGGCTAATAATATTATTAGTAATTTTAATAATTTTAATAATCTTAGCAATAATTTTCAGAAACCAACTTAAGGTTTTCTTATTCAAAAGAAAATCTGGTGCAAAGGCAAGTAAACTTGGACCTGCCTCAGGACCTGGAATAATGCCTCTACCTGTTCAAAACATACTCCCTAGGCCTGCAAGAAGGGGACCTCCTAGAAGGCGTAGAGCTCCTGGAAAAGACAAGGAATTTGAAGATACTATGAAAAAACTTAGAGACATGTCTAAGTAAACATTTATTAACAATAATTATTATTTCTATACATGAAAAAGAGTGTGCTATCAATATCCCTTATAATTTTATTACTCCCTACCTTTCTAGCTATAGAGATAACTTTCTCCAAAGATATCTATCAACCTCAAGAATTATTCCAAGCACAAATTACTGGAAACTTTCTATCTCTAACTGAAAATAATTTATTCATTTACAAAGATGGAAAAGCACACCCAGAACCAACTCTAAAAGGAGTAACAAAACAAAACAACATTTATCATTTCTATGCAATTCTACCTAATGAACCAGGAAACTATTCTCTTAGAATACAGGATACAGATTATTTAGTTAGAGGAGTATTAAATTCAGAAACAATAATTCAACCAATATCTATTATTCTAGAAGATGAATCTGATCTTTACATTAATCCAGGATTCATAATACCTAAAGATGATTTTTCAATTAAGGTTAAAAGTCTATTTGGAAACACAGATCTTACTGCAATATTTGAAGCAACAGGAGAAGAAAAAATACTTTCATTAACGGAACAAGTAGAAGAAACCCTAAACTTCAACCTACCAGAACTAATCCCACAACAATCAAAGATAACAATTAATAGTTATGAAATACCTGTTTTCTTAATAAAAAAATTAAACAATACAATTTCTGATTTAGAATTTATACCTCATTTAATTGAAGGGACAATAACACCTAACAATGACTATCAGTTCTCAATCTTAATAAAAAATCCAACAAATAGAAACTTAGAAAATATAACTCTAAACAGCGATTTAACAACGGCATTTTCTCCTTCAACAATTGAACTCTTAGAACCAAATCAAACAATTTTTGTTAACTTAACTATAACTGTTGAACAAGTAGAAGATAATTTAAATGGACAAATAACTGCAAGCATCGAAGAAGATGAATTTTACTTGCCCGTATCATTTATAATAACTAATAATGATACTGAAATAAAAGTAAATGATGCAACCAATATTCCTACAACTGGAACAGGTTCTAGTGCTCTAAGTTGTTCGCAACTAGGAGTAATATGCCTCATAGATCAAACTTGTAGTGGAGATACTATCGAAAGTATTGAAGGGCCTTGTTGCATTGGTACTTGTATAGAAGAAGAACCTGGTACAGGATCCACAATAATCGGAATAGTTCTAATAATAATATTAATATTGTTAATAGCCTATATAGTCTGGAAAGCAAGAAGAAAAAAGAATCTAAAATCTCCTGAACAAATCTTAGAAGACAAAAAAGTCAAATATAAAAAGAGAATGAAAGGCGAAAAGGTTAGCGGTAAACTAGATAGTGTTTAGTTATTATTTTTTTCTGAATCAATTTCTATATCCACAACATTATCTTGATCAATCTTTTTATGTTCGTTATCTTCTTTCTTTTCATCAACCCCTTTAACCTCTCCCTCAAAATTACTAACTTTATCTTCAGCTTCTTTTAATTTTTTAATCAAATAATCTTTCTCCAACATTAGAACTTTTGTAACCTCGTCGTATTTATGCATCTTAACAGTCAGTTCAGACATTAATCCACTCAACTCAGTATTATTCAAACTAAACTCACTAGGCTGTAAAATTTCTACATGTGATGGCAACATATTAAGAACAATGGCCATTATTAAATTGATATTTTCAGTCTCAACCTCTACTTCTGCAAATGTACTATACATACCTTGTTTAACATAATTTTCTTTCTCAAGCTTTTCTAACTTACTATCCGACTTACCATCATCCTCAATCAATTTAGGCTCATGTACGACTCTCCTAACGACTTCTAGACCCTTCTGTTCGCCTAATTGATCTATCATTTTATCTAATGAATCTTTAATATGCTCAGCTGGTTTACCTAATATTTCAAAAATAAATAACGTCTTTATCTTCATTCTAATTTTCTCCACATAATAAGGACACACAATAAAACACACAATATGGTAAAACCATAAACTGAATACTCTATTATCTTCAATCCTTTTGATTCATAAACAATATTCTCAGTATTTATATCTTTTTCTTCCAGACTATCTACTTTCTTTCCTAATGAAATTGGTTCTAAAATAATCTCTTCATTTATTTCTTCAATAGGTTCAGATTCTTCAATTTCAACAGATTCCTCAACCTTTTTCTTCAATATTTCAATACTCTCCTTAATTTCTTCTTCTCCTCTAATCTTAAAATGAATATTGGCATCTCCTTCAAAATCACTAAATTCTTCATCAATTCTTAATTTAACTTTATTCTTTCCAACCTCAAAATTTTCCTTAATATAATAATAACTAGATTTCCATTTACCATCATTATATCTATCACTTATTATCTTATCATTATCTTCAATCCACAACTTACCATCATATAACCCCTCCTCTCCACTTATTATGACCTTGACCTTAAACTCACCTCCATTAACTATATCTTCTTCATCCCAATCCAACTCATAACTAATTTCTGCAGAAACTAAACTAACANTAATTAAAATAAATAATATAATTAAATATTTCATAAAATCTCTAATAAGAACTATTTTTTAAAATTATGTTAACCAAAAAATTGAGCAAATCTCTTTCCCTTTTCCCTACATCTCTTAAGGTTAACCACAAAATTTTTACCACTATCCTCTAAATATTTTGGATGCAAAAAGAACCATCCAACTTGATTAAAACGAATAGCTATAACTGGNTTCAAACCAAATATATCTGCAAAAGCAACAAACCTTCCTATCTGATCCTTACTTATATATTTAACAGGTTTCTTACTAGCCTTAACCTCAATTGCATATTTCCCCTTCCTCTTCTTCCCAGCCAATATATCACAATCAGCATTTTCCATCATCCCACTTCCTGCAACTCTAACTGCCCTATAATTATTCTCTATAAATATCTGAAATAATTCTCTCTCAACCTTACTCCCCTTTGCTTTATTTTTTGGCATCTTTTTTACACANCCCAATTACCAACCANAAAACTAACNCCTATAACAACTCCACCTAATATTAATCCCCAAATAGTTTTTTTCAAATCAGTTTTAAGATAATATGAGCTTCCCAACATTCCTAAAAATACAAGAACAACAAAATTAGTATATAGATTGTTATCATAAAATAGAGAAGTAAACAAACCTAAAACTGCTGCTCTAGAGATATAATAATCCATTTTACCTCTAACAAAAATTTCAATAATCAAGATCAATACTCCTGCAACAATCAAATGAGTTAGATAAATATATCTTGTTGGAAGTATTAAAATTCTAATTAATACTAACACAAAAAACACCCAACTCCCTAAAGCCAAGAAATCTCTGGACAATTCTTTTTTCCAATCACTAACTTTCTTATATTTCATTTTCTCTTTAGGCTAATATATACAATAGCCACAAATGCCCCAAGAGTATTAAATACGATATCCCAGGCCACATTAAAATAACCTCCAACACCAGTTTCCGCTAAAAACAAAACAGGTAGGAATTCAATTATTTCATTGAATGCTCCAACCCCCATACTAGCAAAAACTATCAATAAAGCAACTACCTTCCAATTAGCGCCAGGTCTAAAGTATCCTTTAGCTATCTGATAAATAACTGAGGTCATTACTACATAAAAATAAAAATGCAATAAATGATCATATCTGAAAACAGTGGTGTCTCCAGTAGTAAATAAATCAATTAACACTCTGCCATAAATTCTAGGTTCTCCCAATATCGTAGAACCTCCGAGCATATGGGCAAACCCCCACAATGTAAGCCCCCATAATGTAAGCGTGCTAAAATTATACTTCTTATGTAAAAAACTAAAAACGCCTATTAAGATAAACATAATGAAAATATACCACACAAATTCAAAATTACCTCTAGAAAAAAAGTGAAATGCAAAAAGCACTAGATATAAAACATTCACAAAAAGTATGGTCCATTCAGTTTTACTTGGCATTATAAATCTCTCGCAAAAAGCGTCCTCCTTTGATTTGCCTTAACTCTTGCAATAGCCTTCTTCAAATCCTCTTTCACCTTCTCCTCCAAAGCCTCTTCAACTTCACCAGCCACATTATTAACTATATTCTCTTCATCCAATTCTTTTACAATTTTCCTAATATTATTTTTTATTGTTATTTTTACCATTATTTCTTACTCTTATATTTTATTATCTTAACACTATGTACATGACTATTCTTAACTTTATAAACTTCTATACTTACATTCTTCAATCTTATCCTATCTCCAACTTTTGGAGGTTTCTTCAATTTATACTCTACAAAATCTTCTATAGTTTCATACTTTCCACCCCTAATTTTTAATCCTAATTCCTTATTAATATTAACAATTGGTGCATCAGCATCAACTTCACTTTTATTCTTACTAACTTTTCTAATATATCCAGTTACATGATGCTTTTCTTCAAAAATATCTCCAACAATTTCCTCTAATAAATCAACAATTGTAACTAATCCCTTAACTTTATTTTTATCATCCACAACAATGGCCATTTCTTGGTCCTTGGCATCAAACTCAGTTAATAATTTAGCAATCTCTTTATTCTCATTAACAATAAATGGGGGCTTTGCAGCTCTTCTAACTAATGAATCTAATTTATTATTTTTTACAAATCTTAAAACATCATCCACATCTAATATGCCAATTATATTATCTTTATTCTTAAGATAAACTGGATACCTAGAATAAGGAGTTTTTATAACAAAAGGAAGAATTTTCCTTAAATTTTTATTACCATCAATTAATTTCATACCTATCTTTGGAGTCATAATCTCAGATAATTTAGTTTCTTTAAATTCTAAAACATTATGCATCATCTTTGCAGCTTCTTTATTTAAAATTCCTCCCCTGGCTCCCATAGTAACTACTGTTCTTAATTCTTCTTCAGATAAATCTTCTCCCTCCTTAGATCCTAATATCTTAGAAACAAATCTAGATATCAATTCAAATAAGAAAACTACAGGACTAAGTATTATTGATAATAATTCTAAAGGTCTAGCAACAATTAATGAAATTTTTTCTGCATTCTGAGAAGCAAAAGTTTTAGGAGTAATTTCTCCAAATAATAAAATTAGAAATGTCATTACTCCTGTAGCAATTCCCAACCCTGCAGACCCAAACAATTCTGTAAAGACTACTGTTGCAAGTGATGCAGATCCAATATTAACAAGATTATTTCCAATTAATATTGTAATTAATAATTTATGAGTATTTTTCTTAACTCTATAAAGTGCCTTAGAACCTCTTTTCTTTTGTTTAACTAATGCCCTAACTTTTGCCTCATTAAGACTCATAACAGCAGTTTCCATACCTGAAAATACCCCTGATAAAACTACCAATACGCCTAATATGATTATTTGATACAAACTCATAATATCCCTCTTACATTGTTTTTAATCTTTTTATCCTTATAAATTCTATGATTTGTAAGGGCTTTGAAGATTTGAATCCCAAATCTTTTTAATTGCTTCGATAGCTATCTCAAAAAAATCATCTAACTCCATTACATTTTCTATTTCTCTAACAATCTCTCTATGACACCCAGCCGCAAATCTTTTATCCTTAAATTTTTTCTTCAATCCTTTAACTTCCATCCCCTCAATTCCTCCCCTCATTAAAGCATAGGCATGAATTATCCCAGTTATAGTTTCTCCAGACGCCAAAATAAACTCTTCTTTCCTAGTCCTTTTTTTATCCAAAAGTCCTGCACAATCAAAACCATATCCATGACTGACTATCAATTCAATAAATTCTTCATCAAATCCTGCCTCTCTTAAGATGCCAGGAGCCTTAGTCAAATGCATAACATCATTATCTTTTGTCAATCCCCAATCAATATCATGTAATAATCCTAACATCCCAAAATACTCTCCATCCAAACCTAATTTTTCAGCAACCGCTTTACAAACAGCTTCACTTTCCAAATAATGCATCAAATCTCTTTCATCAGAATTATATTTTTTAACTAACNCCCATGCTTCATCTCTTGTTATNGGCAAGGTCATTTTTTCTTCTTCACTTCTTTCTTCTTATCCTTACCTATCTCAGGTCGCATAAACGGAAATAAAATTACATCCTTAATACTATCCTGCCCTGTTAACAACATAACCATTCTATCTATACCTATTCCAATTCCTCCAGTAGGAGGCATTCCAGTCTCTATAGCATTTAAAAAATCTTTGTCCAATGGATTAGCTTCCTCATCACCTTTCTTTAACATACCTTGCTGTTTCTCTAACAATTCTCTTTGCAACTCAGGATCATTCAACTCACTATATGCATTCCCCAACTCTGCTCCCATACAAAATGGCTCAAACCTTTCAATTAAATGACATAACTTTTCATTTCTATGAGTCTTACATAGTGGAGTTGTTTCTAAAGGATGATCCAAAATAAAAGTTGGCTGTTCAATTTTCTCTTCACAAAAATGCTCAAAGATAGCTTGCACATTCCAACCCCAATTATCTTCCTTACTATCTATCTTATTCTTCTTAACAAAACTACTAATTTCCTTATCAGACATTTTATCAATGTCAATCTTAGCCCATTTCTTTATAGCTTGCAACATAGTCATCCTCTTCCAAGGCCTCTTAAAATCAACATTCTTTCCTCTAAATTCAACCTTGGTACTCCCATTAACTTTTTTAGCAACATATTCATAAATCTCTTCCATCAAATCCATCATATCATTATAGTCCCAATAACTACAATAAATCTCCATCATAGTAAACTCAGGATTATGCCACCTATCAATTCCCTCATTTCTAAAATTTCTACTCATTGTATAAACCTTATCATAGCCTCCAACTATCAATCTCTTCAAATATAATTCGGGGCTTATGGCCAAATACAAATCTATATCTAATGCATTCAAATGAGTTTCAAAAGGCTTAGCAGCGGCTCCTCCATATAATGTCTGCAAGAAAGGAGTCTCAACTTCAGTAATTCCTTTCTTAAGCATCAATTCTCTTATCCCTGCCATTATTTGAGTTCTCTTATCAAAAACTTCCTTAACCTCTGGATTCATTATCAAATCTAAATATCTTTTTCTATATCTTTCTTCATCATCTTTCAATCCATGAAACTTCTCAGGCAAAGGCAATAAACTCTTACTTAAAATCTGCGCCTTCTTAACCAAAATACTAATCTCTCCCGTTTTACTCTTCATTACAATTCCATTACATCCCACAAAATCTCCTGCATCAATATATCTTTTAAACAAACTAAAATCATCTGCATTAGTTTCNCCTTTTTGTAAAATTAATTGTAATCTTCCCTGACTATCCTGTATCGTAGCAAATATTAGCTTCCCTAAATTTCTTATTGTCATAACTCTTCCAGCAACACTAACTCTATTCTTACTTCTCTCATTATTTTTTAACTTCTTATTATTCTCTTTAATATCTTTAGAATAATTTTTCACATCAAATTTATGAGGATAAGGATTTACTTGCTGTCTCAACTCTTTCAACTTCCTCTTTCTTTCATTAATTATTTGTTCTTCTCNTCCCATTTTATTCANANNCTACTNACCTTAAAACTATCAAATCCTTGATGTTTTATCTCTTCAACTTCAACCTCTTTAACCTCACTATGATTAGGTCCCTTTTTACATTTAACTAACATCTCATTAACTTTCTCATCTCTTCCTTCAATAACTATCTCAACACTACCATCATCTAAATTCCTAACATAACCCTTAACTCCTATTTCATCAGCATTATCTTTAACAAACTTTCTAAAGAAGACTCCTTGTACCGTTCCCACGATTTTTATTTTAAGTGTTTTCATCTTATTATATAAACAAACTAGAGAAATTTATTATTTAAATCTAATGTCTTAGAACCTATTCAGGTTCTTATAATGATTTTTTTCCTTGATAAAATTTTTTAGAATACTATGCAAACATGACACAATAACCATTCACACAAGGAGTGCCTACGGGGTAATCCAGAAGCTCACAATCAAGTTTATTTTCGCAATCATCTCCTCTCTCAACACAATTTCCATCCTGACAAGTTTCACCAGGCCTACAGAATGTACCCGAATCACCACATCTACATTTCTTATAATTCCCTGGAAGGCCAATATTTATATCTCCATTACAAGAATCA
>NZCB01000007.1 GCA_002688165.1 Candidatus Pacearchaeota archaeon | reverse complement strand
CTCTTCCATATGTTGAGAAACTGAAAATCATATATAAAGATTATTGGTATTTGTTGGGTGTTTTGGGGTTACTACTTCTTTTCTTCTTTCTTAGACTCTTTTTTCGTTTCTTTCTTGGCTTCTGCAGTAAATTCTAATCCAGTAATTTCAGAAAATTTTGGTCCAATCATATCAATGAATTGTTTTATTTTATCATCCTTGAAAATAACCTTTTTATCTTTTAATTGAAATTCAAAACGTTGTTTGAAGAAGAAATCTTGTAAAGCATTAATTTTTTCNTTNTTTTCAGTAATTATNTTATTTATNTTATATTTGTAATCAACTTCTTTTCCTGCTATTGGATTGTTAAAATCCATAGTTACTCTTCCACCAGAAACTGATAATACCTTAGCAATCGTGTTATCTAATTGCAATGCCATTCCAGGATAAGGGTTGATGTTTTGTTTTGTGAAATGTGAAAGTCCATAGGTTTTTATCATAGAAGGGTCTCTTTTTCCAAAAGCTTTTTCAGGCAAAATATGAATAGAATATTCTTTACCAGTTTCCTTGCCTTCAAGATCTTCATCTAATCCTTGCAATATCATNTGATTCCCAACAGAGATAGTTAGTGGTTTTATGTTCTTTGGTTCAATACCCATCTTTTCTGCATCTTTCTTGTTTGTAGTATCAAAAATTTCTCCATTGGCTAATCCAGTGAATTCTATTTCAATAAAATCGTTTTTCTTTATTTTTGTCATGTTCAAAATTGGGATAATGAGTTTATAAGATTATTGGATTTTTCTAAGAAATATTTGNAGATTAAAAATTTCTAATACTAATTGATATCAGTAAGTTTTATAAACACTTTCTTTTACTAACTATTATGGTTAAGTTAATTAGCGGTACAGAGGCTAGAAGCGGTACTACTATAATGGTTGATGGAGTTGCCTGCGCAGTAAGGAGTAATGATATTTCTAAGACAGGAAAGCATGGACATGCTAAATGTAGGATAGAGGCTATTGGAGTTATTGATGGTAAGAAAAGAGTTTTTGTAACTGGAGGGCATGAGAGATTGGAAGTGCCAAATATTAATAAGAATAAAGCNCAGGTCTTNAATTTGGTTGNAGATGATAAGGCNAGNATAATGGATTTAGAAAGTTTTGAAACTATTGAAGTGCCTATGATGGAGGATCTAAAGGGGCAATTAGCTGGAGAGGATCAAGTAGAGTATTGGGATATTGAAGGAATTAAAATAATTAAGAGGAAGTTATAATATGGCAATAAAATTAGAAATTTTAAACAATTTAAATTTAAGAAATATGGAGAAAATTTAAATGGCGACAAAATTACCAGCTGCTCAAGCAAGATTGTATAAGAATATGTTTGTTTGTAAACAATGTAAGTCTAAATTAAGAGCTGATCCTAGAAAGATTCTTGAAAAAAAAGTTAGATGTAGAAAATGTTTAAAGACGGCATTTAGACCTGTGAGGAAAAAGTAATTGTTAGAATGGTATCGATTTATATTTATGATATCGGATTTTTGATTCTATTTAGTCTTTTTGTTTTCTTGTTTCTACATAAGAGAAGAAAGAACTTAAAGAAAGAAGGCATTATGTATCTTTATAGGACGAGAGTTGGTATAAAATTTATTGATTATATAGGTACTAAATATAAAAAGTTTTTGACAGTTTATGCGTTTTTAGGAGTTGTGTTTGGTTATTTGTTGATGGCTAGTATGATTTGGTTTTTGTATAAATTATTGGAAGTTTATTTATTTAATCCAGATATAGTGAGAGCAATTAAAATCCCTCCATTGATGCCATTAATTCCCTATTTGCCAGAAGCATTTAGCGTTAGTTTCTTACCTCCATTTTATTTTACATATTGGATTATTAGCATAGCAGTTATTGCATTATTTCATGAATTTGCTCACGGCATAATTGCTAGAAGATATAATATTAGAATATTAACTACAGGTTTTGGATTTTTGGGGCCTTTCTTGGCTGCATTTGTTGAACCTGATGAGAAAGAGATGGAAGATAAACCCAAATATCAACAACTAGCAGTATTATCTGCAGGAGTTTTTACTAATTTGATATTGGCAGTATTGTTTTTCTTGTTGTTATCAGTGTTTTTCTTTTATGCCTATGCCCCTGCGGGAGCAATATTCAATACATATACTCCAGGAGTTGCAGAGATAGCTGGAATAGGAATGATTGGAGGAAAGATAGTTAATGACAATAGCGTAGAGGGAATTTTAAAATTGATTGAAGATAATAATTTAGAAGATAGTTTGATTTTAGGAGATTCTGGTAATGATTTGAAACTTACTGAAGTGATTGTTAATGGTGATAAATATTATACTAATATTGATAATTTAGAATTTCAATTAGAGAATCCTGTTGTTGAAGGAAGAATTGCACTTTTCGGAGATTTCCCTGCAATAAATGCGGGATTGAGAGGGGCAATAATTGGTATTGATGATAGAGAAGTTCATAGTATGAAGGATCTTGGAAATATTTTAGGAGATTATAATGTTGGAGATGAAGTTACAATAACTACCAANGAAGGAAATGAGATATTGGAATTTGATTTAGTATTGGGAGAGTATCCTAATGATCCTGGNAGAGCAATTATAGGAATCAATTTAGCAACTCAAAGTAATGAGAGAATATTGGGAAAGATAACTGAATTTTTTAATTTCTTTAAGGAAGAAGGTACTAAATATGAAGCTAGATTTAATCCAGAATTAGTTTTATTCATTTATAATTTAATATGGTGGTTGGCTTTAATTAATCTTAGTGTAGCTTTAGTTAATATGTGGCCGGTTGCAATCTTTGATGGAGGAAGATTTTTTATGTTAACAGTTTGGGCAATTACAGGCAGTGAGAAGTTTGCAATGAAAGCTTTTAAGTTTGTAACTTATTTGATTCTTGCATCATTGGCATTGTTGATGGTGGGATGGTTTTTAGCTATATTTTAGAATTAATTACATAAATACTAAGCCATCTTTTGTTAGAACTGCGAACTTTATTCCGACTGGCAAGGATAAAAGGGCTGAGATTAGGGCCATGTGTTGTTTACCATTTCCACTAGCAATTGAAAGAGCTACTTCTATGCCCTTAATTTTACTCTTTATTTTCTTTGAAATTNCATCCTTGAGATCTATAATTGAACCATCTTTAATCTCTATGAATTCAAAATCTTTTTTGTTGGTAAATTTTTTTGCGGAGCTATCTCCTAAAAGAATTATATTGTCCCAATCTCCGTGATTAATGACCCCTGTTATCTGCCCCCAAGTTCCNTCTCCATTTCCGAGTAATGCTACTAATTCCATGATATAGAAATTGCGGATAAATTTATAAGGTTTTATGTGTTTGAGTGGTTAGAGGTGTTTTATGAAAGACATTCCATTATCGGAAATTACATTGAGAAAATATGAGAAGCCAAGCGGATTGGAAAAAAGAGAATTAGTTAGGAAAATTTGTTTAAGTTTAGGNCTATTGCAATTAGGAGATTCTAGAGATGTTATTGTNGATATATTGATGGTTTTGATTGATGCAAATAAGAATAGAGAAAAATTAACTAGTAATGAAATTGGGAAAAGAGTTGAGAGTATTAGAAAAAAATATAGTTTAGAAACTAAAGGGTTGGCAGAGAGCAATATTAGAAGACAATTGAAAAGATTAAGAGATAGTATGTTGGTTGATAAACAAGGTAATGATTATTATCTGCATGAGAATGAATCCTTGAGTAATATATTTGAGAATAATATAGAAAGATTTGTTGTACCTCAAATCATGGAAAGAGTTAAGGAATATTTATTAGAATTAGATAAGGAAGATTAATATAAATTTAAAAAATAAAAAGTAGATTTATCTTCGCTTCTTTTTAGCTTTTTTCTTTGCTGCAGCTTTTTTCTTTGCTGCCGCAGCTTTTTTCTTTTCAGTAGATACTGCTTTCTTCCAGCTAGCTTCAAGCTTTTTTAAGGCTTTTTTTGTTGAAGCAACCTTAGCAGCTATTTGTTTTGATGTTGCCATTGATTATTACCTCCTTATATTATTAATAAAATATGTTTTAATGTATATTTTACTAATTANTATAATCAAAATTATATTTAAATGTTTCTCTGATTGGGAAAGATAGTTCTTATTAGTTTGGATATTTTTGAATAGTTAGATTTATATACCTCAAATTAATCAGATTATTAGACTACATCGTATAGCTCTAATATTCTAAGAGTTTATGCGCATAGGTAGTAGATAATCAAGGAGAAAGATTATGGCAAACGAAACTAAGTTTCTCGAGGCTGTTAAGAAGCTTCGTGAAGAAAATAAGAAAGAAAGAAAGTTTGATCAAACAGTAGATATAATTGTAAATCTAAAGGAATTTGATGTAAGAAAGCAGGCTTTCAATGTTTTTGCTAGTGTTCCTAATAAAATTAAGGATAAAAAGATTGCAGGATTCTTTGAAAAAGATAGTAAAATAGTTGATAGTATTAAGAAAGATGATTTTGTTAAATATAAAGAAAAGAAGGATGCTAAGAAGTTGATTAAGAATTATGATTTCTTTATTGCTAATGCTAAATTAATGCCAGCAGTTGCTACAAGTTTTGGTAGAATTCTGGGACCTGTTGGAAAAATGCCAAGTCCTCAATTAGGTATATTGCCTAATGAAGAAGAAGATGTTGTAAAGGCCATTGTTGAAAGAGTGAATAAAAATGTTAGAATTATTGTTAAAGAACCTAGTATTAAGGTAGGAATTGCAAGAATAAGTTTGGAGGATAATAAGATTGTTGAGAATTTAGTTGCAGTTTATGGGAAGATTTTGGAAAGTTTACCAAAGGGGATTGATAATATTCGAAATGTTAAAGTTAAATTAACTATGGGTAAACCAGTTGGGGTTGATTTGAAGTAAAATGAATGCAAGTACAGATTCAATAGGTTTGAAAGAGAAGGATGTTAATAATTTGGCAGAAAGTATAAAAAAATCTAAGACCTTAATGGTAGCTTCGATAAAAAGTTTGCCTTCTAAACAATTTCAGAATATTAAAAAATCTATTAGAGAGCATGCAGAAGTTAAGGTTGCTAAGAAAAATATTATGATGAGAGCTTTAAAGGCTGCTAATGTTTCTGGATTGGANGAATATGTTGGAGCAGATTGTGCATTTGTTATTTCTGATTTGGANGCNTANGAATTAGCAGGTATTTTAGCTAAGAAAAAAACTCCGGTTTTTGCTAAAGCTGGACAAGTTGCAGAAGATGATATTGAAGTTAAGGACGGTCCAACAGATATGGTTCCGGGTCCGGCTATTAGTGAGTTGGGTGCTTTAGGTTTGCAGGTTGCGGTTGAGGACGGCAAGATTGCAATTAAGGCTCCAAAAGTAGTTATTACAAAAGGGCAGACAATTAATGAAAATGCTGCAAGTATTTTTCAGAAGTTGAATATCATGCCATTTAATGTTGGATTAAATATTAATGTTGCCTATGATGTGGCAAGTAAGAAGATATTTACAGAATTGAAGATTGATCCTGAAGGTTATACTGAAGATTTGAAGCAGGCTGCTGGAAAAGCTCTTGGATTTGCTCAGAAGATTGTTTATATTTGTAAAGAAACAATTGGATACTTTTTGGCTAAAGGAAATGCTCATGGAAATGCTTTGACAAAGTTTGATGTTGAAGAAGAGAAAGACGATAATGAGAAGGTAGAAGAAAAGGTGGAAGATGCTGAAGAAAATAAGACTGAGGGTGAAAAAGCTCCTGCAGAAGAAGAGAAAAAGGAAGAGGAAAAATCTGAGGAAGCTGTTGAAGAGAAAGATGATGCTCAATTAAATAAACCGGAGGAAAGCGCATAATGGAAGCAATATATGCTGCTTTACTTTTGCATAAGGCTGGACAGCCTGTTGATGAAGAACATATGAATAAAGTTCTTCAAGCTGCAGATAGTAAGGTAGATGAAAGCAAGGTAAAAAGTCTTGTTGCAAGTTTGAAGGATGTCGATATCGATTCTGAATTAGAGAATGCTGTTGTAGCTAGTGCTGCTCCTGCTGCTGGTGGAGAATCAGCTGGCGGAGATGAAGCAAAAGCAGAAGAAGCACCTAAAGAAGAAAAGGCAGAAGCTTCAGCTGAAGGACTTAGTGCTCTATTCGGTTAATTTTTCTTAAAAGAAAATAGAGTAGAGCAAAGCTAGTTGTAGCTTTGGATGGTTGTAGTTTTTACGTAGAAACATTTATAATAGATATTTTAGTTAACTAATTATACAAATTTTATATTTAAAATATGAAATTAAAAAAGAGGTCAAGAAAAACTAGTAGAGGAAAAAAATCATTAGATAGAGTTAATGTTATAATAATTATTTTAGTTTTAATTTTAGTATTATTTTTCTTATATAATATTTTAATTAAGGAAGGTGATTTCTTAGGAGAGTTGGCGACTGTTGGCCCAGTAGGTGAAGAGGGTATAGATCTATATGCTGAAGCGACTATGCGTCCAGGAGTTACTTTACCTAATGAAGTTGAAGGATGTATTTTAGAGTTAGAATCTCCTCCTTTTTTCAGAAATCCTGGATCAGGGAGACAAAGGCTGGTGGAAGAGCATGCTCTAGTTAGGCAACAACTAGCTGGAGTTGTTGGCAGAGATGTTGAGATTGAAGCAGAGTTTTATGATGCATTCAATGGTATGACACTGCCTGATATTTCAATGGATGATTGTAACTTAGTAAAAAATAGGATCAGTGTGGTAAGGGAAATTCATCCTAATATTCAATTTACTGCATTATTGGATGAAAGTGTTAAATCTATTAAAGGGCATTTAGCTTATTCTGAATTTGGTTTGACTGGAAAGGATACTGTTATTGCTGTTATCGATACTGGGATAGATCCCAATCATGAAAGTTTAGATGATCTAGATGACATAAAAAGTGGTGCCTCTGTGGGTAATGTTAAAGAAGGCCAAACTACCAGTGTTAGTTTTAAGGATAAATCTTATGATGTCAGTATAATGTTTATTGATAATGATGAAGTTGTTTTTGATGTAAATGGTGAAAGAGCTCCGTCTACAGGAAAGTTGAATAAAGGAGATACGTTCAGGTTAAGCGATGGAAGGATTATTGCTGTAAAAGATATTAGTAAGCTGGAAATTGCTGGAGAGGTTGGAAGTGCTGATTTTAGTATTGGGACTACAAGTAGCGTTGAGGATGATGATCCAAAAATAATTGGGTGGAAGGATTTTGTTAATTTTAGACCTGAGCCATATGATGATCATGGGCATGGAACTCATTGTGCTGGAATTGCTGCAGGAACTGGAGGAGTTCCCTTAGATGCAGAGGATGTAGTTTATGATAGTTTGTTTGAGTATGAGAAGGATGGAGATAATAGTGTTGAGATATTTGTTAAGATTAAAGATGGAAAGGTAAGTTTTAATCCTCTCTTTGGAGCTGATGGAATGTTTTTAGGTACGGGTAAGGCAAATGATGAAAGATTGGCAGTTAGTGCTAATAATGAGATTACTTTTAGGGAAAAAGATGAAGATGGAAATGATTATCATAGATTGTTTGTTGCCTCCTATAATACAGCTTCAGATGGGGAATCTTATTTATTAAGAGCTAAGGTAAATACAGATCCCGCGGGAGGAAGAAATCTAACTACTGTTGATAAAAATGTTGGTGGTTCTTGGGTTGAAGTTTGCGAAGATAGGAAAGTTGGAGATACTTGTGATATTGGAGATGTTTCATTGACTGTTGCAAGTATTTATTATGTTGCTGGAAGGGGAGAAAATGTAACTTTTAAGGCAGCTTATACTGGAGTTTCATTTAATAAGGTATTTGATAGAAATGGAAATTATTTAGAGCTTCCTACGGAAGAGGATCTTCCTGATGATGAAATTTCTTTAAAGGTTCTTAATAAAAATAATTTTCTATTAGAGACTGTTAGATTCTTTTTTGATTCAGAGGATAAGACAGATATAAAAGTTACAGAAAATACTCGAAAAGATGGAGAGGCAGTTTATAGAGGAGTTGCTCCTGGTGCAAAATTAGTTGGTGTTAAAGTATTGAATAGGTGGGGAGGGGGTACTTTTTCTCAAGTTATTGCTGGAATAGAATGGACAATTCAAAATAAGGATAAATATGATATTTCAGTGATTAGTATGAGTCTTGGGGCAAGTGTTAATGGTGATGGTACAACTCCTGTTGAAATTGCTGCAACTACTGCTGCAGAGAATGGAATTAGTTTTGTGGTTGCTGCTGGAAATTCTGGCCCTAGAGCAAATAGTGTTGGAATACCTGCTTCTGCGAAAAAAGTAATTGCAGTTGGTGCAGTTGATAATAATCATGAGATAGCTAGTTTCTCTTCTAGAGGTCCAACAAAAGATGATAGAATAAAACCTGAAGTTAGTGCTCCTGGAGTTAGTGTAATGGCTCCTACAGCAAACACTTATGATAGTTATCATAGATGGAGTGGAACTTCGATGGCTACACCTCATGTTGCAGGTGTTGTTGCTTTATTAAAAGAAGCTGATCCTGAATTGAATACTGAAGAAATTAGTGAATTGTTAAAGAAGACTGCACTAGATAAGGGAGAGGAAGGAGAAGATAATACTTATGGATGGGGAGTAGTTGATATGTTGCAATTATTATTAAAAATATACCCTCAAGAACATGAATTGTTAATAAAAGATATTATTGTTAAGGATCTTTATGATACAAAGACTCCAATAAGATTAAATGCAGTAATAGAAAATAAAGGTTCGAGTGATGAGGAAAATGTTAATGTTAAATTATATGTTAATAATGTAGAAATAAGTAATAGGAATATTGATGAATTCAAGAGTGGAAGTATTGAATCAGCAGAGTTTATTTATTTCCCAAAGAAAGATGGAGTTTATGAGATGAAGGTTGTTGTGGAGACTGTAGAAGGTGAAACTATTGTGTTTGATAATGAATATTCTAGAGAGGTTGTTGTTAAAGATTATAAGGAAATAATTAGTGCAGTTGTTTTAGATTCTTGGGGTTCTCAATATAATGCATATACTATCTTTGATTATTTAATGGAGAATTGGAATGATTTTGGAGAGTATAGTTTAGATATTGATTATACTAGTTTTAATAATAAAGAGATAACTTATGATGATTTGAAGGCTAATGGGGCAGAGGTTTTGATAATTTCAAATGCTTGGTCTGACGGAACCCATGTTAGTGGTGTGAACTGGGAGTTTAGTGATGACGAGATTGCTGCTATAAAGAAGTATGTTGGAGAGGGTCATGGATTGATTGTTACTGCAGGAACTTTATCGGTGGAGCCGGGGGGAGTAGAGAACAATATGAAATTGTCTCCGTTGTTAGGAGTAGATGAAACTAGTGATACTTATTGGAATGATCATTCTGATCGAAATTTTAATATAAATTATAAGAAACATCATTTGTTTGATAATATGGATGATTATTACGGATTGTCTTACACACTATCTGATTTGAAATTGCTCGATGGAGATTTATTAGCAGAATCTGTTGACGAAACTTCCATGATTACTGGCCATCATTATCTTGAAGGGAATACTATTCACTTTACTGGTGCTCCAGAGTACTATGGAAGCTATCATAATGATAGGCAGGCGTTCTATAATGCATTGGTTTGGACAACAAATAAATTTGAAGATACAAATATCAATGTAAGATTAAAAGATCTGGATGTTGACAAGTTGATTAGGAAGGATACTCAGACGACTCTTAAGGCCAATATTGTTAATGATGGTACTGATGCTCTTGCTGACACCGTTGTGAAATTGATGATTGATGAGACTGAGATGGATACTGTTAATGTGGGATCCTTAGCTGGGGGAGAAACCAAGGAAATTTCTTTTAATTTTGTTATAAGCGAGCTTGGAGATCATGAGATTGAGATTCTGGTGGAACCATTAGATGGTGAAAGTAAGACATATGATAATTATCTTAATAAAATGGTTGTTGTTCCTGGAGCCTTTATGACTGGAAATTTTGTTGAGAGTACTACAGATTCTGATGAAGATGGATTGTATGATTCTTTGCTTATTAATGTTGAATTTGAGATATTTGAAGAGGGACATTATGACCTAAGTGGATTATTGACAAGTCAATTAGGTGTAGAATTATTACAGGCCTATAAATGGGCATTTTTAGAAAAAGGAGTAAATAACCTGCAATTGAATTTTAGAGGATTAGATCTTAGAAGATGGGGATTAAATGGACCTTATACATTAAAAAATCTTAGACTTTATAGTGATGATGGGACAACTAATTATGATGTTGAATATCAAACTGAAGCTTATTTAGCAGATAATTTTGAATCTTATCCAGATCCTTCAATTAATTATGTTCGTAGAAATCCTTGGAATCCATTTGTTAATGATTCTGTTGATATTGAAATACCTTTGGAAAATATTGGGACTGAGGGTTCTTCAGAGATTACAGTTGAATTATATGAAAGAAAAGAAAATAATGATATTTTAATTGACAGTACTACTACTGATGATTTGGGAGTTTTTGAGCGAAGTTATGTCAATTTTGTAGTTACTTCAGATAAAGTGGGATGGATAGACTATCTTGTTAGGATAACAAGTGAAGGTGATGAAAATTTAGAGAATAACTTAGATTATTTTAGTATTAGAGTAATTCCTGATACTCCTCAATTAGATGGTTATTGGAGTGGGCCCTATGAAGTGCCAATTGGACAAGAGTTTGATATTGGGGCTAATGTTTATTATGAAGAGGGTAGACCTGACGTTGTAGAGGGTGTTGTTGTGGATTTGTTTAAGAGTGTTGAAGTTGAAGGTGTTAGAACATTAGAATTAATAGGTTCTGAGGAGATTGGAGATCTTAGAAGATATATGCGGAAAGTAGCCAAATTTTCATATACGCCTGAGGATATAGGAGGATTAAAATTAATTGGAAAGTTAAGGGCAGATAATCCTATAAATGAAGATAATTCATTTACAAGATATGTTCAAGTTATGCCTAATGAAGCAGATGTTCTTGGAGATTTTACCCTTAAGGAATCTTATGGAATAATTAATGTTGATAACCTTATTTATATAAATGTAAAAAATCAAGGAAATAATCCTGCTAGAAACGTAAATGTTAAATTATATGATGATGGCATTGAGA
>NZCB01000006.1 GCA_002688165.1 Candidatus Pacearchaeota archaeon | reverse complement strand
CTCCAAACAAGCTTGTATCAATAATAAAATCAGCAGATATACTTTCATCACTAATTATTACTGGAAAACTAATCTCATTAGTTCTACCTAAAAAAGTTAGATCTCCTACTAATTGATTATTTTTTAAATCTTTAGAAATAAATTTTATAGCAGGATATTTATCTATATTAAAAAAATCCTCATTTTTCAAATGTTCATCTAATTTAGAGATCTCTGTATTAACCGAGTTTCTTTGTATCTTTCCTTCAAATCCTATTATTTTTCCATCCTCTATAAAAATATCTCCATTCCATTCATCAAATTGACCTTCATGAGATTTTCCAGGACCAAACCCTTCAAAAGAAAACTTACTCTTTCCAAGATCTATTGGATCTCTAACTCCTTGAAACCCAAGATTCTCTTCTATTTTTTTAATAACCTCTCCACCAATATCTGCCCTATCTGCATCTGCATCAGGTTTTGTAATTCTTAAGAAAAAGAAAATTGCTATTGCTAAAATTAATATAAATAAAATAATGTAAATCTGTCCTTTTTTTTGCATAGGATACTAATTGAATATTGGATATATAAGTATTGTTAGGATTAAAATCACACAAAAACTTATAAAGAATTAAGCCCTCTAAAATTTATTATAATCAATTAAATCATTGGGGTGATTCGATTGAGGTATAAAAGAGGTGATGCTCTTAATTGTTCTAATGTAAGTTGAAAACCTACATCTATATATAACATACACAATATATAAATATTGTTATGCGTAAAACATAAATACATTGGGTAAACCTGATGTAAGTCACTTGTAAGGAGGTATAGAGAAAAAGAGAAAAAATGGTACTTGATTTTGCAAAAGAAGCAATTGGTAATCTAGAATCTCATAGTATTAATTTTGACGACTTGAAAGCTGGTAAAGCCAACATTAAAGTATTTGGTGTTGGAGGAGCTGGAGGAAATGCTACAACCTGGCTATTCAATAAAGGTATAAATGGTGCAACTGTTTATGCTGCAAATACTGATGCATTACACCTAAGTATAACTAAAGCTGATGAAAAAATTCTTTTAGGAAAAGAATTAACCAGAGGTTTAGGAGCTGGAGGTAAAGCTGAAGTTGGAAGAGAAGCTGCAAAAGAATCTGTTTCTGAATTGAAAAAAGCAGTCGGCGGAAGTGATATGACATTCATCATTGGAGGCATGGGTGGCGGTACTGCCACTGGTGCTTGCCCTGTAATCGCTCAGCTAGCTAAAGAAGCTGGAGGAGTAGTTATAGGAGTTGTCACAATGCCCTTTGAATGTGAAAAGGCTAGAATTGATAAAGCTGAATTCGGATTACAAGAATTAAGAGACCAAGTTGACACTGCTATTGTTATTGATAACAATAGACTAGTTGATATTGCTGGACAGTTACCAATTCAACAAGCTTTTGCCGTGGCTAATGAATTAATTAGTACAATGATAAAAGGTATTGTTGAAACAATTACTTTACCAAGTTTAATTAATTTAGATTACGCTGATGTAAGCTCTATTATGAAAAAAGGTGAAGTTGCTGTTATTGGAATTGGTGAAGCNGATTCAAGNGATAGGGTAAATGAAGCAGTTAGACAGGCTCTAACACATCCATTGTTAGACGTGGATTACAGAGGTGCTAANGGAGCTTTAATCCATATTACTTGCGGTCCAGATATGAAACTAGAAGAATTTAGTCAAGTTGGTAAATTAGTAACAGAAAACATTGCAATGGAAGCTCAAGTCATTATTGGTGCTAGAATCAATAAAGACTTTGAAGGTCGTGTGAGAGTTATTACAATCATGACAGGAGTTTCAAGCCCATATATTCTTGGAAAACAAAGAATCCAAGATTATGGAGCCCAACCAACCAATCAGGAATTTAACGAACTAGGAATTGATTACGTAAATAATTAAATGTCAATGGGGAATTAAATTCACGTCTTATTTATTACGCCTCCCGCCATTTTTGGTGAGGGGCTTTTTTATTTTTAATTAAATATCTTTTCTAGAAACTTTCTCAGCAGGCCTATGCCACTTATTTCCAAAATTACCAAAAAATATTTTATTCATTAATGCTGGACGCCTCATTGATTTTGGATTGCCCATACCTTCTCCAACAGTTATTACCATCTCTATTTCTCTATCATCAGGTATATCAAATTTATTTCTTAAAGTATTATCTGAAAAGGAAGCTACTAAACTAGANGATATTCCAGATTCAGCCAACTGCAATGTAAAATTCTGAATAGCTGCTCCAACATTTTGTTTTAAATATTTCTCTGCCCTATTNCCATATAATTTTTTTGTTTGAGTTATATNTGAAGTTACAATAATGACATAGGGTGCTTTTGCAATAAAGGCTTGCTGACAAGCCTGAGATAAAACTGCTATAGATTCTAAATCTTCAACAATAATATATTGAAATGGTTGCAAATTACCTGCAAGAGGACCTTCATTTGAAACCATAATTGCTTCAGTAATTAANTCTATCTTAGGTTTCCNATTAGTATACTTTTTTATAAATTGAGTTTTAGNCAATAATTCTCTAAATTTCATAATTATAATAATTAATATAGATATATAAAAGTTGCCTAGTTTAAAAAATAAAAACGTCCCGGGCTGGACTCGAACCAACGACCCTTCGGTTAACAGCCGAATGCTCTACCAACTGAGCTACCAGGACATAATACTTTGAGAAAAAAACTATATTTAAAGTTATTCTTTTTCCATTTCTATATCTAATTCTGAATCATCTCTGCCCTTCTTTTTTCTTTGTCTTTCTAATCTTCCATAAACATTTCCCTGCTTACTTCCTTGAACCAAAGAGGTGACTGCTTGAACTGCATCTTCCATTTCCTGAATAGGACCTATAAGACCAATTTCATTATCATTCATCGCTAAATCACAATTAGTAAGATTTTGCAANGTCTTCAAAGTTCTACCTTGAGACCCAATAATTCTAGCCCTAACACGATCTAAATCATGCCTTTTAGTTATATCTTTAATATGAACCGTTTGTAACATAAAATCATTCTGTTTCAACTCCAAAGCACGATCTGCAGAGAATCCTAAATTAATTGCTTCAAGAACCTCTATGGCCATAAATTCCTTATCTGCAAGCCCATTCACAAAAACATTTTTACCCCTATTAGTTAGTTTAATATCTAGCTCTTTTTGCAATCTAGATTTTGACCTTAAAACTTCCTTCAAGTTTTCAACATATATTTCTTGCATTTTTCCTCCTAGAATTCACTAGCAACTTCCTTAATGAATCCTTTTTTCTTCAACCAATCAACTTGAGCAGGAGTATATTTAAAAATTAAATCTCCTCTTGTATCTCCATCAAACTCCCATGGCCTTACTATTACAGTGTCTCCATTTCTTATCCATAGTCTTCTTCTCATTGAACCAGGAATTCTGCAATTTCTCTCTTTATCATCAAAGCACTTAACAACCATCCTATTTCCACCAACCCTTTGATCAACTACTCCAATTACTTCTCCATTTTTGGGAGTCTTAACTCTAATAGGTCCTTCAAATGTTGAAGGTTGCCTAGGTGCATTCTTCTTTGATTTATCTTTAAATTGAGGCATAGAAATATGAATAAAAGTTATCTTTTAAAGTTATCTAATTAGAACAAACCTAACGCAATAGGGACGTTATCTATCTTCATAACTCCATGCTCCTCTATTATCCCGGCCTCCAGGGCAGTTTCAATAGATTTATTCCCTACAATATTAAAAGTAGCATCCTCTGCATTAAAATTTTGCATAATTTCTAATAATTCTTCCTTTGTTTTTTGATCTCCTTTAAAAAAACTCTCTCTTACCTCTATTTGTTTTATACCTTCTTCAAAAGTCTTTCCTATCAAATCACTATCAGCTACAGCTACAATATTTCTATATGCTTCATGTATTTTAATAAACATTTATTAGAAAAAGATTGGCTATTTAAAAAATTATGCAAATTTTAAAATAATCGCTTGAATCTCAAATTCAATAAGATTTAAGATAAAATAAAAAAAAATAAAAAAAATTTATTCTACCTTAAAGGTACAAACCGTAGTCCCGCATGTAGGGCACGATCCTTTCATCATATCCTTACCCTTAGAAGTCTGCGTCTTTTTTGCATCCTTAATCTCAGTCTTTGCTTTGCACTTTACACAATATCCAGTTGCCATGTTATTTATTACCTCCATGAGTTTATTTTTTGCATTTCAAAAAAACAATAAGCTAAACCTATGTTTTTAGGACTAGAAAATATCAAATATTTTCTAAATAGCTAATTTACACAGGAATTAGGGGTATTTAAAGGTTATTTAAGCGTAAAACTAGGGAAAAATATTATATTTTGGCCCTAACACTATGTTTAGCGCCACAAGCTAAACAATTTAGAGAAGCATGTGTTTTTTCTTTTTTAAGTTCAGTATCAGGTTTACCACATTGACCACAGATTACAAATTCTCTTGAATAACTCCCTATTTTTTCATTAATTTTCTGAGAGCTTATCTTTCTTTGCAAAATTACCCGATTATTTTTTAATGCGCCCGAAGTAGCTAATTCTTTCAACAAAAATTTAAGTAAATGATCTTGATCCCTTCTTAAATAAGATGTTATTTGTTGTAGATTTGTCAAAATTGTCTTAGTTCCCTCTATATGGCCTTCTATTTTAGGTATTTCAAATCTTTCTCCACTAGATTCAAGTGGTTTCAATCCCTTATATGCCTGATCCAATAATTTATCATATGATTCCATAAGATTCAGAGTTAAGAGGGGTTTAAAAGCGTTTTTCTTTTAATTCAATTAAATTTTAGTAAAATATTTTAAAGATTAATATCAAATCTAGAACCATGCGTAGGCAAATTTCCATCATCTGGAAAATATTTATAAAACTCCATAGAAGTCTCCTTCCTTATGAGAGGATTTTCCTCCAAATACTTATCTAAGGTAGTAGATTTAAATGGAACTCCTGCATCTGGTTGATGAATCAATATAGGATCATTATGTGTAGAACAAATTATCCCTGTATGAGCCAGAGNCTCATCTCCNTCCCTAAATGCGACAATAAGTCCATTATCCCTTTGACTTTCATAACAATAATCTGTAAGAAAACCATCCATAACATAATGAGGAGTAAATCTTGGTGATTCAGAGCTTTCTCCAAATCCTAGCATATATAGTGTAAGACCATGACAATTACTCTTTAGAAAATCTTTTTTACTCTTTCTTGCCAATCCTCTTATCATCCTATAAGACCTAACATTTCCAGTAAGCCTGCAAACATTTCTAGCAATTCCTTTCAATATATTCTTTTTTAAATTACTCATAATAATATGGTCAAGAAATTCTTTTTAAAGTTTTATTCTTCAACTATCCNANATANCTCACTCTTCCAGGCTTAGGTTCATAAATAATTCCCTCTTCCAATAATTTTTGAATCTCCTGACTAAGTATCTCAGGTTTAGCCTCTGTAAATTTCATGATAATCTCATCCTTATCAATCCCCTCATTCTCTTCTGAAGCCTTAATAAGATCAATTATATCATCCCGATGAGACTTAATCTCTTTCTTTTCATCAGGAGTAAGTTTTTTTGGAGTTTCATTCCCCAATTCCAATTTCCTTATAAGTAAATATTTTGCATCTTGCTTTCTTACTATCTCTGGCAAAAGATATAATTCCTGATTATAAGATCTAATTAATCCTATAATTAAAAGAGTATCTCCCTGAATAATATCTTCCAGTTTATGAAGATCATCTGAAAAAACCCTGGCCCTAATTTGTCCAGACCCATCATCTATTGTAATTGTCGCAAACTTTGTTTCCCCTTGAGACTCAAACCTATCAATAACATTTGCTATTAAATTTACACGAACAAGTTTTTTATCTCCAAATTCTACATGCAAAAGTCTAGGGTTTGTTATTTGAGTTCCAGGTTCAGCAGGAGTTTGATCAAAAATAGGGGTTCCTTTCAATAAATCTCCAACACGGATTTTATGGGCAGTTTCTCTTTTTCTTATTTCGGGCATTTTTTATTTCCTTAAAAATGGCAGGCTAAAAATTAGGAATTTCTAGGTCTGACATCTTGACTATTAGTAGATTTATTTTTTAAAGATTTGTGTAGTTTAATTATCTACTCTGCACATCTTGAATAAATCCTTGTTTAGGTTGAAAAAGGTCTCCTGATTTTTTCAGTTTTTCTATAGATTCCTCAAATTCCGCATCAGACATATCTTTCATTTCCACTCTAAGTTCATCTATCGGAATCTGCTTACCAAACTTTTCTTCCAATTTCTTTATAGAATCTTTCACCAATAAGATTTTGCTCCTTTTACTGGAAGAAATTTTTGTTGAAAATCTATCTATATCAAATGTCTTTGTCTCAGGATCATAACCTACTTGCATAAGATAATAATTAGTTAATCTGATAGCTACTTGAGAGTCTTCAACCTCCACTATAGGTGAAAGTCTAGATTTGGCATGCGCCTCAGCCAATCTCACCAATCCTTGCAATTGTCTAGCAGAGATAGAGATAGATTTCCCCTCACCATCCAAACTAGCCTTCCTCATCTTTACATAAAAATTTTTTATTTCATCTACGGCCTCTTTAGTTAATTTTGGTTGAACTTTCTGCTTCGCATAAGCAACATATTTTTTAAATAAATCTTGATCCACCTCAGGTTTAACCTCATTCATTTGATGCATATTTAAAACATGTGTAGCAATTTTATCATCTTGCTCTAGATTTGGAAGATCTCTCTGTATAAAAATAAGATCAAATCTATTTATTAATGCAGGAGGTAAATCAATTTGATCCACAATAGATTGCAAAGGTTCAAATCTCCCATATTTGGGGTTTCCAGCCGCTAAAACAGAGGTTTGTGCAGAAAGAGTTGCCTGCACATTAGCTTTACTTATAGTTACGGTCTGTTGCTCTAGTGCCTCATGCATCGCACTCCTATCTTCTGCACCCATCTTTTCAATCTCATCAATACAAACAACCCCCTTATTTGCCAAAACCATAGCGCCAGCCTCTAAAGACCATCCCTTCAAAAACTCATCTCTAACCACTGTCGCAGTAATACCAGGACCTGAAGCAGCCATACCAACAATATAACGTCCCTTAGGAGCAATATTAGAAATAAATTTTAATGTTACCGACTTTGCAACTCCTGGATCTCCCATCAAGAATAAATGAATATCACCTCTAGAGATAGTACCATCATCACTTACCTTCCTAACTCCTCCAAACATTTGCAAAACCAAGGCCTCCTTAATTTCTTCATATCCCCAAATACTAGTCGCTACACTATTTCTTAGTTTTTTAAATAATTCAGAATCTGCAGATAATTCTTGAATTTGTCTTTCATCCTCTTCTGAAATATCTAAATCATCATAAGTAGTTTCTAAGGGTATTAAATTATTTGATTCAACTGCCAAATCAAATCTTGTAGATATGGCCCCAGAAGGAAGTGGTACAGGAACTTCCTTTAAAATCCCTAAAACTCTAACCTTACTTCCAGGAGTTGTTTTTTCCTCCATATAAGGCTCTACAAGATCTTCATTTAAGAAAACATTAATTCTCCTAGGTTGCTCTCCCCCCGTTAAATTTTCAGGAGATTCCTCAATAACTAATCTCTGAGCATCAACCATTGTTTTTGATAAAAGTCTAAATTGGCCCTTACGCCCACAGGAACATCTTGAAGGTTCTCTAAATTTCTTCTCTATTTGCAAAACAGAAATAACAGTCCCACATGAAGGACATTCAAATCTAGCATTTACTACCTGGGGCCTAACCTCAGAAGCCTGCCTCACAAGTCCTTCAAAATATATTAATTGATTAAGATGATTAGCCCTAATTGTCCTAATCTTCACATTTTGTGTTTTAGGTAAATCATTAAATCTAATTTTGGGATTCTTAATAAGACCTGTATCTTCTAAGGCAGTTTCTAATAATTGTAAAACTTCTTCAGGTTGAGCGATAAGTGCCTCTATCAATACTGGTGAATTAGAGGCTAAATCTTCAAAATTAATGAAAATTACTTTTCTACCCTTCCTAATGCTTTCACCAATTTCTTTTTTATATGTTTCAAAAAATAGTTTTGCTTCTGATATTAATTCTTCATTATTTGATGACATCTCTTTTTAATCCTCCTAATTATATAAAATCCAAAGGTGAGAAATATATAAAGATTTGTTGCATAATCATTATATTTATAGAATATATGTTTTAGAATTATTTATTCTTATCAGCTTCTTCTAATGTTTCTACTAGTTGTTCCATAGAATCTGCTAGTTGTTGATTATTCTTAGTTCCTGTACAGACTAACTTCCCATTAGAAAACAATAAAAACGTAGCAGGGGGATCCTCTAATTTATACACAAGACCAGGAAATTGTTCCGGCTCATATTCGGTATTTTCCAATTCTAAAGATAGATAATTCAAATTAAGCATCATATTAATATGTCCTGATGCAACAATATTTTGAACAGTTATCTTAGGCTTATCTGTTATTTTTACATTAATTTTCTTTAATGTTTTTATAACCTGCTCAATAACTTCCTTCACCTGTGCAATAGATTTTGTACCTGTACATACTAGATTTCCAGAAGAAAAAACTAAAACAGCTGATTTAGGTTCTTTAATTCTTAATACTAATCCAGGAAATTGCTCTGGATTATATTCTGTATTTGGAATAGTCTTAGCTAATTTAGTTANTGGAACATCTTTCCCTAGAGAAGTAGTAGCTACAATATTTTGAATTTTTGAAGATGTTTTTGTTTTTGCCATTTGCTACTTTAAAATTAATATGTAGTTTATAAAGAAATAGGGTTTATAAAGCTTCTGTTTTTTTGTTTTTTTATCGACGATAAAAAATTAAAATTGTGGAAAGATTTATAAAACTAATAATGAATTTTCAATTCATGCCTATTATAATCTGCTGCAATCTCNTTAGTTGTNGCNATATCCTTCACACTTCTATCAGTTCTCAATTGTGTAATTCTAGGAAAACGAAGAGCAAAACCAGAATCATAGGTGGGAGATCTTTGAATATTTTGATAAACTATTGTCACNATTACCTTGGGTTTAACAATTACCATCCTTCCTTCTTCTTTCGTTATTAAAGGTTTTAATAAATTTGTTAATTCTCCATAAGATAATCCTAATTCTCCTTTTTCTTTTAATCCTGTTGAAGCTTTTCCCATTTCCAATAGATTTCCATCTTCATCCTTGCAAGACAACGTAAATGAGGAAAAAATACCTACACGCTTTCCCTTACCATATTCAGCACTAGTTATAACAAGATCCAATTCATTTTCCGCAGGTTTAAGTTTTAACATATGACCTACCCTTAGCCCAGGTTTATAATTAGCTTTTAAATTTTTTATCATAACCCCTTCCTGATTATCTTTAAGAGCTGCATCATAAAAAGCCTTAGCTTTTTTTGCATCAGAAGTAATTAATTGATGGGAATATCTAAATTTATGTTTTTGAGGTCTAATCAATTTTCTTAATAATTTTGTTCTATTTTCAAATGATTCATCAATCAGAGATTTTCCATCTAAATAAAGAATATCAAAGGCATTGACTTCAATAGGCAATTTTTTAATTAATTCTCCAATATTATGCTTCCTCCTAATACGTTGAGAAACTGCCTCAAAGGGCTTATATTTTTTTGTTTTTGGATCAAAACCAATAGCTTCTCCATCTAACATAAAAGATTTTGCCTTAATATGCTTTTTAAGATATTCTACAACCTCTGGAAATTGTTTTGAAACCTCATCCAAATTCCTTGTAAAGATTCTAATTTCACCAGATTCTTGTTTATTCATTAACATTCTAAATCCATCATATTTATATTCAAATGCGCAAGGACTACCACATTTATCAAAACCATCTTCAATTGATTCAGCTTTTTGTGCAAGCATTAATTTTAGAGGATGACCCGGAGTCAATTTAATTTTCTGTAATTCCTTAATTCCCTTTTGTGCTTTTTCAAAAACCACAGCAATATCTGTTGCTTTATCATATGCATTTTGAACAATTTCTCTAAATTCTTTCTTTTCTTCCATAGATTTTGGTTTAAAACAAGTTTNNACAATTGAATCCCTCAAAGTGCCTGATGCTACTCCAATTCTTAAATCNCCAATCAAAGTTCTTACAATATATTTAGCNTCTAAAGGATGAGCAGAAGTTAAAAGTTCTGAAATCAAAGCTAATTTCTGATTTACAGTTCCCCTTCCAATTAATTCAGGCAATTTCCTTAAATTTTCTAAAACCTTTTTAGTTGTTAATTCTTGAGAAAACAAAGTTCCTTGTTTTTTATTTTTAATAACTTCCTCTGCAACAAGTCCCAAATCACCTAACTTCTTCCATTTAGATACCAATTCATTTTCTGAAACTCCTGAAGCCTTTGCTAAAGCCTTTATTGCTAATTTTTCAGAAATTCCAAATTCCTTCTCAGAATAATCTGGAAATGCCCTTCCCTGCAATAAATATATTGTTTCAGGAAGTTTAGAATTTTTTAACTTATTCAAAAATATAGATAGAATTTCTATCTTCTTCAATCTCGAAGAATTATTCTCAAGTTCTTGATATGTTTGTGCTAATAGATTATATTTCATCTTTTTTAAAATAAGTTAGATTAGTTTTTATATGTGTTGATATAATTTTTAATGAGTTGATTCTACATATAAAATTGCAGCTATTGCATAGAGTAATGAGAATTGACAATAAATTGATGCAAATCTTATTCCAAATTCTGGAAGTAACTGATATAACAAATATGCCATCATTACCGAACCAAATAAAACTACTAATAATATATTTTTAAACGCATTTATCTTTATTTTTGTAAATGACATAATCATTAAAATTATAGAGACCATTATTAATACCGCACTTGTTGCTATCCATATAGGAGAATTATTAACTTTATTAAACATTATAATTAAAATTGCCTGGGCCAAAATTAATGCTACTGGAATCAACATATAACAAATCCTTATTTTTTGATTATTCTCTTCATTTATCTTACTTTTATTATTAATAAAAACATATGCTCCATATAAGGGAAATAGTCCATAGTATAATATATAAATCCAAAGTAATGCCTTATTCCCCCACAGAAATAAATTCTTAATATTTAGAAAAAAAGTTTCACAAGTTGCAGAAATATTAAATCCAGGATAAAATAATGCAATAGCCGCATAAGTCAATGGAACCAAATATGTTAATTTATTTAATTTTTTATTAGATAAATCATAAAACAATTGCATCAATAAAATAGGTAAGAAAGTATACATAATAAATCCTAATTTAGGCCATATCTGATTATTTGTTGTACATAAAAAAAATTCAGTTAATTGATATAATCCGAGAATTAAAATAATCCAAGGAAGGGCTCTTAGGCTTTTATCTTTAATTCGTTTTATTAGGTAAATAACTACGAGAAATTCTATTATTGCAGTTGTTAGAGATATTGTTGGTGTAAAGCACATCTTGAATATATTAAGAAAAAAAGTTTTATAAATATATAGTATATACAATGTATATACAGCCATTTCAATCATATTCGCCTGTAGAAATATTTAAATAGGGTATATACATAGTATATACAGCTCTGAAAGGGATAAAGAGGTGCACTGGGGATTTTCCCCAGTGTTTTTATTTTTCTTAGAAAATTTCTAAGGAAGATAAATATAATAAAAAATGAATGACAGAAAATTTGATGTAAGATTGAGAAAGGTAGGAAATAGTTTTGTAGTCACTATTCCCAAAGATACCATAGATAGATTTGATCTCGATGAAGGAGATTTCTTAGCAATAAATTTAGACACTAATGAAATAAGGAGGGGCAAATGAATAAATTAAAAATTTATGATAGTGAGTATTATAACTCATTCATGTTTATTTCAATATTAGTAGTTCTAATGTTAATATCTTTTAATTTATCAAACATAGTTGAAGAGGGGATTTCTGAACAAAATATAAATGCCAAAAATAAATTAACAGGATTGGCAATAGATGATGAAGAACAAGAAGAAGAAGAAGAACAAGAAGAAGAACAAGAAGAATTATACACTGAAAAATCATACTTAATTTATTATATACTTCTAGGATTTCTAGGGTTTTGCATTTTTATCTTAAGTTCAATTTTCTTTCTACCTAGATTAAAGGAATTCACCTAATCTTCAATTACTAACTCTTTTTTAACGTTCCTCGCATATTTTGCAGCTATATGAATCGGCTCAGGCCTTTTATGGGGCAATCTAATAAGTTTCTTACTAATATCATATGAAGAGTTAACAGTTATATTATTCCCTGGACTTATATAAAGAGGATTACTCTCTTTCTTACTTATCAAAACCTTTCCAACAACTTCATTATCATTTATAATTTCTGATGCATCTTCATTTGAAGCTTCACATTCTATCAAAGAACTTGAAACTCCTACTGAAGGGATATTAGTAACCAATCCAAAATGACTTGCTAAACCTAATCTCGGATGAATTATACCCTGTGCTGAAATGAAAACTATATCTGGTTTCTCATTTAGCCTTTCTAGAGCTTTAATCATTGCAGGAAGTTCCCTATATCCCCTAAATCCTGGAAAATATGGAAAGGGAATCCTCTCAAATGCATAAGCTTGGTCAATTATCTCAAAATCTTTATCAACCACTATAAAACAACTTAAAATCTTATTTTTTATAAAAATATTTTCTACAGCTCCAAATCTATCTACTAAAGAAAAATCAATTTTATCTTTAATAGTTAAATCTTTAGCTAATTTTATTTGTTCCTTTTCAAGTTTATCAAAATCTATTCCATATCTTTTTGATAGTTCATCCTTACGTGTATCTAATAAGTTTTCTCCCATTTTTAGCTCCTAATAGGTAGTTATAGAGGATATATTTCTTTTAAAAACCTTACGGTTTTTAAGTCTTATAAATAACAAATTCTAAAAATAAACTTCATGCATCATAAAGTTTTTAAACTAAATTGAACTGATTATATCCAAATGTTTAGTCAAAGATGTTCTAGATGCGAAAGCAAAATTAAAAGCGATAATAGATTTTGTCCCTCATGTGGCCTAAATCTTAAAGGAAAACATGAACAAGAAGATTATGGAATGTTAGGCATAAATGATTCTACCCTTGAAGAAAAAATGAATTTCTCAGATAATTTTATGGAAAAGATGATTAATAGTGCTATGAAAATATTAGAAAAACAAATGAAAAACATGAATAATGAAATGAATAATCCTCAAAATAATAAAAGACAAAAAAATCCGGGACTTAATGTTCAATTTTTTGTTAATGGGGAAAAAGTTTTTTCAGAGAATGAAATGCAAAACTCTCAACCAATTAAAATAAATAACACAATCTCTAATGAAAAATTAAAAAGATTCTCAAAATTACCTAAAACAGAACCCAAATCCCGAATAAAAAGATTATCTGACAAGATAATTTATGAGCTAGTTGTTCCAGGAGTAGACAACATAGAAGATGTTTTAATCAATCAACTAGAAAATTCTGTAGAAATAAAAGCCCTATCTAAGGATAAAGTTTATTCAAAAAATCTTAATATTAATCTCCCCATTTTGAGATATCATTTAGTTAAAGATAATCTTATTATTGAATTACAGGCAAAATAGATAAATTTTTAAAGTAGATTTTTTGAATTAAAATAGAGAGTGATAACAATGACATGGATATTAGAACCTATAAAGATAATTTGAAACCAAAACAAATTGAATCAATGCTAGATGAAATTATGCATATTTTTGAAGTAGGAGAAAATTATTTAGATAGACTTTTTAGATTTGGAGGATATATAAGAATTATGAAACCTCTTCCTAGAATAAAAAAATTAAAATTTAGATCTAAGCTTGATTTTCATATGGATTGTTTAAATCATCTCGAAGATATAGGAGATATTGAGAGATTTAAAAAGATAGAAAAAAGAAGACTTAGGCAAGAAAAAAAAGGATGGTCTTATGATGATTTTGCAAAGAATATTATGGATAAAAATACTTTTAGGAGATATAAAGAAGGAGATCGTGAGGATGAAAATGTTATTGCAGGAATAGCTCAGGCTAATGAAGATTTTCTTAAAGCCAATGGAAACAATGAACCTAGACCATATGATCGCCGCGAAAAATTTGCGCGTACAAGATTTTATAGAAAATAACGTTAAATAAAATCAAAAAAAACTCTAAAATTCCTTAATTCGAAAATATAGTCATCTCAAAAGATTTTTAAACCCATTATAATTCTAGATTCTATGGTCCTGTAGCTCAGCCTGGTTAGAGCACTACTCTGATAAGGTAGGGGTCCACAGTTCGAATCTGTGCAGGACCATTTAATAAGAAGGTTTTTAAATGAACTTTTGGTAAAAATAATATAATGGTAAAAGGATTATACAATAAATTAAGAGAAGCTTGGAAAAAGCCAGATACTGAGAGACTTAGAAAGCTTATGATAGATTGGAGAAAAGAAAATTCTATTGTTAAAATTGATAAACCTACAAGATTAGATAGGGCTAGATCTCTAGGATATAAAGCGAAAAAAGGATTTGTTATAGTTAGAGTTAGAATGCTTAGAGGTGGAAGACAAAGACATAGGACAAATAAAGGTAGAAGATCAAAAAGACACACTATAAGAAAAGTTGTAAAAATGAGTTACAGATGGGTTGCTGAAAATAGGGCTCAAAAAAAATTCGCAAATCTAGAAGTCTTAAACAGTTATTATTTAGCTAAAGATGGTAAACATTATTTTTATGAAGTTATTTTAGTTGATCCGAGCAAACCCGAAATTTCAAAGAATAAAGACACAAAATGGTTAGTAAAAAAAACTAATCAAAATAGAGTTCAAAGAGGACTAACATCTGCCGGAAAGAAATCTAGAGGATTAAGAAGCAAAAATCCTATGAACAAGAGCAGACCTAGTGTAAGAGCAGGTATGAGAAGAGGCAAATAACTAATTTTATATTATTAGAAAATGGAAGAGAAATATGCGGTTTTATACAATGATGGAAATTTAAAAGCACAAGATTTTCAATTTGAATGCAAAAAAGAAGGATGGATACCAATCTTAGTTTTAAAAGACAATGAAGATAAAATAACCGTTCCAATGTTTCATAATCCCAAAATTGCTCATAACTTTATGAAAAGAAATTCTCCTAAAAATAGTGGATTAATAATTCTTATTGATGAAGATATTCATCAAATGGAAAATAATGGATGGAATATAGAATATTTTACATTTCCTAGAAGATTTACAAGCCATCCAAAATACACTATAGATTTAGAAATTATAGAGATAAAAAATCTTGGTTTTCAAACATATAGATAAAATCATCCATATCTTACAATTCCAATTATTATGAATATTTGAACAAATATCCAAAGGGCATTTGTTATTATGATTGGTTTTTCTTCATGTAATAATCCATAGGTTAACCAAAAAAAACCTCCAAAAAGATAACCTATCCAGGTAATTAATGAAACTCCTGTTGCTTCCTTTAAATGCCATATCTTTAAAACCTGGGGTATTGCAATTAAAGGACCTAAAACTGCAACAATATAAATAATTGTATCCATAAATCCCCTTAATTTGTTTTTTGAAGGAGTTTTAAATGGACGCTTAATAGGTTTTGGATTCATAACTAATTTTCCTTTTCTTTTATGAAAATGATGTAATCCACTTGCCATTATAACACCTCTTAACAATATATAGAAAATAGAGTATAAAAATGATTTGTTATAATGTTTTTTTAATTAAAGTTAAGAGAGTCATTATTATAAAAAGTAATGAAACCATTATTGATATTTTATATTCTAATGACGAAAAATAAATTCCAATAGACAAAATAAAAGATATTATAATCATAATTTTAAATCTTAATTTCCAATCATTCAATTCTTCTTCACATAATTTTGCCAAAAACAATCCAGTAGGTATTGCTAACAATATAATTATTATATAAATTAAAACCACCATAATTTATTCAAGTAAAACTAATTTTTAAATGTTAATATTAATTTAATCGTGCAATATTTTAACATCAAGTCCATCCTTTTTACATCTTTTAACAATCTCTTCCACTATTAACTCATTATCCTCATCCCTTTCTCCATACAAATGAATAGAATTATCTTCAATAAAAATAGGCATATGCCCTATATGTGTTAATTGTCCTTCATACCTACCTTCTATTAAATAACATTCAATACCCTCATGAGTTTTATTATAATTTATTGCAGCCATAGTAGCTGCTTGCATTATAATATTATGACTATCNNTACNTCTNCTCTNATCANNAGAACNANAATCATATTGCCCAAACATTTTCAAANTACTTCAATAATTAAAACTATAAATANNCTTTGTNNATACTAAGATTTATAAAANTATAAATTTGAATTTAATTATGGNAGAATTAAAAGAAAAAATATTATCTGGAAAGATTTTCATCTATCCAACAGACACTGTCTATGGATTAGGATGTGACGCCACTAATAAAAATTCTGTTAAGAAAATAAAAGATATCAAATTTAGAGATAAAGATAAGCCTTTATCTATAATTGCCCCTTCAATTAAATGGATTAAAGAAAATTGCATTATTGAATATAATATAGAAAATTATTTACCAGGACCCTACACATTAATATTAAAGAAAAAAGATACAAATTTCTTAAACTGGGTTTCTGAGACAAATACCTTAGGTATTAGAATTCCTAATAATAATTTTTGTGATGAAATTAGAAAAGTTGGAAAACCTTTCATTACCACAAGCGTTAATCTAAGTGGAGAAAATCCTGCAGTTTCAATTAAAGATATTAANANNGAAATTATTAAACAAGTTGATGAAGTTATTGATAATGGAAAACTAAATGGCAAAAGTTCAACCCTAATTATTAATAACAANGAAATAAAAAGATGAGATTTGCTATANTNTATTATAAAGATAACATTGCNGGAAAAAATATTGTANATAGATTTAAAGAAATATCTTTCTCACCACAAACTCCAATAATTGAATTAAATAAAGAAACAATATANTCAGACATCAATATTAAAAAATATCCTGAATTAAAAGAAGTTGAATTTTTATTTTTTGCTAGCACACATAGAAGCAAAAAAGGAGANCCTAGTTTATGTCTTCATGTAGCTGGAAATTGGAGNGGGGCAGATTTAGGNGGNAAAGAAGGAAAAGTATGTCCAAGNTCAGCATTTGTNATGAAATATCTTTTTAAAAAATTGGATGAAAACGCTAANAAAAATAANGAAGTTTATAATAAATATAANATAACNATGGAAGGAACTCACCANGGNCCNTTAATNNATATTCCTAGTTGTTTTATTGAACTTGGNAGTTTAGAAGAAGAATGGAAAGATAAAGATGCTGCAAAAGTTCTAGCTNAAACNATNCTATCNNTGAATAATATNGANTTTAATAATCTAAATGANAAANAATGGAAACCTACNNTAGCNATTGGAGGAGGACATTATTGTCTAAANTTCAATCAAATTCANCTAACNAGNAATTATGCAATCAGCCATGTTATTCCAGATTATAGTTTNCCANTTACAGAACAAATCATNAAAGAAGCNGAAGAAAAAACTAAAGAACAAATTNANGAAGTNTTAATTGATTGGAAATCTATGAAAAGCNAAGAAAGATTGAANTTGNTNGANGTTTTNNATAGATTAAANNTANANTATANAAAANCNANNAATATAAANAAATAATTATTTCTTATGCCTTTTTTTCCANAGCATTTTAGTATATCCAGTATTATTAATNTGATCCTTATGAATATACAACTCCTTCATAACCNTTATGATAATATCTTTTGCTTTTTTCATATCTGAATGTTTAGCTAAATATTCTATTTCTATAAAATAACCAAGACCTTTTATTTCATTTANTTCTATAACCAATTTTTTATATTTTTTGTGTTTATATAATTCTGTTATTTTTGTTTTTCCAATCCATTTTTTAAACCCAAGATCAATCATTAATGCCAAAAAATTTTCTTTATTTTTTATTTTAAATTCATATTCTTCCTTAACAACTATTCCATGTTTCCAAAATTTTTTAAGCCATTTTTTAAAATTAACTATATCCTCTTTTCCATTAGATCTAATTCTAAAAGCTTTTCTTGGATAGAAAGCCTTTTCTAATGAATAATATTGATCCTTCTTAGTTTCAACACCTGAAAACCTAGCTATTTCTTTAATACGTTTTCTAATTAAAGGAAGATCTTTCTTAGATATTTTTATTTTTGATTCAACTTCTAGCCAAGACATTATATTAACCTCTTAAAAATTCAGGTTAAAAGATTATATAAAAGTTATTGATTAACAATAGTTATTGATTATTTTAGAGTGGTACATTAGGTTTATAAAGTAAAGAGCACATTATATATTGTCAACTTCGGTTGATAGAGGATTGAGACTTCGGTTTTTTTCCTCTTTTTATTTTATTAGTTTTATTATTTGTGCTATTAATCCAGAAAATAAAGGTATAGATAAATTATCATCCACATGACTAAATGTTGTTTCTACAAAAGTTGCAACAAAAGCCATCGCAATAGATATTGTTAAATCATTTAAAATCATCATTGCTATGATGATATCTACCATAAATTGGGCAGTTACACCCTCCCAAGCCCTATTGTTAAGTCCTTTGATCCAATGTTTTCCAAAAGCTATTCCAAATATTGCTGCTGCCATATCCCCAAATATAGTCATTAAAAGTGCAGTTATTGCTATATTCTTATCAAAAACTCCAAAAGCAATAATTGCACCAATTATAAAATATACTTGCCCCCCTAATCTATTCTTTTCTGATTCTCTCCAGAAGATATGAAATATAGGAATTTTTTTCTGTTTTAATACTCTAAAATATTCCAAAACTAAAAAAAATGCTAAAACTATAGTTAAAGATAACAACCCTATATTATGACTAAATTTATTTGCAAAATATAAATATATCCCAATATAAAGAAGTGCAAAAATATGAATAAATTTCCTCTTTATTTCAAACTTTAAGTTTGGCTCCATAAATTATATTAGATTTTTAGTATTTTAAAATGTTGCTTTTGAAAAATATCTAAAATGTTTTTTAGGACATTTTAAAAATATCTTATTATTTTAACATATATGAAAAAGAGGTTATGGAAATATATAGTTAGAAAGTTAAGCCATACTACTGTTGCCGTATTTTTTTCAATATTCCTTTCATTATTAACATTAATTGCCATTGCATTCTCAGGAGATTGGACCTTAAGAAATATCTTTAATATATTTTATTTTACCTTTCTGAATTTTACAATATTTTCTATAAATGCTATTCTCTTTTCTAAAAAGAGAAGATATGTTCCAGAAATGTTACGTCGCCCTGCTAGAATATCCTTCATCTTAACTTATTCTGTTCTCTACTTAGTTGCCCTAGCATCTTTTATTAAAACTGGGCAAATATTCAGAATACAGACAATAATCTTTTTATTAGGAGTAGGCCCCATAAAAACTGCCTTATTTATTATAGGAGGATTAATATTGATAGGATTTTTATTCGTTTTCTTTATTAATAAAAAAAGTAATGTTAAAGATTTAAGAGGTAGAAAAAGGAAAAAAATAAAGATTTTATTCTGGCTAAATTTTATTTTATTTATTTTAGCAATATTAGTAAACATTTTATTTTTGAATCTTGATGCCGCTATTATTGATGATGAAGCTAGTTTAATTGCTTATGATTATCAAGAAGTTCTATTAGATGATTTATCCAATGTTACAGATAAATTTAGTGGAAAAAATATAATTTTTGTTTTATTAGAATCAGTTAGTGCTGAGCGAATTGGGCATTACGGAAATGAAAGAAATGTTACACCAAATATCGATAAATTAGCTAAAAAAAGTATCGTATTCAAAAATGCCTATAGTACAGCTAGCCATTCTGAATATGCTCAGCCTGGATTATTGTCATCTCGTTATATGTTCACGAGCGATATTAGAACCGATTTAGGAGATCTTAGATCTCCTAGAAAATTTTTATGGGATTCTTTTTCTGACAATGGTTATACTACTGGATATTTTTCTTCCCAAGATGATAGGTGGCAGGAAATGAATGAGTATATTGATACTCAGAATTTAGATGTTTATTCTTATGGGATTAGTGATGGTGATTATGATTATGGTAGTTCTACTGGATATGAGCAGAAAGATTATGACCATAGGACTGCTGATAAGGGAATTGATTGGATGAATAGTGTGATTAATGATAGTGAACCTTTCTTCTTGTATTTTAATTTTCAATCTACCCATAGGCCTTATGCTAGGCCGAAAGGTTATGATGAATTTAGGCCAGATGAGTATAGGATTCCAAGAGTTAGAACTAAAGCTATTGAGAAGAATAAACATGATAATTCTTTGAAATATGTAGATGAGCAAATAGGAAAGATTGTAAGTTTCTTAGAGGAAAATGGTTTGAAAGAGGATACTGTTATTGCAATTACCTCTGACCATGGGCATGATTTAGAGGACAGACATGATTTTGGTGCTCATGGACTTACTATTTATGATGAAGAGTTGTTAGTGCCTGCTATAATTTATCTACCCGGAGTTCCACATCATAATGCTATATCAAAAGTTAGCCATATTGATTTTGCCCCTACAATTGTGGATTTATTTGGATATGAAATTCCTAATGAATTTCAAGGAGATATTATGAAATTTAATAGATCTATTTATTTTGTTACGCAATCTCATAAGTATAAGATTGGGATGATTGATCGAGATATTAAAGTTATATTGAATATGAATACAGATCAGGTCGAAGTTTATAACCTAAGGGAAGATCCTAATGAGTTGAATAATATTAATTCTAAAGAGTATAATCCTTACATATTGAAGTTGTTGTTTTGGAAATTCTGCCAGGTAGATTATTATAAAAAGGCTAAGTGGTCTAAAGAAACCATAGATAGATGTTCGAAACATAACAATTTCAAAATATAATCTTTATTTCATCTAACAATCTATCTTTTTCCTTTCTTGAAGTGTATTTTTTCCCGAACCTTACCAAAATTGTATTAAGTATTTTCCATTTTTTCCTCGGAAAAAGTTTCCTCAACTCTTCTTCAATCTTATCTGGTTTATCTGATTCTACCCAACCAAGATATTGTGAAATATATGAAACATGGGTATCTATGCCTATTGCATCATCTCCATATTCTGAGAGAAAAACATTAGCAGTCTTTCCACCAACTCCTGACAATTGAATCAATTTACTAAAATCCATCGGAGGTTCTCCAGCATATTGTTCATCTAAAGCCCTTGCACAATTCAAAATATTATTAGATTTATTTTTATAAAAATTAACACGCTTAATTATATCTTGAATTTTCTTTTCAGAAGATTTTGATAATGACTTAGCATCAGGATATTCTGAAAAAAGAATTTCGCAAACCTTAATTGTCGTCTCATCCAAAGTTCTTGCTGAAAGAATAATTGATATTAATGTTTGATATTTAGTTTCCCATTTCTCTCCAGCAAGCCTCATATCTCCCTTTAATTTATCAATCTGTTCCAATTGTTTAAGAGCTATTTTTTGATTCATATTTTAGCTTAGAAAATACATTTTATAAAATTAACATAAGATTTAAAAACAAAACTCACATTGATATAAAATGAAAGAGCGTGTTATTATTTTTATGATCCTACTATTAGTTAGCATTACGCCTGTATTTGCAGAAACACAAAGCTGTACATTAAGTGCCTCATTAGTTAATCAAGATCCCTATCCCGCAATTCCTGGAGAATCTGTTAAATTGGTTTTCCAAATTGATGGAGTCAGTAATCCTTCTTGTGGAAAAGTAGAATTCACGTTAATCGAATCTTATCCAATAAAAATTGAAGAGGGAACAAGTGCAACTACAAGTATTAATTCAGGAGTTTTTGTAAGAAACTACGGAGACTTCTTTTTAGCACCATACACAGTAATAATAGATAAAAATGCCCTAGATGGTCAAAGCCAAATTGAAGCATTTTTAAATTCAGATACTTCCTCTAATCAAATAGTTGATTTTGAAATTAATATTGAAGATTCTAGGGCAGATTTTGAAGTTTCTATTAAAGATTATGTTCAAGATAAAAAAGAAATTACTTTTGAAATATTAAATATTGCAGAAAGCGATATTGAATCATTAACAATTGAAATTAAAAAACAAGAAAATATTCTTCTAAAAGGAAGTAATAGAAACATTATTGGAAGCTTAGATTCAAATGAAGACACAACATTCAGTTTTGAGGCAACCCCAAAAGAAGGAGACATCATTCTAGATATTTATTATACTGATAAAACAGGTGTTAGAAGAAATCTAGAAAAAACTGTAAATTATGATCCTACATATTTTGTGGATAGAGCTAGAGATCAAAATGGTCAAAATAGTTTTATCTATTGGATTATTGGAATCATCATTTTAATAACACTTTTCTGGTGGTGGGGAAGAAAAAACAAACATGCAGGACACCATAAAAATTCTACAACAAGTAGAAAACGTCGTTAATTATTCATACCTTAATGCATCTACAGGACTAACTTTTACTGCTTGCCATGAAGGCCATAATCCTGAAAAACATCCTACTAAAAATGAAAAAAGAAGAACACCAACTATAAGATATAATGGCATCGAAACTTGCAAGATTGAAGCAGCCAGCATATTAACTGCAATAAATTCTAAACCCTTTGAAAATATTATTCCAATTATCACACCTATAATTCCTCCAACTAATCCTAAAAGCCCAGCCTCTATTGTAAATATAGCTAATACATCAGAATTTTTAGCTCCAACAGATTTCAAAATTCCAATTTCCTTTCTTCTCTCTAATACTGACGTATACATTGTATTTGTAATTCCAATACCTCCTACTAACAAAGATATTCCTGCTACTCCCAATAAAAATCCTGCTATTATATTCAAAATATTTCCAATAGTTGCCAAAAGCTCCTCAGGAGTTGAAATCCTATAATCCCTACTATCCTCATCAACATCCCTTACATCATCTAATTTTTTCTTAACTTTTTCAGCAATCCGATTAATATCTGCACCCTCATTTACCTGAACAGTTATTTGATCTATATCTTCACCCTTATCCGGAAAAGTTTCCCTAAAATCCTTAACAGACATATAAATCACCTTATCATCAGTAGGATTGCCTAAAGTTTTTAAATTAGATTTTACCTTAAAACTTTTTCCCTGTATTACAATTTTATCACCAACCATTACAGAATCTTCAAAAACATCGTTATGATAATATTGTGAACCAATATCAATTTTTCCAGAATCACCTTTCTTCAAAATCTTGCCAAACTCTGCATCAATAAACCCAGTCTCAGCCCACAAATTTGTTCTGTCCAATGGAATTCCAACCACATTTGCATATCTCACCTGATCATCTTTCTCAATTTTTGCACTTCCCATAACAAAATAACTTAAATCTTTTACACCAGAAACTTTTTCTATTGTTCTAATATCTTTCTCTGTAAAAGTAACTGCTCCTCCCGTTCCAGGACCTGCTAATTGGCCCCTAGGATCAATGAAGAATTTATCCGAACCCAATTTTTTAAATTGTTCTTTTATTGAAGTATCTAACCCTAAAGATAATGAAATTAATACAAAAATTGTTGCAATAGAAATAAATATTCCGATCATTGTCAACCAAGATCTCAATCTTTTCCTTTTTAAGTTTCTCAAAGATATTTTAAAATATTGTTTCAATTTATCCATATTATATTCCTCCTCAATTTAAAATTTTTAATTTTCATCTAAGATCTCAATGCATCCACCGGATTTAATTTAGATGCCTGAAGTGCTGGGAAAACTCCTGAAATCATTCCGACAAAAACAGAAAATAGCGCTGCAAAAATTAAAAAAGGGACATTTAACGATATTGAAAAATCCAATCCTCCAAATGCTGCAGAAATACCACTTGCCGCAGCATAAGCTAAGGCAAGACCAATTATTACGCCTATAATCCCTCCAACCAACCCTAAAAGAGCAGATTCTGCCAAAAACAAGGTTAAGATATCAGAATTTCTTGCTCCAACAGATTTCATAATTCCTATCTCTCTAATTCTCTCTACAACTGAAGTATACATTGTATTTGTAATTCCAATACCTCCAACCAACAAAGATATAGCTGCAATTCCTGCAATAACTAAATTAATTGTATCCAGAATAGTGTTAATTGTTTGAATACCTTGTTGAGGTGTCTGAATTGAGAAATCATCTTCACCCTCATCTAAATCTCTATCCCTCCTTATCTTTTTCTCTAAAATATCCTTTACATCAGATAATTTATCCATGTCCTTCACCTGTACAACCAAAATATCAAATTCATCACCAATATCCAATATATCTCTAAGATCTTCATCAGGCATTATTATAATACCATTCAAAGTAAAAGTACTTGCTTTTTTTAAAAATCCTATAACCTCAAATTCTTCTCTCTGAATTATTACCTTTTTACCAACTCTCAAGGGTTTTCCAAAATCATCAGACATATAATCATGACCCAAAATAACTTTTCTCCTATCATTTTCATCCAACAACCTTCCTTTTTCTAATTCTAAATTCAAGGCATCATAAACAACTTGGATTGCTTCCTTTTCTTGAGGAATATTTGCAACAAATTTAAAATCAGTTTTATCATTATACTCAAAAGATGCGGTCCTTATCAATCTTTGAACCACTATATCTACTCCGTTAACAGATTCTATTAATTCCTTATCATGTTCATTTAATTTTTTTACAGCAGTTGAACCTGGAGGTCCAAATAATGTATCAACATTAGTTACTATTAACTTATCAGGATCCAATGCAGCAAACTGTCCAGTTACTGCAGCCTGAAGTCCTTGCCCCATAGAAATAAGTGCAACTACTGCTGCTATTCCAATAAAGATTCCTATCATTGTCAACCATGAACGAACTCCACGATTTCGAATATTTTTTGATGCAAGAACAATTAATCTTGGTTTCATATTATCCTTTAGTTATTTTTTCAATTTTACCATCTTTTAGCCAATAAATTTTATTAGCATGCTCTTTTGCCAAATCCGCGTCATGAGTTACCATAATTACAGTTTTTCCCTGTTCATTTAATTTTTTTAAAAAGTCTATTACCATCTCTCCAGTTTTTGTATCCAAATTTCCAGTAGGTTCATCTGCAAGAATTACTTCAGGATCATTAGCAAGAGCTCTCGCAATTGCAACTCTTTGTTGTTGCCCCCCTGATAATTCATTAGTATAATGTTGCATTCTATCTCCAAGATCTACCATTCTCAAAAGCTCTTCAGCCTTAAGTTCGCTTTCATTCCTAGACTGAGATTGAAAAGTCATTGGAATCATAACATTTTCCTTGGCAGTTAAATTAGGTATTAAATTAAAACTTTGAAAAATAAATCCCACCTTTTTGCCCCTTATCTGAGCCAATCTCGATTCTGTCAATAAAGAAATATCAACTCCATCTAAAAAAATTTTTCCAGATGTAGGAATATCTAAACTACCAACCAAATGCATAGCAGTACTTTTCCCAGATCCTGAAGGACCCATTATTGCAATAAATTCTTTTTCTTTAACCTCCAAAGTAATCCCATCAACAGCCTTAACAATATTATCTCCCATAAAATAATGTTTCTTAACATTTTTTAATTCTATTAAAGTTCTTTGATTAGATTTAGTCACCATAATAAATATAATTCATAGGAGTTTAAAATGCTTATCATTCCCAATTACTAGAAGTTAAATCTAAAATAGTATCTTCACTAGAAGTTATCTTAAGAGATTTATAATTTGTATTCTCTTCCTCATTTAATTTTCTATGAGTATCATCGCAAATAGGCATTATCTTACTTTTTCCACAAGTACAAATCTTACATCTCTCTCCCTTTTTTGCAATTAATTTATGTTCCATTTTAAATAAATTTAAAACGCCACCACCAGGAATCGAACCTGGGAGCCCCGAAGGGCGAGGCTTAGCAAGCCCCTGCAATACCATTATGCGATGGTGGCATATAAAACTATAGAAAATTAGGGGTTTTAAATATTTTGATTGATAAATATCAACTTAAAAAAATAAAAAAATAAGGGTTACAAAAAGTTAAAATTAATTATTAATTTTACTTCTTAACATTAACTGCTTTAGGCCCCTTGTCTCCTTCTTCAACATCAAATGTAACTTCATCATTTTCATCAATAGGTCCTTCAGTTATTCCAGATTCATGAACAAAATATTCTTTGTTATCTTCTCCAGCTATGAATCCAAATCTTTTTTCTCTATTGAAAAATTTTACTGTTCCTTTCATTTTAATCCTCCTGCAAATTTAATTTTGATATACCTTATTTCTGCAATAGGTGTACAAATATGATAGAAAAATGAAGGTTTTAAAGGTTTTGTATATGCTTTTTCACATGAGGCCAACTTAATTTTGTCCAAGTTTCAACCTCGCTATTAGGATCCTCAAAAAGTTGCTCTATTTCTTCAACACTATAAAAAGATCCAGATTTTATCCCATCATCAGTTGGTTGAACATCCTCGTGAGTTTCTGCCAATCCTACAACTGCAAAATGCACCTTATTATACATATCAGAATCATCATTAATATATCCAATAAATTTAGCATCAGGATATTCATTCATTATTAATTCTTCTTTCAATTCTCTATTCATTGCATGAACTATTGGATCTCCACCATGCTCTTCTTCATCAACATGACCTCCAACCCCTCCAGAATATTTATTTATATGTCTAGTCTCCTGATAATCTTTTCCTAAAGATCTTTGATAAATAAATACTTTTTTTAATAATGGGTTAATTATCCAAACATAGGGAATTATTTGAGTATGCTCAGGATTATTTTCTAAATCCTCATTCCTTTCCTCATAATAATGATTATTCAAGACATAATCAATATAATCTTTCTCATCAATAGGCATGAATCCCTCAAAATGATGATCCTTAAATAAATCCTCAGTTTTTACAACAAGTATCTTTACCATCTCATGATTTAACATTTTTAGTATATAAGTTTAATTATAATAAGTGGTTAGAAAGCTTTAAAAGTAGTTTAGATTATCAATTAGTATAGCGGGGTAGAGAAGTCTGGAGTTCTCGCCGGGCCCATAACCCGGAGGTCGGTGGTTCAAATCCACCTCCCGCTATTAATATATATTTTTAAACTTAGATTATTATCTCTAAAAATGAAAGTACTAGGAATAGACGAAGCAGGCCGAGGGCCAGTAATTGGTGCAATGATCATGGCAGGAGTCATGATTAATGAAGGAGAAGAACATTTATTAGAGGGCAGTAAGGATAGTAAAATGTTAGCACACCCAATTAGACTAGAATTAGATAAAAAGATTAAAGAATCAACTGAATACAAGATAATTGAAGTTTCTCCAGAGGAGATCGATGATGCATTAGCTAATCCTGACATGAACCTTAATTGGCTAGAAGCGCATAAACAAGCCGAATTAATAAATGCATTAAAACCAGACAAAGCAATCATAGATTGCCCTAGCCCCAACCTCGCAGCATTTGAAGCTTATATTAGAAACCTATTAGATAATAAAAAAACAGAGCTCATAGTTGAACACAAAGCAGATGAAAAATACATAACAAGCTCAGCCGCTTCAATCTTAGCAAAAGTAAGAAGAGAAGAAATTGTTTCAGAAATTAAAGAAAAATATGGGAATACTGGTTCTGGATATCCTGCAGATCCCAACACAAAAAAATTCATAGCAGAAAATTGGGATAAGTGCCCTGAAATTTTTCGAAAGAGTTGGAGCACCTATAAAAAAGTTGTTGAAAATAAAGGTCAGAAGAAATTATTCTAATCAAACAAACCTTAAAAAAGCTTTATTCTTATTATTAGTAGATGACCTACATAAAAAAACTGGTGATGAAAGGTTTCAAGAGTTTCGCTCGTGAAACTGTTTTACATTTTGATAGACATACGGTAGTTGTAGTGGGGCCAAACGGCTCTGGAAAGAGCAATATAACTGACGCATTATGTTTTGTTCTAGGACGTTTATCCATAAAATCAATTAGGGCTGCCAAAGCATCTCACCTAATATTCTCAGGAAATAAAGATTTCAAACCTGCAAATCATGCCTTTGTGGAAATTACCTTAGACAATGAAGATAAAACCTTTGCAATTGATAGTAAGGAAGTAGTAATCAAAAGAGAGGTTAAAAAAAATGGGCAAGGAGTTTATAGAATAAATCATCAAACTAAAACTAGACAAGAAGTAATAGAATTATTAAGTCAAGCAGGAATCGATCCTCAAGGATTCAATATTGTTCTACAAGGAGAAATAATGAAATTTGTTAAAATGTCTCCAGAAGATAGAAGAAAAGTAATTGAAGAAGTTTCAGGGNTTGGAGTCTATGAAATGAGAAAAGAAAAATCTATCAAAGAATTAGATAAGACAAATGAAAAATTGAAACAAATAAATGCAGTTCTTAGAGAGAGGACAAATTACATGAAAAACTTAGAAAATGAAAGAGAACAAGCAATTAAATTCAAGAAATTAGAAAAAACAGTTGAAAAATGTAAATTTTCTATTATCAAAAGAAACCTCTTAGAAAGAGATAAACAATTGAATAATACACTAAAGAACATTAATGAAAAAAAGGAAGATATGGGAAAGGTTGAAAATAGAATAAATAAAACCCAGGGAGAAATAGATGATTTTAATGCTAAAATAGAGGTCATCAATAAAACTGTACAAAAGGGAGCAGGAGTTGAACAAGATAGTTTAATGAAAGATATAAGTCAATTAAAACAAGAGATTGCAGGACTAAATGCTAGAAAAGAGAATTTTGAAAATCAATTAGTAGAATTAGATAGAAGAAAAGAAAGTTTAGAAAATAGTGTTAAAACTACTGAAGAAGATATTGCAATTATGACTAAGGAAAAAGGAAAAAATAAGAAACATGATCTAGAGAAAAAGAAAACTCAATTAGATAACTTTGAAGAAAATAAAAGAAAATATTATTTAGTTAAATCCAATTTATCAGGAGTCAATAGCCAATTAGCAGATAAGGTCCATCANTTNCAAAATTTAAGAAATGAGGCACACATAGTCTTAGAGAAGATTGAAGATTTAGAAAGAGATGTTAAAATAAAAGAAAGCAGTGAACAACAAAAAGAAGAGATTGAAANATTAAAGTCTGCNTTANAAAATAATAAGAAATTANTTNTNAATAAACANGATTTATTATTAGAAAAAGAAAAANTTGAAGCTGTNGAATCNGGAAANATAGATGAAGCAAATAAGCTAAAAAAAGAAGTTGGAAAACTAGATATCTGCCCATTATGTAAAACAGATATTAGTGAAGAACATATAAANGAAGTNNTCAATCATTCAGATAAAAAAATTAATAGTTCTATGAATTTAATTANAGAAACANAAANNAATATTAANAAATTAAAAGAAGACATAGATAAACTAAGANATAAAATTTCTAAACAAGAAACNGAAATCTCAGATAGAGANGTCAGTGTAATTAAAATTCAAACCATTAATGATCGAAAGGAACAACTTAGAAGAAATAATGGTCAGATTAAATTGTTGGAAAAAGAGATTGAATCNCTAAGNAAAAAGAAAGATAGTTTTGAAAAGATGATTGAAATGACTAAAATTAGCGAAGAAGATTATGAGAGACTAAAATTAGAAGTTAATGAATTAACTAGGAGTGAAGAAAGAAATTTAGGAATTGAAATCACTAGTAGGCAGAGAGAATTAGATAGAATTAAATTAGCAATCAAACAAAACATTAGAGATAAAGGAGACATTACTGAAGAATTGGCAGAATTAAAAGAAAGTTTAGAAGGAAAAGATGAAATTGTAGCAGAAAAGGAAGAAAAAGCAGAAGAATTAAAAAAGAAATATCAAAACATGTTTGAAGAAAAAAATAAATTGCAAGATAAAGTAAGAGGTTTTGAAAGTCAATTGATTAAGGAACAAAATGAAAAAAGGCATAAAGAAAATGATATGAATAATTTCAATATTGAAAAAGCACAAATTAGTGCCAGAATAGATACGTTAAAAGAAGAACTTGTAGAATTTAAAAAAGATATTGAATTTCTAAACATTCCCGTAGATAAATTAAGAGACAAATTACACAATGCAGAAAGCATTTTAAGTAGAATTGGGAGCGTTAATCTTAGAGCCTTAGAGGTTTATGATGATATTAAAGCAGAATATGATAAGATTAAAGAAAAAGTTGATCAATTAGACAAAGAACAAGAAAGCATATTAAGAGTTATTGGACAAATAGATAGAAAGAAAAAGAAAACTTTTATGGAAACTCTCGATAATATTAATAAGTTATTTAGTAGAAATTTTTCTAGTTTAAGTACAAAAGGAGAAGTTAGTATTGTTCCTATGGATAAAAAAGAAATTTTTAATGCAGGTTTAGATATCTTAGTTAAAGTTGGCCCTGGAAAATATTTTGATGTTACCTCCCTATCAGGAGGAGAACAAACTCTTGTTTCATTAGCCTTAATATTCGCAATTCAAGATTTACACCCATATTCNTTNTACATNTTTGATGAAATCGATGCCGCACTTGATCGTAGAAATNNNGAAAGATTAGCTTATCTATTAAAAAAACACATGAAACAGGGACAATACCTAATAATCACCCACAATGACAGTATAATCAGTGAAAGTTCAAACGTCTTATACGGTGTAAGTATGCAAGAAGGCATTAGTAAAGTTCTGAGCCTTGAAATCTAAATTACAAATTTAGTTAAATTTATATATTGATTTTTTGATAAATTTTTATGGTTTTAGAGAAAGAAATAATATTCCAAGAATATCCAGTAGAATATAGTCATCAAAATGGAAATGAAGTTATATATGAAAATTCTGATACTGGTGAAAGAATCTCATACGATGGAATTAGATATACATTTGCAGGAACATTGCCAGAACCAAACAATCACAAAGATTATGAATTTGAAATAAACGGAGATCAATTATTTGAAAATAAAGAATTTAGCTGGATAGAATATAACCATTCAGATAGAATCAAAATACTGATTCTTGAAGAAAGTTTAGAAGAACTCAGAAAAGCAACAAACCCAATTTAATTACAATAATACTTTTAATACCCCCTCATTTTATATTTTGAATGGCCCATCATAACCAAAAACAAAGAAAAGACAATCCCCATAATAAACCTAAAGGGGGAGGAAGAAAAGGCCCTAAGAAAGAAAAGAGAATTGCAGTGGATAAATATTCCTCTAAAAAAGATAAGGTTAAATTTGATGAGTCAAAAATCAAAGAACATCATATTTATCTAATTTACAATGAAATTAAATTTATTGATAAAAATAAATCTGAAGGAAGTTTTGAAATCAATCAACTAGATTTATTGTACTCTCAAGTTGAATCTGCTGCTAATTTTTGCAAGATTAATTCTCAAGAAAGATATCAAATGATAAGAGGGGGAATTGAAAGTTACTATGTTCACATTGCAAAAGGAGGAATAGTTAGTATGCCCATAAATGACTCTGGAAAAGTTACTAAAACAAATCGTTTAGAACATTTATTATCTAATGTTAAAGCATACAATCCTTTAGCAGATAATTAACTTCCAATATCAACACTTAAAACCTTATTCAATCCTTCTAATAATCTTTTTTCAAAAGTAACATTTGTTTCAGCTTCTTGTTTCTCCAAATTTAAAGATTCCATTAATTGAAATATAAGATGATTAAATTCTGAAGGATTTTCTTTATCATATTTTTTTATTAAAACTTCTTCAACTTTCTCTACTTCCTTAGATTGCAAATCAATCTTTAATTCTTCAGTTTTTTCTTGCTCAAGTTTTGAAGTATTCTTCAAAAATGAATAAACTCCCTTTGTTTCTAAAAATTTCTCAACTTCCTGAAAATTAATATCTGAATTTCTTCCTTTTTTTACAGTCCCATAAATCTTAAGAAGAATAATCTTATCCTCCAAATTATAATTATCTAAATGCTGTATTATTTTCTGAGTAGCAGACAAAGTATCTTCTATCTCTAACTCAATATAAATAGTTTCTTTATATTTAATTTCTTTTTTAGTAACTTTAGTATAACCTTCAACATCAATTATATAAAAACATCCACCCTTTAAGTCCTGAAGTTCTTTAAAATTATTGGGAAAAGTTGGGCCTCCATAAATTACAGGTTTACCCTCATGTTCATATTCAAAATCTATATGTATATGTCCAAGAGCATAATAATCTGCCTTAGGAAGCTCTTCTAAAGTTATNGAATCAATAGGCAAATTTTCAGTTACATTCTTTATGGTAGTATGCAACATTAAAATTCTAAACCCATCCTTATAATCCTCTAAAATTTTCAATTTTTTTAATGAAGGAATCTCAAGTCCAGACTTTTTTCCAGGATAACCATAAATCATAAAATTCTGGTGTTTTATTGGTTTAAGCAAAACTTCCTCTTCAGATTCCTCATACTTACAAATCTCACAAAATCCTGCTTTTTCAATTACATCCAAAAAAGTTTTACCAGACACTGAAAAATCATGACTCCCTGCTATAACATAACATTTTATCTTTGCTTCATGTAATTTCCTAAATTCATGAAAAGTATCTTTTAAAGTCTCAATTGGAGGAAATGCAGAATCAAATAAGTCTCCTGCAAAAAGAATAAAGTCCACTTTTTCCTCTATGCAAGAATCTATAGCATGCCTAAAATACTCTATATTAAGTTGCTGCAATTCTGGCTGTCTCCAGCCTCCTAAATGACAATCTGTGATATGACCAAATTTAATCTTAAATACCTCGGTTTAACTAAAAATCTAGAGAAGTCATGTTTTATAAGAATAGTTGTTCTGGACTAAAAATAAAAGAACATTATTCCACAGTTTCATCTTCATCAATAAATTCTTCGAAACTGGACTCAGGTTCCTCATTCACCATAAAACTAATTGATTTTAGCTTTTAAAAGGTTAATTGTTCATTAAAAAACAAGAAGTTTTGAGATAATTAAATTTAAAAACACATCAAACATAATTTAATTAAGCCGCCATCGTTCGAAAGGATCTCTGATCCTGAGAAGTCAGAAAATCAAGAATTTTCTGAACATTGTGATGGCAGTGATAAAAGCCGCCATCGCATAGTGGTATTGCAACTGGCTTGAGACCAGTGCCCTTTGGGCTCCTCGGTTCGATTCCGAGTGGCGGCGTGTNTATAANGCTGNTACAAGCGATTATATCTTCTCCATTTTGAATTTAACCCACACTTTCGGTTCGCTTATGCGAAGAAATCTATGATTTTGAGCAATCAGAAATTTATAATTTCTGAGCGAGTGGCGGCGTATTCTCATCAAAAAATAAACCTATATGTTCATCGCAATCCTGATGTCAGTTTCCCATCTCAAAAAGTTTATAAATGATTCAGACTACATAATGATATGGAAATTAAAACGAGGTGGATAATCTCTATTGCAATAATTATTGGAGTTATAATAGGTAGATATACTCTTTGGGTTGTTGGTTTTTTTATGGAAGGCGCCCCACCTAACATTCCATTAGATATGGCACTTTATATTCTTCTACCATTTTTTGTTTTAACCGGGTTATTTATGATTTTTGTTAATAACAAAAAAATAACAAAGAAGAGAATACTAGATAATGTTTTATTCATTGTTTTCCAAATAATCGGATTTGTTCTTTTTTTCATATCTATGTCAATTATTGATAATCTATAAGATATTTCCCACCCTTAAACTGACAATAACTCCGCCCACTCTCCGAGTGGCGGCGTTTTCTTCTGAGAAAAGCTGAAGGCTTTCGCAGAAAACGTCGTACCTGAAAATCGAACTTGTGAGATTTTGCAGGGGCGGCGTTTTCTCACCTAAAAACTTTTAAAGCAAAATTACTAAACATAATAAAATGGTTAGACGTGTTAATGATCCTTTTAAGGGAGAATATGGAGAAAGTGGAGGTTTTGGAAGTAGTTATTTTAATGTTCCCTTTAATCCCCCATATGACAGAGAAGATTATATTAAGAAACCTGAAGAAGATAATGAAGATCAACAAAATGGAAAGACTAAGAATCTAGAAGATATCGATGAAGATTCCCCATTTAAAGAATAATCACCCTTAATAACTAAAAAACTTAACAAATTACTTAAAACAACTTAATATTAATTTAACAAGCCACGGTAGCTCAGTTCTGGTTAGAGCACTACATTGGTAATACAGGGATATTATGTCATATTTAAATAATCACTATATCTTTAGAAATCATGTCTCGATAGCTCAGTTGGTTAGAGTGCGTCGTTGGTAACGACGAGGTCGTGAGTTCAATCCTCACTCGAGACTTTTTGTCTTTTGTTATAGGTGATACAACACACCCAGGAATATAGTAGTTAGTGCAACTAATCCAAAGTATGTATACCAAAACCAATATTCCTTAAAATGACTTTTTAATACCATAATAAACTTCTCTATATGTCTAGTTACTAATTCCTAAAGTTTTCAATATTTTTATTTCTATGCTTTCCCATAATTCTGGTTTTCCCATTTTATAAATATGAAACCAATTAATAGTTCCCAATTTCCCTTTCCTTCCATGAATGAAATAAAAAGTATAGAACTTCAAGAAAGAACTTATTACATTGTCCCTGGGACAATAATCAATAATTCTTTCCCTTAACTTAGGGACTTCTTCAAATGTTGTCTTATGGGTAGAAGGATTATAATATTTTATTTTTGCATTTCCTGAAAATAGTCTTTCCAATTCTTCCTTTTCTTCTGGAGTAAAAATAACATTCTTTTCAATACTTGCATAAATAAAAATTGGTTCTAAATTCATTATACTTTTTTTAAAAGTTTGTTGGTGATATTTTCCATTTCTAAAAACCTTTTGTTTTTGTGGTTTTGACTTTCTAATAAAACCTAGATTATTCCATTCTTGAAATCTTTTGTTAACATGAGGTAAAACAAAATTTTTCTTATATTTCTTTCTTCTAACTTGGTTATGTGGTTTTGGATAAACTTCTTTTGTAACCTGGGGTTGAGTTGTATACTTATGAAAGAGATTTCTGGAAATATTAATTCCTGCCTTATTTTTTGTTATGTCTTTCAAAACTTCCTTATTAGTCCTCAATTTTTGTCACCTGCTTACCTATTAGAAAAAATCGGTTTATATTCATTTATATTTTAAAATACTACATGACAGAAAGAAAATACCAACATATAATATTTCAAGTTGACCCTGAATTTAAAAATAAACTTGTAGAAGTTGCAGAAATTGAGGGAAGGTCAATTTCTTCTTTAGTTAGAAAAATAATTTCAGACCATTTAAACAAACAATACTGCAAAAATGAAAAGATTAACTAGAGATAAATGTTTGAAAATAATCCAGGAAGACTATGACCCTGAAATTAACTATCTTGAAGTATCAGAAAAATATCTTGAAATTTTAAATGAGGGTGTGGTTAATGGTAATTTGTGAGGGTTGTTCTAAAGAAGTTTTTGTCTATTCTTCATATGGTTCTGTTTTGTGTTTAGACTGTAAGGTCCAAATGACTGCAGACATGGAAGAAAGAGTAATTAAAAGAAAGTGCAGTTGTTGCAGAATTTATAAAAAAATATACTATACTGACAATTATTTTTATTCCAAATACCCTTTAATTCAATTATGTCTTTCATGTTCTCAGGACCTTAAACTTTTGAAGTCTATCACGCTTTTGAAAGAATATGGTCCTGAGTATTTTAAAATTTGTCAAGAATGTTCAAACTTATTTGAATATTCAGAAGATAAGTCCTGGTCAAAGATTTGTCTTGATTGTTGGATTAAAGGAAAGAATGGAATTGAATTCCAGGAAGAAAGTTTTTCAGACTTCCAAAACTTGACACCAATACAAAAAAAATGTATGGATTTCCTGGACCTATTATCTATTGAACATGTTGACTTGAAAGTTTGTCATATGTCTAAGGATAATTTTGAAGAAGATGAAATTTATAATTACTATAATCCCAAATATAATACTAGGTATATTTTAGATAATGAAATTTGTATTGAAGTTGAATGGAAGGAGAATAATTTAGAAAATCAAAATAAAGGTATAACGGCAACAACTGAAACATGTCTCAATCTAATTAATGCAGGGGTTAAGTTTAGTGTGTGGTATTCTAATGAAATGAAAACCCCACATATTAGGATCCATGAAATTAAGGAGTTGGGAGAAACTAAAGACCCATTAAAAAAGAAATTGATAAGACAAACCTTTTCTAAGAAGTTTGTTCCTTTCGTATATCATGCACAGATTGATTCTAGTCTGTTCTCAAGACATAAAATACAATTAGAGTATGCAAACCATTGGAAGTATGGAACTCCTTTTGAAATGTTGTTTGAGGTGGGAAATTAAAATGCAGTCTTTAGAAATTATTTGTCCTGAAGTCTTGGATATTGTAAGAAAGAGTAATTTAAAGACTAAAAGAAGGATAAGATCTAACATGAAGGGGGGTGGTTATCCTATTGACCAAAATTTTAATTGCCCTTTCTGCAGTTATCATAATTCTTCTAAAATTTTTAGCAATACTGGTTTGTTTGTCTGTTTCAGTTGTGGTGAAAAAAGAAATGTTGACCAACTCAAATTTAAAAGTTTGAAAGGGGGTATACAGTGAATATGAAACATAAATGGAAAAAGCCGATAGTGGTTCCAGATGGAGTTCATGCAGGAAAAATTGTTCAAGTTGATTTTGAAGAAACTCCTTATGAATACACAAGAATCTATGTAAAGTTTGACAATTCTGGAGAAGATATAATTTTGAAGTATAGTTGCCCAACAAATTTATCTGAGACTTCCAAACTAGGACAACTTTTGATTAGTTTTGGAATTGAATATCAGGCAGACGGAGAGGTTGACATTAGGGAAGAACTTCTTAGTAAAGAAGTGGTTTTTCAGACACAAATGAAACCCAGTTCTAAGAATCCCAAATTACTTTTTGCAGAAATTATAGATGACACCTTAAAACTTGCTGGTTGATTCATTGGACTGGAAGGAGTGATTTCATTCCTTCCAGTTTCATAAAAAAAAAATAAAATAAAATGGTAAAACAAAAACCTAAAGGGAAAAGGAAACAATTAGAGGAGATTTATAACAGGGAAGAATTGAATATCCTATATGATGTTAGAGACGAGATTATTTTCTTAATTTCGGACAAAAAGACTGCAAAAGCCATTGAAGTTGTTGTTAATGACATTTTAGATAGAGAACATATTTTCACTATAAGGCATGATGACAAAAGTGAAATGTGGATTTATAGGAATGGAATTTATGTCCCTAATGCACAAACTTTCATTAGAGAAAGAACTAGACACCTTTATACAGACTTTTATTCCAAAAATAAATCCCAGGAAGTAAGCAACAGAATTGAAACTGAAACTTACATTGATATGGAAGAATTCTTTAAGGAAGAAAATCCTGACCTTATTGCAGTTAAGAATGGAATTCTTAATTTGAGAACAAAAGAATTGAAAGACTTCAATCCAGAACAAAGGTTTTTTGTTAAGAACCCAATAATCTATGACCCTAAAGCAAAATGTCCAAAAATTATTAGATTTTTAAAAGAGATTTTAGAGAATAAAGAAGATTTGGACATTGTGCAGGAATTATTTGGATTTTGTCTAGTTAGAGATTATTTTTTAGAGAGGTCAATATTTTTGTGGGGGGGTGGAAGAAATGGAAAATCTAAATTATTAGACATAATGCGATCGTTCCTAGGACCTAGTAATTGTGTTGAGATTCCATTACAAGATTTTGAGAGAGATAATTTTGCAGTTTCTAATCTACATAAAAAACTTGTGAACCTAAGTGCAGACTTATCTTCTGAGGCAATTGGATATTCTGGAACATTTAAAAAATTGACTGGAAGGGATTTGGTAACTGCAAATAGAAAACATAGAGAAAGAATTTCATTTGTCAGTTATGCAAAACAAATTTTTGCAGGAAATGATATTCCTGAGACTAAGGACATGAGTAATGGTTTCTTCATAAGGTGGGTTATTCTAAAATTCCCATTAACTTTCTTACCACAAGGTGATATAGACCAAAAACCTAAAGGAGAGAGGGAAAATATACGATTAGATAACCCAGATATAATCAAAGGTCTAATTAATCCAAAAGAGTTAAGTGGTTTATTAAATTGGAGTTTAGAGGGACTTGAGAGATTGTATAAGAATAAAGAATTCAGTCATTCCAAAGGTATGGAATCTGTAAAGAATGAATGGATTAGAAAGTCTAATTCTTTTGAAGGTTTTTTTGCAGAATGTTTAGAACTGGATTTTGATAGTCTTGTAAAGGTTTCAGAATTAAATGGAAAATATAATGAATATTGTTCAAAAAATGGAGTGAGAAGGATAGGACCTAAAGATTTTAATTTGAAATTGGAAGGAAAGGGTTGTGAAGGTAAGGCAAAAACTATTGAAGGTAAATCATATAAGGTATGGGAAGGAATAAAATTTAAGGATTTGTAAGTTACCAAAATTACCAAAATTACTGGTTTTCTAGTTTATCCTAGGACTTGTATCATGTTCTAAGGTAAATTGAGAAACTGGTAATTATGGTAATTATGGTAATTTTATTTTTTTTTATTATAAACAATACAAACAAAAGAATATGGGAAATTTAAACTATAAAATAACAAATTTAAGAGTAGATAAGGAAACAATGGATCTAATTAATCAGATTAGTAGTGACTTAGGGGTTAGAAATAGTGAAGTCACAAGACTATTACTCAAAAAGGTATCTAAGGAAATTATAAATGAAGGTTTAGAAAATTTTGAATTAGTTATTGCAGGAAAGAGGAGAAGTATGACAAAACAGGCATAATAGAAAGGCATATCGCATTTTGCAGTCGCATATACATATAGGATAGTGTAACTAGACATGTAGAGAAGGTTATCATGGTATTGTATGACAATAACCTCAAAAACACACCCCATATAAGTATATACCCTAGTTTTGATAACGAGTAACGGATAACGAATATAATATAATAACTTAAAAAAAGTCTTACAATTAGGAACAAGTTAATTATATAGTTATAATCTCCTTATTGTATGACAGATTATCCAATAATAAATAGTTATGGGAAAAGGATTCCATTCTATACGAAAGCAGAACCTATTAAGAAAGAAGAACCTGAAGTCCTGGAAGAAGAAGGACCAGTTAATCCTTCAGCTCCTTCAGCTGAAGTTGCCCAGGAAAAGAAAGACAAAATAATTTCTGTTAGACTTCCTTTAGAAGATTATAGAAGGTTGTTAGTAATGAGTAGGTGGTTAAATATTTCTGGGATTATTAAAGAGGGTCTTGTTCTATGGGAACAAAAGAAGGTCCTGGAGAATTCACAAACTAGGAACAATGATTAATAAAGCATTTTATTTTATTTCCGAATGGAAGAAGTAATAATTATAAGAATCCCTAAAGAAGATATTGCAAAGTTCTGGGTAATTGAAAAAAGTAAAAAGAATAAAATAAAAAAGGTTGTCAAGAAAAAATGAATAAAGATAATCTTCCTATAATTAATAGTGTTGAAAATAAAAAAGAGGAGATGGGTTCGGTTGTGAATATTGGTGACATTGCAGTTGCTAGTTCTGATTCATTACAAAAAGTTTCTGAAACAATAGTGGACTTGATTAAAAATAAACATGTTAAGAATTATCTAAATGGTCCATGGACCAAAAAGAAAATTTTGGGTTCAGGGATTGGATAGATAATCTACTTTCCTAACGGATTGGTTTTTGAGGGACAGAAGGTTCTTGCAGTTCCTTCTGCCCTTTTATTATAATAAAAAAATGATTGCAGGAATATATTACAGGGTTTCTACTAGAGACAAACAAGACTTAGGTATGCAGAAGAAAGTAATCCAGGAGTATTGTGAAAGAGAGAATGTAAAAATCTATAAGGAGTATGAAGACCATGGGATTAGTGGATCTAAAGAAAGCAGACCTGGGTTTGATAAACTTATGTCAGACATGAGAGATAATAAGTTTAATGCAATCATGGTTTACAAACTGGATAGAATTGGAAGAAGTTTAAGTCACCTGGTTAAAATGTTTGAAGAATTTAATAAGAAAGATATTAAGTTTATTTCAGTAACTCAAAACTTTAATACTGAAACTCCTGAAGGAAGGTTACAGTTAGGTATGATGATGTTACTTGCGCAGTATGAAAGAGAAATAACAATCAATAGGATCCATGACGGATTAGCTAGTGCAAAAAGTAAAGGTAAGACATTAGGAAGACCCAGGGGGTCTAAAGACACTAAGAGGAGAAGAACTAGTGGTTATGTTAATAGGTGGTTAGAGAAGAATAAATAATCACTTGATTGTTTAGTTAGATTTAAATAATATTAATTCTGTATAGGATTATGAAAAGAGGGAGAAAATGAAAGCTTGGTTAAAATGGGGAATAATCACATCGGCATTATTTGGTATCCTAACTCTGATTATATCTGTAGTAATAGTTATGTTAAAGGGTTCTATTCAAACCTTTTTTCCATATCATTTGTGGACGGTTTTTCCAGCACTTTTAGCAGTTTTTGTATTAGGAGCACTAGGTAATATTTTGGTTTCATTGGATAAAACCGGATGGTTGAAAGGAGGGATTATCCTGACCATAGGTTATCTTTCATTTTATTTTTATCTTGGGATAATTGCATGGAATTTTGAAATTTTCTTTATGTTGCTTATGATATTTCCATTATTTATCTTTATTAATTTTGCAATAGGAATTTTTCTCCATCTTATGGGAAACATAGACAATAAGTTTAAAGGGTGGGTAAATGGAAAAATAAAATCCAATGAAACTTTAAGAAAATCACCCAACCTTGCTAAAATAATCTCTTATGCTATTTCAGTAATAATTGTCTTATTCATAATTTTATTATACATCTGCTGGGTTTTGTTTTTTTAGGAGGAATATTAATCAATAAAACAAAATCCAAAAAACAACAACCTGTTCAAACTCAACCGCAAGTTCAATCCAAACAATCACTTGATTGTTTAGTTAGATTTAAATAATAATTATTCTGTATAATAAGATGAAAAGAGGGAGAAAATGAAAGCTTGGTTGAAAGGTGGGTTGATTTTATCAGGGATTTATATTTTATTAATGTTGATTTATCTAGCAATAATATTCTTATCTAATTTAATTTTTCCATTAATAGCTGGAACTAGTATCAATGACATTCTAAATATTATTTTAGCTATTATTTATACATTTATAATTTATCTTCCACCTTTAATAATAATAATGATTATATCTTTTATTATGATTCATATTATAGATGTTAGAGGCACTC
>NZCB01000005.1 GCA_002688165.1 Candidatus Pacearchaeota archaeon | reverse complement strand
CTTGCTATCTCCTGCAACTAGGTTCTCATTCTCTCCAGCAGCAGATTTACCTTGAATTCCTTCTATAGACTTACTAAAACCTTTCTTTAAAGAATCATGCACTTTCTTACATTTCTTAGCCCACTTAATAGTTTTCCTAACAGCCTCCTTAATATCTTCATAACTTTCTTCATACATGGGCATACTATCTAAACACATTGCAACATCACTTCCCAATTCTAGTTGTATTTTCATATTCTCTTCAGGAGTCATAAAAATTTTCTGATTAGTAAATGGATTCTTAAAATAAATCCCGCTATCATTAGAATTATGATAAATACTTTTAGAATACATCTGAAAACCTCCCGAATCAGTAAAGTTCAAACCATTAAAATTCATCATCTTCCCAATTCCACCCATCTTTTCAACAAATTTACTTCCAGGCCTCATTGATAAAATAAAAGCATTTGAAATTACTGCAGGAATCTTCATTTCATTCAATTGCATACTATTAATATGCTTAGGAGTCATCTTAGTACTAACTGGCATAAAAAAGGGAGTCTCGGCTATACCTTTCTTAGTATGCAATTTTCCTATCCTTGCTTTACCATCTTGATTTATTATCTCAAACATAAAATGGCAACCAATAAACCATTTAAATAGGTTTTCATTTAATAAATCATGAAAAACCAAAAATTTTATTCATTATGGCTCTCACTAATCATAATAGTCATCTTTATCTTACAAAACATTATACCAAATTTTACAGATTTATTTGTTTTAAATCAAAAAGCCATAACAAATTTTCAAATTTATAGATTTCTAACAGCAATATTTTTACATGGGAGTATAACTCATTTGGCCTTCAATTTATTTGCATTATTCTTTTTTGGATTAGTTTTAGAAAAAACAATTGGAACTAAAAGATTTATGATAACATTTTTAGTCACAGGAATAATAGCAAACATAATATCAGTAAACTTCTACAATTCCAGTCTGGGAGCAAGTGGTGCAATTTATGGAGTTATTGGAGCAGCCACAATACTTAGACCTATGATGATGATCTATACTTTTGGTGCAATCATGCCTATGTTTCTAGCAGCCATTATCTATATCATTGCAGATATTCTAAGAGCTTATGGGGCATTTGGCCCAACAAATGTAGGTTCTATTGCTCATTTATCCGGAATAGGCTTGGGCCTATTACTAGGAGTTTACTATAGGATTAAGTTTAAAAAAATCCAAAATAAAGAAATTGAAGTAAGATTTGATGAGGGTTCTATGGAGAGGTGGGAAGATAGATTTGTGAAATAGGAAGGTTTATAAAATAAAATTATTTTAGGTTTTTGGAGAAGAGTTCTGATATTTAATAAAATGAAAAAAGTATATTTAATATCCTCAGATGAAACGTCAAGCATAGTTAGAGACTCACTTTTTACAAGAGAAGTAACTGACATACATAGGTCTGATTGTTTAGATGCCTTATTTTTAAGCCCTGAAAGTAATTATAAATTATTAAGAGATTATTGCAGTTCAAATAAAACTGGAACAATATTATTAAGGGATATTAGATCTAGGGATGAGATAGGTTGTTTCCAAGAAATACATGGATATTTAAGGCAGAGTCTTGATGTGCCTATTGCTTATATTTCAGAACAAGGCAATGAGTTAATGATAAATTCTCTTTTGGAATCTAAATTTAATTTTGAATCAATCTCTATCTGAATTATTTATTAATCTTATAACATCTCTGCCAATGTTTTTACCTGCATTAACGTCGCTAGGAGTATTAGAGGTAGTAACAAAATTATCAGGATTACTTTTAAAATAAATTTTGCCATGAGGACTATCACTAACATGGGCTAATCCATACTGATTAAGAACTCTTTTTTGAGATTTATCAGGATAACCTTTCCATCCTCCTTTGAAAGCTGATCGAATAATAGCTTTTTGAGGGTTACTTAATCCTTTTTTAAGATCAATTTTAATGGGTCCATGACTTTCAATAGGAGAAATATTTCCTTCATATAATACTTCTAAAAATTCAAGGGCAATATTTTCTTCTAAATCACTTCCTTCATTTGCAATTTTATATAATTCACTACCATAAACATTTCTTGCTTTTTCAAGCAATTCCTTATCATCCTTTATTAAATCATAAGCAGCCTGAAAATCTTTTAGACTAACATCATGAGATCCTGCTATATCTAACATAAGGTCTCCCTTATCTTTCAAATAAAATCTATCTTGGTTAGATCCAATTTTAGAACCTTGCATTGAATCATAAACACTAACTTGTGCAGGAGCCTTAGTCCCAACAACATCTTCAATAGTGGTAGTTGCAACTATCAAAAAGAATCCAATCAAAAAAATCATAATCCCTAAAAAACCCAAAATATTATTTCCGTAACTTTCACCAAAACCTATAACATTACCAGTAATACTTCCATTTATAACTATAAGATAAACTCCCACAAACATTAATCCAATTCCAAATCCTCTTTTCCAATTCATAAAAAATCTAGATCACGAGACTATAAAAATTTACCTTATCTTCAAACTTTTTTTAATATCAAACTTACCAACTTTTGTTCTTTTCAAACTCAACAACAATCCTCCTCCATATTCGCTCCCAAAATCATCCGCAATAGCTCGTATATATGTCCCACTACTTACAGAAAGAGTAACATTCAAAACATGATACTTCTTATCTTCTTTTAATAATTTATTCCAATTATTAATAATATCTTTCTGCCTAAAATCTCCTTTAACCTTATTTATCTTAGAAACAATATACTTCAACAACCTACCATTACTTATCTGATAAATGCTATTTACTTTCACTTTCTTAATAATAACATTTTTCTTAACATCTTCAATCTTAATCCCTTTCCTAGCATAATGAAACATAGGCTTCCCTTTAATTTTATAACTAGAATACTTTGGAATTTTCTGCTCATACTTACCAACAAAACCTTTAATTTTCTTTTTTAGTTCTTTTTCATCAATCTCATTATCTATCTTCCCATTTTCAGCAAGCCCCAAAACATCATTACTATCACTTGAAAATCCCAAAATAAATTCTGCAGTATATTCTTTATCAAATCCCATGTATTGAGAAATTTTCTTATTTTCTTCATCAGCTAAAACTAATAAAACTCCTTCAGCCATTGGATCCAATCTGCCAGCATAACCCATTCTTTTATTTTTATAAACAGGATTCTTCAATTTAAACTTCTCAATAGTTTCTAATGGTGTCCATCCAACCTTCTTATAAAGATTAAGTATTTTTTTCATAAAACAATATAATTAAGGGGTAGATTTAAATATATCATTTTGTAAATGTATGTATGAAAAAGAGGGGACAGGTTTCAGTTTTAATTATTGTTGCAATAATGGTTATAGTAGCAGTCGCAGTATATTTATCTCTTTCTAATCAATCTTCAACAAACAATCTAAGAAGTGCTCTATCAAAAATTGGAATTTCTCAGCAAGTTAATGTATTAGAAAATTCTATTGGAGAATGCCTAAAAACAACATTAGATGATGCAATAGGGGTCATAGGAATACAAGGAGGATTCTATACTCGACCAGAAGCATCAGAGGATCTAGGTATTACATTCATCCCATATTATTATGATCAAGGATCTTTCTTACAACCCTCCCTAAATAAAATAGAATCAGAAATATCAGATTTTGTTAATGAGTTCTTACCTTTCTGTATAGAAGATATTGTAATAGAAGATATTTTATTAAAACAAGAATCAATAAAAACTATAACGAAAATAAATCCTGGAGAAGTAGAAATACAATCAGACATGCAAATCACCCTATCAAAAGGTGATCAAACAACTTTAATAGAATTAACAAGTTATCCAACAAGATTAAATTCAAAATTAAATGAAATGTATGAAATATCTGAATATATAATAGATTCTCATAGAGGAGATCCAGAATTCATTTGTATAAATTGTATGGCAGATATGGCTGAAGAAAAAGGGCTATTTGTAGACATGCTTAGCTTTGAAGTACCATTCACAACCCTTTTCATAATATCAGAAGATACAGATTCAACAGATCCTAAAATTTTAGAATTTTTAAATAAATATCCAGAATCAGAAACTCCAATAGAATGAAATCATCATTAATATCNAATATATCATTTACATTATTAGTCCTAACAATATTAGTCTTACCACTAATTCTAGCCCAAGGGTACCAATTAACCGATGAAGAAAAGGAATTAATTGAAAAGAAGAAGTGGGGTGAAATAGCAAAACTTCCATCTGATAAAAAGAATGAAATTTTAGATAACTTTAATTCAAATGAGAAATCAGAGATGCTTGCAGGAATAGCTAAAAACAATTTGTTAATAAGGGCAAATGAAAGAATAGATAAGGATTCGGGCAGCAATTTTAAGAAGCTCTCTAGCAAAGCATTTGAAGCCCTAAGAATATCTGCAATAGAATTTAAAGGATTTGATAACTCTCAATTAAAATTCAAGGAAGGAAATATAATTACTGATGGAAAAACATCCATAGGATTAGAAAATCTACCAGAGAAATTAAAAAAACTTGAATATTCTGAAGGATCATTCTCATTAACATTTGAAGATGGATCAGAAATCAAGTATAGTAATGGGATAATAGATAAGGATTTAAGATATATTTCAGAAGATATTCCTTCAAGTAAAACTGATAAGGGCATAATCTCTTTAAAACCAAATAAAGGAAAAATAACAATAGATAATAATGGGAAATTCATAATTGAAAAAGAAGCCCAAGTAAAAGTAGGTGACAGAACTTTTGAAAAATTAAAAGATTCAGAAGAAGAATCATCATTTAGCATAGATAAAGATGGGGGTCAATTTAAAGGAAAAAATTTAATGGTAAAAACAAATGCTGCAGAAATATCAATAAAAAATATGGAAACAGATATTATATTTAATAAAAGAGAAACTACATCTGAACAATATATTAGAATACTAGGGCCTCCTAAAATTTCTACAGATGGAGAATATCTAAAAGATGTAAGAATTAAAGGAAAAGATATAACAGTGAATCTTTTAAATGAAAATATTCCCTCAGAAGCAGTAAAAGTTTCTGTAGATGGAAATAATATTATAATAAAAAATGGGGGAGATACTTTAAAAGTAGATGGGGAAAAAATATATTCAAAAACACGGCNATCAGAAGCAATAGTGGGTATGAGTTTAGAGAATGAAAAATCTCCAAATACAGAAATTAAAAATAACCAAGGAATGAAAGATCCTAGAGGCCCTTCTAAAACAACAGCCTCAAAAAAAGATTNAAGAGGAAATAAAAAAAACTATGTTACAAAAACACTCGATGAAGTAATTGGTAAGGAGGTTTCTGAGCATTTTCTTATAGGTGATACAGCTATAACTACACTAAATGTAAATAAGGGAGATGTTACAAATTTTCTTGATCAAAAAGATCCAGTTCCAGAATTTAGTATTCAAACAGAAATAATTGGTGATTCCGCTTTTATAACCATTGATAAAGTTCTTGATGGACAAAAAACTAATTCTGCTAAATTTAGAGATATTAAAAATAGGCCAGCATTATCAGAAAAGGAATTAGATAGGTTAAGTGGTCATATAACTGGATTATTAAAGGGGGTTAAAACACCTCTAGGAACAAAAATAACTAATTATTGGTTTCCAAAAGGAGGATCAGATAAACCTTACATTGGAATAAAACTTCCTAACAAAAAAGAAAAAAAATATTATATAGGCAATGCTTATTTAAATTCATATAAAAAATCCGTAATAACTGGAGCTTACGGACTTTCAAAAGATAAATATAAAGGATTAACAGGAACCTGGTGTAGAGTAATTGGAATTCACACAGAAAAATGTGGTAAGTAAGATTAATTTTTAAAAATATTCTCTGTATAAAATAATGCAATTCTTTGAGAAAAACTATAATCTTTAGTATTCTCAGGCAAATTTAAATCATACCCTAATTCATTACTAAAAATAGTTTCTATATCTTCTAATCTCTCAGTAGNGATTTTNCTATAATCAAATTCATTTATTTGTCTAACATTTTTACTAGTCAAATAATTTTTTACTTCATCNANATTTTCAGAATTATTAGCATATCTAACAATTATTACCATTTTCTCATCAGCACCATTAGTCTTCTCTAATCTTTCTTTCAAATNATAATTNTCTAGCGCTCTGCTATCTACCTTATCTACATTTTTATTATCAACTCTTTGTGATTCTCCACATCCAGCTCCAGCTAAAATTGCTATCAATCCAATATTAACTAATTTTTTTCTCATAAAAAAACATAAATATCTTGCTATATAAAACTATCTTTAGTAAATATTAAAGACTCATTTTCACCATGATAACTTTATAAATCTATCTTACTAAATATTTACATGAAAAAGGGGGGACAGGTTTCAGTTTTAATTATTGTTGCAATTGTCATAGTTGGAGCAATAGGGATATATTTTACACTTGAAAATTTTACAGATGTTAAAAAATTAGATTTTAATTCTAGAATTGAAATTGTAAGAGGAGAATTATTAGAATGCTTTAACCTTATTTATCAGGATTCCTTAGATTTAGTAGGAGCTCAGGGAGGATATTATAATGAGCCCTTTGGAAATTATGAAGTACAAGGAGAAAATGTTTTTATTCCTTATTATAAAGATGATGATAATTTTTATTTACCTTCCATTAAACTTATTGAATCTGAATTGGGTATTGCCGTAGATTCAACCTTAGATTATTGTTTTAANACTGTTTCTTTCAATAATCTTGAATTTAATATTTATTTTTCAGAACCCAATACNANTGCAATTATTAATGAAAAAGATGTNAGTTTTGTTACTTTAGTTAATATGAATATTGCCTTAGAAAATCAAACCTCATTTTTTGAATTTAATGAAGAAAAAATTATTTTATCTAGTTTAAAGGGCATGCACAATATAGCAGATTATTATCTTTATCAAAACCTGATTAATGANGANTCTATCCCTGCAGACGGAATTGCAAAAATCGCAGAAGAAGAAGATGTATNTGTAGATATTACTCATCATAGTAAAGGGGTTTTGATGGTAAGTATTTTTCCATTAAAAGATTCAAGTTATCCTCAAATATTTAATTTTTTAGATAGCCCTAAAGGAATTAAAGAAGAAAAAATAGATCAAGAAGAAATAATCTCTTCAATAGTTGATGATGATGAAGAATTAGAAGATTTTGAGTGGGAGGAATTATAAATGANGGGTTGGTTTTTTATTATAATATCAATTTTATTAATTCCTTTTGTTTTTGCAGCAGATAATCTTTTACAGGATGATGATTATAACAAAATCTTAGCAGAATTAGAAGAAGGAAGAATTACACCTGATAGTATCAGTATTATATCACATTATGGTTCTGAAAGAATATCATCTGAAACGCAGAAAAATTTTGTAGATGCAATAGGTGAATTAAAAGAAGGAACAGAAAAAGTTTTTTGGGAATCTTTTTGGAAATTGCCCCCTAATGATCGGGCCAATTTTATCAATAGTTTCAAAACAGAATCAAAAAATGAACTTTTAAATATTTTCTCTAATCAATATATTAGACATACTAGAAGGGAAGATCCTATTTTAAATTTTAATTTAAAAGGAGATGTTGATGTTAAGTTCATAAAAACAAAAGGAGGGAATGAGTTTTTAGTTTTTGGAGATAAGTATATTCTTTTAGATTGGTTTAAAGGGTCATATTGGGAAAAGGGACCCTATACAATTGATTATGATAGTAAAACAGATACCCTTGTAAAAACTCATGGAGAGAATGTTTTTTCTATTAAGGGGGGGAAAATCATTTTAGGAAAGGATATATTCTATGTTCTTGATTCAGATAATAAATTAGATAAATCTCATGCGTTAAGTGGTATGACTGAAATTCATGGAAATATTGCACTTGATTTAACAGGAGATGAATATAAAATGTCAATTAATTCCTATGAAAAAGGGGAAGAAAAATATTTCTCTTCAGTAGANCTAAAAAATGGAATGAGAATTTCCTCAATTAAAGAATTTGATAAAACTGCAGAAATAATTTTTGACAAAGAAGGAGAAATAAAGGTTCTTAAAAACTTGGGGACAGGTTTAATTCTTGGCTCTCAACGATTTGATTATGAAACTATAAATGGAGAAATGAGATTTATCTCTGATGTTGAAGGTTTTTTAGATAGTAATGGGAAAATAGATTCTATGAAGATAAAAGAACTTATGTTGGAAGGAGGAGAAGAGAGTAAATATGATGGTTATTTTGTTTTTGATAAAAAAGGCGGTGAAAATGGAAAACCCTTTATTGCAGCTGTTACAGAGGGAGTTGGAATAAGAGAGTTTGGTCGATTAACTAATGAAGCTTTACAAAGAAAAAAATTAGATACCATTGGTAAATTATTTGGAGGAGACACACAGGAACAGAAAACTGGTTCAATGCTTTCTTCCTTGAATATAAAGCAACTTGATAAAGCTCAGGAGGCAATTGATGGTCTTAGGGGGATTGCTAAGCCTAAGGGACCAGTTAGTGGTGAAACGTNTTTTGAAAAATTGAAAAGAACATTAGCAAATGAAGCAGCAAAGGCTACGCCTCCAGAGGTAATTAAAGCTGTTGCATATCTAGAGATAGATAAAGTTTTGAGGCCTCTTCTTGGTGAGNGTTTGAATGATATTGATCGTGAANTATTTTCTAATNNGGAGTTTCTTGNNTCAGTTCAAAATGCTGTTNATCATTTCAAAACCAGATTAAANGAAAATCCANNATATTTTNAGAGANATGATAATGAAAGATTTAAATTAGGTGAGGAAACTCGNAAGGATTTTGATGCTCTAATGGGTGTTATTGGNAAGGTNGATTCTATCTATGATNCAATAATNCCNAAGTCNNCANTTACNCTGNGTGGAAAGGTTGGAACNTTAGTTGTTGGAGGNAATGTTGANNTANTNAATGATGATTTAAAAATCACTGAAAATCTTGATGGAGTTAGTTTTGGTTCAAAGATTATTAGTGAAGGAGATGCATTCAATATTAGATATCCAATTGATAAGATCTATACTACTAATAATGAAAATATTTGGAATATAAGAAAAAATTCNGAAGGGCAATTAGAACCTTTCATGGTTGGCGGAAAGAAATCCAACGTAGTACTTACAANATTAGATATTCTACATNANATTACTGCTGAAGAGGCTTATGCAAAGGGATCAAGATTNTTTTCTGGANNGTATTGNGGANGAACGNNGGCATGGATACATGATGCTNGNANNANTCAAGAANTTNCNGNTAGNGTNNTNAAGCCTGCAACNATTTCTTTTAANGTTCCTTCTGAAACTGNNNGTAATATNGCTAGACTTANNGTAACATTGGAAGATGGTACTACAAANTATTATTCTACAAATNANNNAAGTNANNANTATCTCTGCCCTAAATGTATAAANAATTTANTAANNGAAGGAGCAACAATATCNGGAGCTGNNGAATATTATGATANNCTNAATAAAGGNCCTTATGAACTTTCTGCAACATTTCATTCTANAANTGATCCNANNGGAAAATCTCAATCTGNANNTATAAATANNTATGAAGCAAATATTCAAATAGCAAATGCTCTTGGTGAATCTAGGACTATGATTGGGAAGGTAATAGATATTTTGAATAGCGATGTTGATGATTCTTTTGCTAAAGAAAAAGCATTGGTTAATTTAGTGAAACAGGAGAAAGATACAATTCCCACTAAAAAAGTCCAAAATGTATTTTTTCAAGATTTAATGGTTGATTCAATAATGAAAATACCAAATAGAGAACTGGTTCAGTTAGGTGTTGATTTTACTTCTAAAGGATATACTTCTTATGGGGATATTCAGGATGTTAATTCAAAGAAGATTAGTAGTATATTAGATTTTGTAGACACTAGTTTAGAACNTCTTCAANATGAATACTTAACAGGATATGTTTATGGGAAACCAGTAAGANTAGCTCGAGATAGAACTATTACATTAGTTAAAAAAGAAAATAATGATTTATTTTTGAAAGATAGTTATGGAAATACTTTATCAATAGATAGTGAAATTGAACCCTTTGTAGCCAGATTAATTCCCTTATTAACTTCTCAAGCTATTAAAAAAAGCCAGAACCAAGTTCTAAATCAAAAAAATTATAGATTTCCAGGGCCTGCCAAATTATATATACAAATAGATCCTGATACAGATGATCCAATTTTTTCTCCAAATCNNCCCTAATAATAAATAATTATTAAATTAATTATTAAATTAATTACTATAGTTTTTGGATATAGTTTTATTATTATACTTATCTTGAGCTTCTTTTTCTAATTCTCTCTCAACATTTTCCACATATTCGCCCATTTTATCATTTATAGGATCTAACATTCTGTCTAAACCAGGATTAAAATCATTTAATGGAATAAGTTCAGGATTATATGCAATAGATGCACCAACAGTTATTGCTGCTGCAGCAAAGCTTGACGCTAGAATTTTTCCTAGTCCCCATTCTCTAACACGTTTTGCAGGTTTATTTGTCATCTTAATATTCACAATCAAATCATCTATATAAACTTTTCTATTTGTAACTCCTACGAAATAGTTATAACTCAGTTTAAAAATCCAAAATAATTTTCACCAAGATAACTTTAAAAACCTATCTTACTAANTATTNANATGAAAAAGGGGCANACNNCAATATTTGTAATAATAGCGTTGATTATTGTAATCGGTGCAATAAGTTTTTTTGTATTCCAAAATACTAATGATGAAGCAATTTTTGAAGGTTTAATGTTTAGCCAAAAGGTAGACGTTGTAAAAAAGGCTACAGAAGATTGCCTCACAATAATTTATCAAGATTCTTTAGATTTTGTTGGAGCGCAGGGAGGTTATTATAGAGAACCTCTAAATTATTATGTTGCGGGAGATGATTTTTATCTTCCAATTTATAGTTTTAATGGAGAAAATACAGTTCCTTCAAAAGAATTTATTGAACAAGAATTATCATTTGCTGTCGGAGATAATTTAGATTTTTGTTTAGATTCGATTCAAGAAAGATATTCTACAATTAATTTGGAATATGGGGATTACTCTACTGAGGTTAATATTTTAGAAGAAACTGTTAAATTTGATACAATAATAGATGTTTCTTTGAGTTCAAAAGATGGGATAGATACTGCTCAAATTGAAGTTGAAAAAAAAGAAATCCCTTCAAAAATTAATGATATGATTTTAGTTGCAGATTATTATATCTCTTCAAAGATAGTTGATCCAGAGACAATTTGTATAGATTGTATAACTGAGTTAGCAGAAAAATTTGGCTTGATTATTGAGGTTACTAATTATGATCAAGACATTATTGTAGTAGATATTTTTTCAGATGATTCAGAAACTTATCCAGCACTATTTAATTTCTTAGAGGTCTATATCGCAGATGGAGGGGAATTATCATTTCCAATCTTAGAATCAAAAGATCAGATTCAAAGAAATATCTTGGATGAAAAGGAAATTACAGAGGAAGAGTATAATGCTGCTATTAAGCAACAAGAAGATAGTCTTCCTGCACCAACCACATAAAATGAAAAAGAATATTTTAACAAAAACATTTTCACTTTTTTTAGTTTTAACTATAGTTTTATTTTCTATGCAGTTAATAATTGCACAAGAAACTAATGGATGGGATGAAAGTGAATTAGAAAAGGCTAAAGAGGATATTAAATCAACTGGACAATTAAATAATGAAATAATTCAAGAATTAAATTCTGAGAGTTCTTCTTTAACTCCTGCTCAAAAAATGGAGATAATTGCTGCTATTGAACCTAATCAAAAAGATTTCTGGACACAATGGAAAACACTTGAACCAAAACCTAGAAATGCTCTTTTAGCAGAATTAAATCAAGAGCAAAGAGATACATTTATGGGTAAATATGCTCAATCATTAGGACTTTCTCAAGATGCTTTNAANGGNNTATATAATGATNACACNNNATTTGGAAAAGGAGATNTAATTGGNAATGGNAAGNCTNNTCTTGATNTAAGTANAATAAAATCTCANAATGANGGAAAAANAATAATTGAAANAGAAAAATATAGNGTTTGGAATANNGCAGTATTACGAAGAAACAGNGGNTGGATANATAAGGAAAGAACTGTTGAAAAGATAATTCCTCCTTCAAGCGATCCTTATGTTAAAGTAACTCACNAAAAAGNANANGGAATAGATACTATGGCTTTTGAGAAAGAAAGTGGAAATTCTGCAACTGTTAANGTTGGANAAGAACAAAATGGATATCATATAGATCTTGAAACAGGAAAATTCTCTAGGTTAAAAGAAGCAGATGGTAAGAATGTGCCTGATTTTGATAACCCATTAACAGGAACTTGGGATGGAAAAGGAAATTTGGTAATTGATGCTACTGGTGATAAAGTCAAATTAATTTTAGATTCTAATAAGGGGGGAGATGGAAAAGCTGATAGTAAAAATTTTGCACAATTCACAACTTCTGATGGAAAACAATTTGGAGGTTATGAAAAACCTGAGAAGGAGTGGAAAAAATTAGAAAATGGAGAATATGAAAGAATAGAAGGAAAAAAATTACACCCTGCAGAAATTACTCTTGATGAAAATGGAGAGATTGATATTTTAAGTAATGCTTATGCAAAAATAGACAATCATGAGTTTTTTACTGGAGAAGATACAAAATATTTTTCGGATTATAAGGAATATGACCAATTTATGGGAGAAAACGAAAATTTCGATAGTAACCTTTTAGTTTATGATCCAGAGCATGAGAATAAGGATGGAACAATGGGAATTATTGTACAAGATACAAAAGGAAAAAGTATTTATGAAGATTTGATTCCAAAAATTGAAGAATCTTTGAAGAACCCAAAATTAACTGAGGAAGTTCGAGATAAAAAAGATCAGATAGAGGCTGCAGAAGCAAAAGCAGAAATGGATCCAAAAGAAATTGAAAAATTAAAGAAAGAATTAGCAGATTTGCAATTAAAAGAAACTCAAAATCTGGGAAGAACATTAAGAGCAGTTAGTAGTTATATTCAAGAAGGGGCAAATGAAGAAAATGCTCCTGATATTGTAAGGAATCTTCAAATAGGATTTCAAGAAGCTGAAGATGCAAACGAGGGTATTTTTAAAAATCCAAAAAAATTAGACTGGTATAAACAAATAAAAGACATGA
>NZCB01000004.1 GCA_002688165.1 Candidatus Pacearchaeota archaeon | reverse complement strand
TCACCCCCTTCGGGTCCAGAAAATTGAAGATTTTCTGGCTGCTCAATACTTACGTATCTTCGCATGTTCAAATCCCCCTGCGACCATATTTTTATATAGTTGGATAATATTGTTATTTCATGGTGGATGTCTCTGAAGTAATGGAGGTTATGCAAGGCCATTATGATTTAGATAGAAGAACTACTTTGAATAGGATGAGAAAAAAACCTGATCCCTTTAAGGTATTAATTGGTTGTTTAATTAGTATTAATATTAAGGATGAAGTTTGTGATAAGATATTGGAAGAGTTGTTTTCTAAGGTAAATGGATTTCAAGATGTGGTTGAAATAGATAGTAATGAATTGGAGAATATATTGTATAATGCTAGATATAGAAAAGTTAAGGCTGCTAGATTGAAAGAAGTTTCTAAGGATGTTATTGAGAGGTTTGGTGGAAGGGTTCCAAGGGATCGTGATAAACTAATGAGTATAAAGGGAATTGGACCTAAGACATGTAATATTGTTTTGGCTTTTGCATTTGGGAAGAAAGTTATTCCAGTTGATTCAAATACAATAAGAATTTCTAATAGGTTGGGATGGATAGAAAGTAAAAAGGCTGATGAGGTTGAAGAAATGTTAATTGAAGAATTAGAGGATGAATTTATTAAAGATGCAAATGCGATTTTTATGTTACATGGAAAAAATACATGTGTTCCTATGAGTCCTCATTGTAGTAAATGTCCAGTGAGTTTGGTGTGTAGAAGAGTAGGGGTAGATAAATCTAGGTAGCTACGGGCAAAGTCTACATACTCCTCTTTGGTATTTAATCTACAGCAAAAGCTAAATGTTATAAAATAACACACCTCTATTTTAAAAAAAATAAAAAAATTACATTAATCGCCTTCTTATAGAATCTATGTCTTCGGCTACTTCTTCACCTTTCTTGGTTAGTTTTATTAGTTTTATTCGACCTTTCTTTTCAAAATCAACTAATTTAAGTTCTTCTAGTGTTTGAAGTATCTTAACTGCATGTGAATACGTACAGTCAACTTCTTTAGCTAGTAAAGAACCATATCTTGCTTTAGACATTTTCTTTAAGGCTACCAGCATTAATGCTGGCTTTCTTCTAAAAAATATATCAAAATTGTCTTTCATTTTATATTTAATTTTTAGAGAAATTGAAAAAAAATATTTCGTTTTCTCTGAAGGGATAACTTGAAATATATATCTCAAAGCTATATATCTTAATTCATATTTTAGCTTATAAAGCTTTCTGACCAAATGGTTAACCAGCGAGTAACAAATTAGATTTACCGATCTAAAAAGGTAACGGGGTGTTGTAACTGAAAGTTTCATAAAAATTATTCAATATTAATTACTTCTCCAGTTAATGCAGTGTACATTTTTAGATAACCTTTGCTAGCAAGTTCTACCTTGTTAGATACTTGTTCTAATTGAGTATTTCCATTATTAACTGAATCTTTTAAGTACTCTTTGATGTTTGGAGAGATTAAAGCCATTATTGCTTCTTGTTTTGACATTCTTATTATTAAATCTGGATCAGGAGATGGTTGTTTTGAGACACTTAGTCCTTTGCTGACGATGGCACTCCAGGTTTCTTGATCTATTATTAAATCTATTTCTGCATCACCATAACCAACATAAGATTTGTGGATGTTGTTAACTCCTAAGGAGACTAAAAGATAAATGATATAATTTTCGTTGAATTCTTCTATTCCTTGTTGGACAACTGCAGGACCATTTACTTCTCCAGCCTCATTGGTATTTGCAAAGACTATATCCCTCATAGGGTGTTCAATGGTTATCTGTGGAGGTTTACTATGAAAAAATCCAAGAAAATATGCTCCAGCTAAGATTATAATTATGCCAAATAATATTAAAAATTTTATAGATAATCTTTTTATTTTTCTATGTTTATCCCTTATGTTAACTTTTTCATTCACCATCTTTATTTGAGCATAGAGGAATATTTAAATATTAACTTAGATTTATTTGTTTATGATAGATATTAAGTTAATTAGAGAGGAGATTAAACTAGTCAGAGATAATATTAAGAGAAAGGGGCAGGATTCTAAGTTAAAATTGGTTGATGAGTTGAAGAAAAAAGATGATGAATGGCGGAAGAGAAAATATGAGGCAGATGATTTAAGAAGTAAGAGAAATAAAATTAGAGAAGGTATTAAGGAAGCTAGTAAAAATAAGGATGATAAGGCCAAAAAAGATTTGATAAGGAAAAATGCTAATGTGCAAAATAAAATTGAGAAGTTAGAGAATAATAATGAGAGATTGTCTGATGAAATTAATGAGATAATGTTGCAGATTCCAAATATTATTTCTGATAAAGTTCCTAAAGGAAAGGGTGAAAAGGACAATAAGGAAATTAAGAAGGGTGGGAAGATTGCTAAACTTGGAAAGATTAAAAATCATGTGGAATTAATTGAGGAGCTAGGGTTAGGTGGTTTTGAAAAATCTGGAGAGGTTGCTGGAAAGGGATTTTATTATATTAAAGATGAGTTAGCTTTATTGAATCAAGCTTTGATAAGATTTGCTATTGACTTTATGAATAAGAAGGGTTATGGGTATATTGAGACTCCTTTGATGTTAAATGAAAAATCTATATTTGCCTCTATGGATAAATCTGCTATTGAAGAATCTGTTTATTCAATTGATGGAGAGGATTTAAATTTAATTGGAACTGCGGAACAACCCTTGTTGGCAATGCATTCTGAGGATGTTTTAAAAGAAAGTGAATTGCCTAAGAAATATTTTTCTTATTCTATGTGTTTTAGAAAAGAGATTGGAAGTCATGGAATTAATGAGAAAGGTTTGTGGAGGACTCATCAGTTTAATAAAATTGAGCAGTTTATTTTTTGCAAGCCTGAAGATTCTGAAAAGTTGTATGATGAGTTGTTTAAGAACTCTGAAGAGATTTTGAAATTATTAGAATTGCCTTATAGGGCTATTGAGATTTGTACAGGAGATTTAGCTGATTGGAAATTTAGGAGTGCTGATTTTGAAGTTTATAGGCCTACTACTAAAGAATATGGTGAAGTGATGAGTTTGAGTAATTGTACAGATTATCAAGCTAGAAAGTTAGATATTAAAGTTATTGATAAACATGGTGAGAGAAAGGTTTTGCATACTTTAAATAATACTGTGCTTGCAACATCTAGGATTATGGTTGCTATTTTAGAGAATTTTCAGCAGAAAGATGGTAGTGTTAAAATCCCTAAGATTTTATGGAAATATACTGGATTTAAAGAGATAAAAAAGAAGAAAACTTAAAAACTTTAATTTATATTTTTGATATATGGAAATCTCTAATCCAAAACATGTAGCTATAGTTCTTGATGGGAATCGTAGATTTGCTAAAAGGTTAATGTTAGAACCCTGGAAAGGTCATGAACTTGGAAAGGAGAAGGTTGAAAAATTATTAGATTATGCCAAGGAACTAGGAATTAAAGAGATGACGTTTTATGCTTTATCTGTAGAGAATATTAATAGTAGACCTTCCAAGGAATTGAACTTTTTATATAAGATATTTAGAGAGATGTTTAGGGATATGGATAGAGAGAAAATGATGAGAGATGGTGTTAGGATGAAATTTATTGGTGATTTGGATTTATTACCTGAAGATGTTAGGGATGAATGTTTAAAATTGGAGAAAGATACTGCTGATAATGATAATTTTATTGTAAATTTTGCAGTTGCATATGGTGGAAGGCAGGAATTAATTGAAGCTGTTAAAAAGATAATTGGTAAGAAAGTTAGTGGTGATGAAGTTACTGCAGGAGTTATTGAAGATAATTTGTATTTGTCTAGTGAGCCGGATTTTATTATTAGGACTGGTGGTGAGAAGAGGACTAGCAACTTCTTACCTTGGCAAGCAAGTTATTCTGAATGGTTTTTCTTAGATAAGATGTGGCCCGAATTTACCAAGGAGGATTTGGTTAAATGTATTGAAGAGTTTAAGAATAGGAAAAGAAATTTTGGGAAATGATAGTTATATAAATTCTATAAATTAATAATAAATATGGCAGATAAGAAGAAAAAGTTTAAGATATTAGCAGCTAGTGATATTCATGGAGATACTGATGCAACAAAGAAGTTGGCTGCTAAGGCAAAGAAAGAAAATGTTGATTTAGTTGTTTTGGCAGGAGATTTAAGTGGTTTTGTTGAAACTGAAGGTATTTTGAAACCTTTTATTGATAATGATCAAAAAGTTGTTTTTGTTCCAGGGAATTGGGATTCTAGTGTAACTGCAGATGTTCTTACTAAAATGTATGGAGTTAAGAACGTTGGGAAGCATTATGTTAAATATGGAGATGTTGGAGTTTTTGGAGTTGGGAGTCCTGATGGTCAATTAGATTTAAATGAGAAAAAGGCTTTTAATAAATTGAAAAAAGATTTTAGTAAGATTAAAGATTTAGAGAAAAAAATTATGGTTAGTCATATTCATGCAGCAGGTACTAAGTCTGAATTTTCTGGGATTCCTGGAAGTACAGGAGTTAGAAAAGCTATAGAAGAATTTCAACCAGATATTTTTTTGAGTGGACATATTCATGAAGCAGAGGGATTAAAAGATCAGGTTGGGAAGACCAAGGTTTTTAGTGTTGGAGAGAAGGGAAAGATTATAGAGATTTGATAAAAAACCTCCAAAAAGATTTGGAGGCTAAAAATAAAGTTAATTTTTTTAGATACATTAATCTTTAGTTTTCTTTTCAAGGTCAGATTCTATATATGCACTTCTAGCATTGTTCATAGATTCTTCTTCATCTTTCCCATATCCTACTCCTTTAGTATCAGAATCCTTGTCATATATTACTGACCTGGTTCCTCCACTTATCAGACCATGAATGCCCCCTATAGGCTCTGTGTATGATTTTATTCTCGCCATGTTTATTTTGCCTCCTTGCAATCAATTAATAAAATAATGAAAAAGAAGTATTTATGAAATTCCTCTCTAAAATTGGAGAGTAATAATAAGATTTAAAAAGTATAATCTATAGAGAAAATTATGGATACAAGTGTATTGGAAGATATTGGATTATCTTCAACAGAAATAAAAGTTTTTTTGACCTTACTTAAATCTGGAGAGTCCAAAGCGGGGAGGATTATTAAGAAATCAGGATTACAAAGTTCTTCAGTATATAATGCAATTAATAGTTTGATAAAAAAGGGATTAGTTTCTTATGTCAAGGAAAGCCAAATTAAATATTATAAAGCTGCAAATCCTGAAGTTATTTTTGATTATATAGATATAAAGAAAAGAGAGTATGAGAAAATACTTCCAAAATTAAAATCTTATCAGCAACAAAAAGATGAAGAAAGTGCTCAAATATTTAGAACTTATAGAGGAATAAAAACAATAATGTCTGAATTATTGAAAGATGTTAATAAAAGAGATGTTTTGTTGATTTTTTCCATAGAAAATTTAGAGGAATATAAACTTGCTAGAAGTAATGTTTATACCCCTACAAAAAAACTTGTTAGCGAAAAAAAAGTAAAAATGAGGGGGATTTTTCATGAAAATCTGAGAGAACCTAGAAAAAAAGATTCAATAATGCAGAAAAGATATGTTAAATTTTCTATTATCCCAAATACAATGGTAATTAATGATAAGATTGCGATAATAAGCTGGAAGGAAAATGAACCATTTGGAGTTTTAATACATTCAAAGAGTATGGCTAAATCTTATGCTGATTTTTTTGATTATATGTGGAAAACTGGAAAACCCTAATATTTTTATATAAGTTAAGTATGTTTCTTATGAGATGCCTCGTAAAAAGAAAGATCCATTGGCGGTTGAGACAAAAGAATTTAGAGCTCTTGATCCTGAGAATGTTAAAAAAACAGTTGAGATTCCTGTAAAGGAAAAACCTAGTATTGAGGAATTAGAGATTGTTGAAAAAGTTGGAGATCCAGAAGTTATTAAGAAAGCTAAAGCTCGGACTCTTTCTAAACCTGCTCGAAAAAGATCTATTGTTAGAAAAAAGAATTCTACCCAAAAAACTCAGAGTAAGTTTAAAGAAACTAAACTTAAATCAGAGGGATATAAGTTAATTATTACAGAGAAACCTCAGGCTGCTGGGAAGATTGCTGCTGCTCTTTCAAAAGGTAAGGATAATAAAATAAGTAAGAGCAAGGTTTCATATTATGAGTTTGATAGGAACGGTGATAAAATTGTTGTTGGATGTGCTGTGGGACATTTGTTTTCGGTGAGTCAAACAGTTCCTGGTTCAGATTATCCTATATTTGATATTGGATGGTATCCTAATTTTGAAGTTAATAAGAAAGATTTTACTAAATCTTATTATAGTGTTTTAAAGAGTCTTGTTAAAGGGGCCAGTGAGATAATTGTTGCTACAGATTTTGATGTTGAAGGAGAAGTTATTGGTTATAATATTATTAGATATATTGCTGGACAGAAAGATGCTAAGAGGATGAAATTTAGTTCGCTTACGGCAGATGAATTGCAGGAGTCTTATGAAAATAGATTGCCAAATATTGAATGGGGTCAGGCTATTGCTGGAGAGACAAGGCATTTTTTAGATTGGATGTATGGTATTAATTTATCTAGAGCTTTGATGAGTGCGGTAAAAGCTGCAGGAAAGTTTAAAGTAATGTCAATTGGAAGGGTCCAGGGTCCTGCATTGCATTTAATTGTTAATAAAGAATTACAAATTAAAGATTTTAAGCCAAGTCCTTACTGGCAAATTTTCTTGGATGTTATTGATAAAGACGGAAATAAATTAACAGTTAAACATAATAAAGATATTGTTGATAAGGATAAATTAGATATTTTTAAAAAATTAGAAGGTAAAGAGGGCGATGCTAGTACTAAGAAGACAAAGCAGATAATAATTCCTCCACCTCCATTCGATCTTACCACATTACAGACTGAAGCATACAAGTTTCATGGTATTACTCCAAGTAATACTTTAGCTAGTGCTCAAAAATTGTATTTGAACGGTTTGATTAGTTATCCAAGAACTAGTAGTCAGAAGATTTCAGATTTAAAAGGTGCTAAAGATGTTTTAAAGAAACTGAAGAAGAGATATGGTTCAATGATAGAAAAGGCTACTAGATCAAAACCTATTGAAGGGAAGAAAAGCGATCCTGCCCATCCCGCAATTATACCTACTGGAAATAATGGAAAGTTGGATGGTTATGAATTGAAAGTTTATGAATTGATAGCTAAGAGATTTATTAGTTGTTTTTGTGATGATGCTAATTTGGAAAATAAGAGGGTGGATGTTTTGATAGAAGATCTTAAGTTCGGGGCTCGTGGAATGGAGGTTTTGAAAAGAGGTTGGATGGATGTTTATCCAGTTAAAATGGAAGAAAAAGAGATTAAAGATATGAATGGAAAGGTTAAAGTTGATAAAGTTAAAATTGAAGAAAAAGAAACTAAACCTCCTAAGAGGTATAGTCCAGCAAGTATTCTAAGTGAATTAGAAAAGAGGAATCTTGGAACAAAGGCAACGCGCGCTAATATACTTGAAACCTTGTATAATCGGAATTATGTTAAGGATAAATCTATTCAGGCTACTGAACTTGGAATTAATTTGATTGAAAGTTTGAAGAAGAATTCTCCAGTTATTATTGATGAAGAATTGACTAGAGAAATTGAAAAAGATATGGATGTTATTCGTGGGAGTAAGAACAATCTGAAAGAAAAGGAAGAAAAGATTTTGAATAAAGCTAAAGAGGCTCTGATTAAAATTTCAAAAGATTTTAAAGTGAAGGAGAAAGAGATTGGTAACGATTTGGTTAAGGCTAATGAATCTATGTTTAAGGAAGAACAAGAAAATAATAAGTTGGGAATTAAATGTCCTGAATGTAAGAAAGGGGAATTAACTGTAAAGTTTACTCCAAGATTTAAGAGTTATTTTGTTGCATGTACTGCTTATCCAGATTGTAGGAAAACTTTTTCATTGCCTAAAGGATTAATTAAAAATACAGTTAATAAAAAATGCGAAGATTGTGATTATCCTTTGTTACTTAGAATTTTAGCTGGAAAGAGGCCTTGGCAATTATGTTTTAATCCTGAATGTAATAGTAAGAAACCTATGGGAATTGATGGCAAGGATAAAAAACCTGAAGAAAGGTATGTTGGCCAACAGACTAGTGTTGATAGAAGGAAGATTAAGGAGATTGAAAAGGTTGAGAAAGTTTAATAAACAGTGATTAGTTTGTTATTCTATGAGGTGGTTAATTTATTTTGTTGTTGGATTCATATTAGCCTTTGCTTTAGTAAGCATTATTAATCAATCAAACGTTGAAGAAGAGATTATTTTTTCTGATTTAGGAGATGTAGAGTTTGTAGATGTAACTCGAAATGTTGGAATTGATTATATTCAAAGTACTAGAAAATATAAGATTGATGGTCAGGCATATTTACGAGGAGATTTACAAGGTTTGTTTAGTGGAGGAGCTGATGTTTCAGATTACGATAATGATGGAGATTTAGATTTGTATGTTACGAGATTAGATGGAGAGGATATCCTTTACAGGAATGATGAAGGTAATTTTGTAGATGTAACTGATGATGTTGGATTAAATTTGATGATAAACAGCAATAAAGCTAGATGGGTGGATGTTGATAGTGATGGTTTTGATGATTTGTTTGTTAGTGTTATTGGTGAAAAAAGAAATTATTTGTTTATGAATTATGATGGGAAGTTTGTTGAAGAGGGGTTTATTAGAGGATTGAGTGAATCAGAGGATTTGTTATATGGGTTTGGAATTGCTATTGGAGATTATGATGGTGATGGTTGGCAGGATATTATGACAAGTAATTGGGACCGGATGACTATTAGAGAAGGTAAGAAAGATGAATATGGCAGGTTGTATCATAATTTAGGAGATGGTTATTTTGAAGATGTTACTGAAGAAATGGGTGTGAGAATGATAACACAAGATGGTTATGGGGATGTTAGTTTTGATTCTGAATTTGCAGATGTAAATGATGATGGTTTTTTAGACTTATTAGTTGCTGCAGATTTTGGAAATAGTAGATTGTATATTAATNATGGTGAAAAATTTGTTGATATGACAAAAAGATATGGGGCTGGTTTAGATGAGTTTGGCATGGGGATTACTGTTGGAGATTATGATAAAGATGGTTTTGAGGATTTTTTTATAACTTCAATCTACTGTCAGGATTCTGATTGTATGGATGGAATGAGTGGAAATAAATTATATCATAATTTGGATGGGAATTTTGAGTTAAGTGGATTGGATGTTGCCGATGGAGATTGGGGTTGGGAGACGGAATTTTTTGATTATGATCTGGATGGAGATCTAGATTTAATAATGGTAATGGGAATGAAAGAGAAAATAATGGGAGAACATGATTTTACTAGCAATGCAGTTAAGTTGTGGAGGAATGATGGTGAAAAATTTGTAGATGTTACTTCTAATCTTGGTTTAGATATTGAGGGAGAAGGCCGGGATGTAGTTGTATTTGATTATGACAATGATGAAGATTTAGATTTGTTTATTGTTAGAAATGGTGAGAATGGAGTTTTATTTGAAAATAAGTTATTATAACCAGCCCTTTTTCCGAATACCTTCATTGACTATTTCAAAATAGAGATCTTTTTCTTGTATGGATCTGTGTTTTCTTATTAGGGCTCTTTTTTTACCTTTTTCATTTTGTAGTTCTATTGTGCATTTACTCCAATATTTCAAAAGATCTCCTCCAACTATATTTACTCCTGCCTGTTTTCCTGATAGCCATTCTTCTTCAGATAAAAACTCATTATAAACTTGTCCAGTTACTAGTACAGGAATATCTTGCTTTCTTGCTATCTCATATAAAATTTTCATTTGATTGGCTAAATCTGCATTTACACTTTGTATTTCTTCAGGGCCTTGTTTTCGGGCTTCTGCTAATGCTAATCTATAGAGCATAGATATGCTATCTACAATAATTAAACCTATATTTTCTGATTGTAATTCCTTATGTATTTTTTCAAATGCTTTGTTTTGTTCTTCAAAATTTGTTGGTTTGAGAATTGCTATATTCTTTAGAATAAATTCAGGCAATCCCTGAGATATTTGTTTAATTCTATCTAATGAAAAACTTCCTTCAGTATCTATAAAAATTATTTTCTTATCTTTTTTTGCCTGATGACATGCAGCCAACATTACAAAGTTGGATTTTCCTACCGCTGAAGGGCCATAGAATAAAGTGATAATCCCCCTCTCATAACCTCCTTCCAGCCATTTATTGAGGTCATAGGATCCAGTTAGAATTTTGTTTGAGAGGTTGTTTGTTTCTAAGTCCATTAATTTATTAATTGTTTATTTGTTAAAAGGATTGTTATTGTTCTGTATTAACAATATATTTATAAAGATTAATTTTATTCCAATATCATGAATGATGAAAAGAGAGAAGAAGATATCTTAGAGGAAGAGGAAGAAGATTCTTCTGATGACATTATAGAGGAAGTTACTCAAGATAGTTCTGGAGATGAAAATAATAATTCTGAAGATGTAGGTAGTGTTGCAGAAGATGCTGTAAAATCTGAAGATACAATTACTGGCTCTAGTTTTGATGATACAATTAGTCAGCCAAGCATAGATAGAGATTTAGATACTAGTCAAAATAATACTATTTCTCATTCTCCCTTACCTAAAACAGAGGAACCTTCTCAAGGTAATTCTTTTGGTAGCCAAAATTCTAGTTTGAATAATGAAGTTAAGAGGGAGGAACCAAAAGTTTCTCAGAATGCTCCAATGGAGGAAGGTATGGGTACTGGAGCACATACTGGAAGTGATGATCATATTAGTATAAATAAGGAAGATTTCTGGAAATATGTTAAAATTATTGCAGTTATTGCAGTTTTAATTTTAGGTTATAATTATTTTATTGTAGATAAGGGAGTTGAGAATAATGTTGTAGAAGATCCTGCAGGAAATGTTCCTCCGGCAGTAGCTAAGGTTGAAGTAAGCATTGATGATGATGCTGTTAAGGGAGATAAAAATGCTCCAGTTACAATTGTAGAATTTAGTGATTATGAGTGTCCTTTTTGTACTAGATTTTATACTCAAACTTTAACTCAAATTGATGAGCAATATATTAAAACTGGGAAGGTTAATTTAGTTTATAGAGATTACCCATTAGGTTTTCATCAACAAGCTCAAAAGGCTGCTGAAGCTGCTGAATGTGCTGGAGAACAAGAAAGATATTTTGATATGCATGATAAGTTATTTGAAGAAGGTGTTGCAGGAGGAGTTGCTAGTTTTAAACAATTTGCAGGCCAAATGGGATTAGATCAAGGTAAGTTTGATGAGTGTTTAGATTCTGGAGCTATGGCTGAAGAGGTTCAGAAAGATTTTGCTGATGGAAGTAAGTATGGTGTTCAAGGTACTCCTGCCTTTTTTATTAATGGTAAGTTAATTTCAGGAGCACAACCTTTTCCTGCATTCCAACAAGCTATTGAGGCTGAATTAAATTAAATAAGCAATATCTTTTTATAGTCAATGTTATTTGAGTTCTTAATGAAATCTAAAAAAATTATGTCAAATCTATTTGATGTAAATTCATGTGAAAGGAGGGTAAAATGAGTGAACAAATTACAATTAAGAAAGAAACAATTTGGAAGGTGTTAACTTTTGTATTTGCTGCATTGTGGCTTTTTGCAATGTATGGTGGAGGAACTAATGTAGTAAATAATCCTACTGCTGTTCCACCTACAGTTCAAAATCCTCCTACAGAGAATATTAAAGTTACTATTGATAATAGTGATCCAATCTTGGGAGATAAAAATGCGGATATAACTATTGTGGAATTTTCTGATTTTCAGTGTCCTTTCTGTGAGAGGGCTGCTAATGGAGCTATTGCTGAGTTTAAACAAAGTTCTTATTTTAAGAATGGAGATGTAAGGCTAGNGTTTAAACACTTGCCGTTNAATAGTATTCATCCTCAAGCTCAAAAGGCTGCTGAGGCTGCTGCATGTGCACAGGATCAAGGTAAATTCTGGGAGATGCATGATGCAATTTTTGCAAATACTGCGCAAATGGATGTTGCTAGTTTGAANAAATTTGCTGGTCAGATTGGTTTAAACCAAGCTGATTTTGATGGCTGTTTGGATGGTGGTAAGAAAGCTGGGAAAGTAGCTAACGATATGAAGCAAGCTGGTGAAGCTGGTGGGAGAGGAACTCCTTATTTTGTATTGATAAATGAAGATGATGAAACTACTGTTGTTTCTGGTGCCCAACCTTGGGTAAATTTTGAAGCTGCAATTAAATCTTTGCAATAAAATGTTTTTTAGTAAAAAAATGAGGCAGGCAATATTTGCTAGGCCTTATTTTTTTTATTTTCTTTTTTTCTTTTTTTTATATTTANTNTTTAATATTTGGNNAAATAAAATNTATNTNACTTANGNNNTTNTNTTTTATAATCCTGCTTTNNGGANTACCNTTNATTTTTATTGATGATTCTTGTTGCAGGCTTTGTTGGATTAAATATAAATCTTCTCATAATGAAATTTAAAGATATTAAGAAAATTAGTGGTAAGGAGGGGAGCATTACGACATTGGGAATCTTTCTAGGAATAATTGGAGGAGCTTGTCCAGGATGTATTGTTGGATTGTTTCCAGTAGTTTTAGGAATTTTTGGTAGTGCTGCAGCAGGTTTAGATATTTTACCCTTTAATGGATTAGAATTACAAGCTGCAAGTTTAATATTATTAATAATCGGTGCTAAATTGTTAAGTAAGCCAAGTGTTTGTAAGATTGATTAAGATGAATTTAACAATAGTTAAATAGAATGATAAGATTTAAATAAGGGAATAATGATATAAGATGATGAGCGAGTTTAGATGTAATGAATGTGACAGAGATTTTAGTGGTCAACAAGCCTTGGAAGATCATAATAGATCTAAACATTATATTACTCCTAAGAAATCATTAGGTAAAAAAGTTAAGAATAGATATATTTGGATATTGTTAATTATTGTAATAGTTGTAGGATATTTGTATTTTGTTCCGTCTGTTGAAATAGAACCTGGAAAGTATGATGATTTTGCGCAATGTGTAGCAGATAGTGGGGCTAAGATGTATGGCGCTTATTGGTGCAGTCATTGCAATCAACAAAAAGAATCTTTAGGAGATAGTTTTTATAAAATTGATTATGTAGAATGTTCTTTGCCTAATAATGGTGGGCAGACTGAAGAATGCAAGGATGCAGGTATTGAATCTTATCCTACATGGGAATTTGGAGATGGGATTAGAATGAGTGGTTTTGTACCTTTAGAAAAATTAGCTGAAAGGACTGGGTGTGAATTGCCAGAATAAGATGAGATTGAAGTTGAGATCTGCTTTAGTTTTTTTGTTGATTGCCGCAGTCATAGGAGGGATTTCTGGAGCTTTTACAACAAATTATTTATTGGATGATAAAAGTCAAGAAGAGCTTATAGCTGAATTTTATGCTGTGGAGACCTCAGTTTCTGTAAGCCCACATCATATTAGAAAAGGTATGGCGAAGGGAGATAATAGTTTTATTTTAGTTGATTTAAGAAGTGAAGAGGAATATATTGAAGAGCATATTGTTACTGCAGTGAATATTCCTGCCTATAAAAATAAAGATCATTCCGATTATGGAGCAGTAGAAAGAATTGTTAGCTCATTTAAGGAATTGCGTGAGAATAACTTGGATAAAGATATTATTGTTTATTGTTATAGCGGTCCTTGTATGACTGGAAGGAAGGTAGGAAAATTATTGGTAGATAATGAAATTTATGTTAAGCATTTGGGCATTGGTTGGAATGAATGGAGATATCATTGGACAATATGGAATCATGCTCATGAATGGAAACAAACTGATGTCTTAGATTATGTGGCATCAGGTAATGAACCGGGAATTATTGAGGGTGTTAAGTTAAAGAAAGGATGTCCAATTGAGGGCGGGTTGGGCTGTTGAATGTCTAAAGAAAGTATCATTCAATTTATAGAATTATTAACCTTAATCAGCAGTTTGTTTATTGGATTGTTAGTATTATTATTTGTGTTGAAATTTGTGTTAAGAAAGGATACAAAATTATATCAATGGATTGTTCACTTTTTACAAGATCATTATTTATTCTTAGGATTTTTAGTTAGTTTAATTGCTACATTAGGAAGTTTGTTTTATTCTGATGTTATGGGATATCCTCCATGCAAATTATGTTGGTTTCAAAGAATTTTTATGTATCCTCAACCAATATTATTTTTAATTGCTATGAAGGTTAAGAGAAACACGGGAATTATATTGAATAGTTTGGTTCTATCTTTAATTGGGGGATTGATTGCAGGTTATCATTATTTGATGCAAATAGGGATAGTGGCTGAAAAGGGATGTGATGTAGTTGGCATGACTGTTAAATGTTCAGAATATTTTGGGTTAAGTTATGGATTTATTACAATACCAATGATGGCCTTTGTTGCATTTGTTTTATTAGTGTTTATAGCGTATGGTAAGTTAAAAGCTTGTGAAAGTAGGGATATTTATAATAAGTAATATTATTGAGAAAATATGATTAATTAAAAAGTTGATAGTTAAATTATTTAGCCTTCTTAAACTCATCCTTATACTTATCTAAGTCTTTTTGAATATTTGCTATTGCATCACTTAGAGCCTTCTTAGCTGTTTTTCCTTCAGTTTTTACCTTTAAAATTAAAGGTTTAGAATAATGTTCTTTTTTCCAAGCAGCTAGTTTTACGCTTGAATCTTTGTTTAGGTATGATCTGACTACTTCCACAACTGTTTGATTATCAACAGAAGCTTCTAAATCGTTCTTTTCATCTTTTAGAATTTGTATTTCCATGAATTATTGAGAAAAAAAGGGTTTTTAAAAGTTCCTATGAACCTTTTAATCTTTAAGAATTGGAAATTTTAAGGATTATCTAAACTAATTCCTCATCAAACTCCTCAATAGATTTATCTTGATTAAATTCATCTTTGTTATTGTTATTCAATAATTCTGAGCCTCCAAGATAATTATAGATATCCTTGGATTCTTTTTCCCTTAATGTTTGTACTTCTTGTTTTCTCTGTTCAATTAATAATTGTCTTTCTTGTTCTACCTTCTCTTTTTCAATAATTTCCCTTTGTTTTTCTAGTTCAATTCTCTGTTTATCTCTTTCTCTTGATTCTCTTAATAACCTTTGTCTTTCTTCAATTATTCTTTGTTCTTCTAACTGTTCTTGTTTAATTGTTACAGATTTCTTTTCATGCAATTTTTGTAAATCTCCTATAGTGATCTCTTTTTTATTTATCCTATTAATATCTAAATCTTTATCTTCTGGGAGATAAGGTATTTTTTCAGTAGTTTCTGGAATCTTTATGCCTAATGCATTCTCCGCATGTTCTAGTGAAATTTCTTCAGCACTTTTTTCATGAATATCTGGTTCTGGTTCATCTTCTATAAAAATCATCTCTTCATCTTCTGGAACAAATTCAATTTTCTCTCCGCCCTCATCAACTAAAACGGGTTGGGCATCTTGTTGCATTCTTGGTTTTTCTTTTCTTAAACTAATCTGAAAAACTTGTTCCAGTTTATTGATAATTCTTCTTGAATTTTCTGGAAGTTTAGATTTTTCTATCATCTGGATTGCTATCTCTGATTCTCCCAATGATTCGGATAACTGTGTTTGAGATAATCCTCTCCTACGCCTTTGTTTCATAACCTCCCAATGAAAATTATCAATTAAATTTAAATTTTCTTTCTCAGGTAATTCTAAATTAGGATTATTATCTAACTCTCTCAACAGATCCTCCTTAAAAAATGTATCAGGCCTATCAGATTCTCTAATTCCAGATAAATCTTTAATTCTTTCTGAAACCTTAATTGTTTCAGAATCTTTTAATTGTTCAGAATTTGGTTTTTTAATTATAGGTATATTCTCTATTATAGAGCAGCGTTCACATAAACTTGACATCCTTAAATCATAGATTGCATCAAATATTCTTACCTCAGTACTTGTAATCCCGCATATATCACAACTTTGCATGAAAAAATAAGCTTTATCTGCTTTTTATTCTTAGTGGTAATTGGAAATATAGGTTTAGAGATTTGTTATTTCCTATTTAATGAGAATTAGATTTTTTTCAATATTTTCTAATTGTATATTGCCTGATATTTTATTGTTTTTATTAATTATAATTGTGGGAGATTCTTTTATCCCGTATGATTTTTTTAAATTTTCTATTATGTTAGAATCTAAATTTATATCAAATGAGTATATTATTAGGTTTTCATTTTTTTGGGCAATATAATCTAGCAATTTTCCAGCCCTTTCACTCTTATCTATATCTCTCTGATGATTGGAGTAAAAAAATAATATTGTTAGGAAATCTTTCCCACACTTCTCATTAATTTCATTAATAAATTCAAAATGTTCTAATTCAACTAAACTATAGAAAATCTTTCTAAATTTCACCCTTCTATCATCCTTTCCAAATTTTTCTTCTAAATTTGCAATTGACCTTCCCTGATGATTGAGAGATTTAGAAATTTTATTAAAATTGTCTATTGTACAAGGATCTGCATCAAATAACCTATGATTTAGCTTATCTTCAAAGATTGTAAAAGATATTTGATCTTGAAATTGAGAAAGTCTATTAAATTGTATTGATAATATAATATTTGTTACTACAAAACCATTTATAAATATTAATGTTCCAATTAGAAAAGCTAGTAAATATCTCTTTTTACTTTGTATTTTCCCCATTTAAAATCATACTTAAATTCATTAATATAGATTATGTAGATTAGATATAGATGTTATTTCCAACTTACTTCCCTATTAAAAACCACATAGAATACTGAAACGACCCACCATATTCCAAATAAGATAGCGAATAAAGCCATAAAGATAGGCACATTTAGATATAGAGATTCAGTTTTTCCTATCTTTTTTGTTGCATATCTTAAATAGAAAAAAATCATTATTAGAAATATTAAGATGAACCATATTGCAGGGGTTGTAAATACTTGGAAAAATATACGTTCAAATAAATAAACATTGAATTCTATCTGATTAAATACATCAAAATTAATACTATTGTAAAATAGAATTTCTAATATTAAATTGTGAGTTATTTCTATAGTATAATATATTGTTAAAAATACTGCAAAGAATATTCCTATCCATGCTATGGGCAATACAAACATGCCCATATCTCCATATTCTTTTCCGAAAAGCTTTTTGTAATTCCAGGTATTTTTTATTAATCCTGCATACCACCTTCTTCTTTGTTTTAATAGGCTATTAAAATCTGCTGGAGGGATGGTATATGCTGGAGCTTCAGGAGCATTTTCAATTGTATATTTATGATATTGTATTCTTAATGCAACTTCTAAATCTTCAGTTATGTTATCCTCATCATATCCCCCATGTTTTTCAAAAAAGGATTTTCTGTATGCTGAAAATGCGCCAGGAGTTATGTGAATAGCATTTAATGCTGCAAAAGTTTTTCTTAAAAATAATCCTGTAAGATATTCTACACTTTGTATCCTTTGCATGATAGTTTTTGCTTCCCTAGTTACCATTGCAGGTGTAACTGACATCACCTCAGGATTCTTAAAATATCTTGTCATTGTTTTAAGACTTTTTTTATCAACTATGGTATCTGCATCCATGGTGAAAATGAAATCACCTCTTGATTCTTTTATGCCCTTATTGAGTGCTTTTCCCTTCCCCCCATTAACTTCTTGTTTAAAGATCCTAATACCCTTATTCTCATATTCTGAGGCCCTCTCATAAGTTTTATCTGAGCTTCCATCATCTACTATTAAAATATCTAATTTATCTTTAGGATAATCTGATTTTAATATTGAATCGATGGTTAATTGAATAGTTTTTTCTTCATTGTAGGCAGGTATGATAACAGATACCTTTGGAAGTTCATCCTCAGTAAAGAATTCTCTTTCCCTTTTAATATCTGCAATGAATGTTAGAATATAAAATGCTGTCGCAACTAAACCTATATAAATTGAAGTATAAATTACTATTGTTATAAATTCCATTAATTTTTCATAGAATTGTTTGTTTATTAGTATTATCGTTAATTGTTATCTTCTTCAGAATCTTCAGGCCTATCAAGGACTCCATTTCCAGAATTTTGTAAGTGGAAATAATCAAAAAAATCATCGCTTAATTTTAACTCTTTAGTATGCCCTATTTGTTTTGCTTGGACCAGCCCAATAGTTATAAAATTTTTTACGTGGTCATAAGCTTTATTCCCTCTTATCTTAATTATTATTGATTGTTTTACGGGTTGTTTGTAAGCTATTACTGCTAATGTTTCTTGTTCTGCTTTTGTGAATTCTGAGGATCCTGTGGCCAATTTATTTACCATAGAGATATATTCCTGTCTTACATCCATCTTCCACATATTTTCTTTAGTGACTATTTCAATAGCTGATTCTTCATTGTTATATCTTTGAATTAATTTTTCTATAAGTTCCTTAAGCATTAAAGGATTAATGTCAGTAAGTAGAACTAATTCCTTTAGAGAGAGATATCTTGCAGATAAAAAAAATACAGCCTCTATCTTTTTTATATTTTCAAGCTCTTTATTTTCATCAAGCTCCCTTATTGTTCCTGAAGAAATTTTTGATTCCATATTAATGTATATTATTAAGAGGATTTAAAGGTTTTTATGCAACAATCTTTATAAACTAACTAGATTTTTTGGTAGCACAAAAGATGGTAGAGACTATAATTAAAACGATTATATTTGATTTGGACAATACATTGCATGATGCTGAATTCCTTACAAATAGGGTTGTTAAAAAAACTATTGAGGTTATGATTACTAAAGGTATGAATTGTAACTTGGAAGAAGGAATTGAAAAATTTAATCAATTATTAGAAAAAGAGCCTAATAATGATAAAATTAGAAAATTAGCTGCTTTTTTTGAATCTGAAGATGAAGAAATTGTTAATGCAGGATGGGATTGTTATCAAAATCCTGAATTTAAAGAATTATTAATCTATTCAGATACCAATGAAGTCTTAGGAAAATTAAAAGGGAATTATAAATTAATATTGGTAAGCCAAGGTTCTAAAGATAGTCAAAATAAAAGAATTGATGCATTAGGCATTAGAGATTATTTTGAAGAAATTTATTTACCTGAAAGAGGGAAAAAGAAAGAGATTTTTGAGGAAATTTTTAGTAATCTGGGATTAGATGCAAATCAAATTCTTGTAGTGGGAGATAGAATTGATGGAGAATTAAAGATTGCTAATGAATTGGGAATGCAAACTTGCAGAATTGCTAGAGGGAAATATAAAATTTTAGAACCAAGGTTTCAGAATGAGGAGCCAGATTTTACAATAAATACCCTTAGAGGATTGTATGGCGTTTTAAATTTAAAAAATGATAAGTTAAAGGTTGTTCTAATTGGAGGTGGAACTGGGACCTCGTCTATCTTAGAGGGTATGAAAAAATATACTGACAATATAACTGTTGTTGTTAATGTTACAGATACTGGAAGAAGTTCTGGATTAATTAGAAAGGATTTTAATATTTTGGCTCCAGGAGATGCTAGAAATTGTTTAATCGCATTATCTAATTCTGAAAAATTGTTATGTGATCTTTTTCAGTATAGATTTAAGAATGGAGGTTTAGAAGGCCATAGTTTTGGCAATCTATTTATTGCCGCATTAGCAGACCTAACTGGAAGTTTTGAAAATGCAATTGAAGAAGTTAGCAAAATATTAGAATTAAAAGGAAGAGTTCTTCCAAGTACTTTTGATAATATTAATATTTGTGCAGAATTAGAAGATGGAACTTTATTAAAAGAAGAAAATGCAATAATAGATAGAGATAATAATGAAGTTTATAATCGTAGTCCTATAAGGAAGGTTTTCCATAATCCAATTGCTAAGGCAAATGAAAAAGCATTAAAGGCCATAGAAGAAGCAGATTTAATTGTTTTAAGTCCTGGAAGCCTATATACTAGCATAGTCTCCAATTTGTTAGTAGAAGGTATTCCTGAGGCTATTGGAAGAAGCAGGGGCAAAAAAGTTTATGTCTGTAATATCATGAGCCAGGTTTCTCAGACATATGGATATAAGGCAAGCGATCATGTTGATAAGATTAAGGACTATCTTAAATGTGATTTAGATTTTGTTATCTTAAATAATAAAGATCCAGATGAAGAACTTATAGAATCTTATAAAATGGAAAATGCTCATTTGATTGAAAATGATATTGATAAAATTGAAAATTCTGGAATTAGTGTTATTGCAGAGGATTTTTTAGATAATGTTAAGGAGAGAAAAATATTATGGGAAAAAAAGAATTTATTAAGACATGATCCGGATAAAATTTCTGAAGTTTTGGCAGGATTGGTTTAGTTTTTTTAGGTATTTTTTTGAGGTTTAGGGTATCTTTCTAAATGAACAGGAATATCTTTCTGCAGAGCATAGTCTATTGCAAATCCTACACCCTGGCTATCTCCCACTTGAAATGCGCGTAATTCTGTAGAATTTTCTACTTGTTGCATTATCCGCCTATAATAATTAAATCTTCCAATTTCCTCCTTAGCGTCTGGTAAAAATACAAATACATCTGGATGATCTATATGTAATTCATATAATTGTTTTGGGATAGCAGTAGCTTGTTCATGAGTTATCTCACCACCCTCATATTTATCTCCGTAATGTGAAAGATAGTCGCCCATTGTTTGTGCAGGTATATGAATTTCTAAAAAATCTTCTATCTTTTCCCATGAATCTAACCCGTTTAACAGGACCTTCGTTGCGATTAAATCTGCCTCTAAGGCTCCTCCCACAATTAATTTTCTTCCCTTGTTGAGTGATTCTTCTTTAACAGTTTTTGCGACATCATGCCTTAATTTTGGTATCTTATATCTCCAAGATCCAGTAAGACAATAAGGTCCTGATACCATTACCATATAAAATCTAATTTACAGCTCTTTTTAAATTTTATTAATTAGTGTTTTTAGTGAAAAGTGGTTACTTTATCTTAAATCTTAAGATAGCTCCAACTCCTCCAAGGTTTAGAAATTGAATGCCTTCTTCAGTTTCATTTGAAATTAATTCTATCTTGACTGCAGTTTTATCTGCTATTTTCTCTAGTTCTACTTGATCTTTCTTTCCTAGTTTTTTTGATATGAATAATGTATCTACTGCACCCATCTCTAATGCTTTTTTTACTTCGGCTAATTTGTAAGAAGTTTTATCCTTATCTTTGCCAAGTTTATCAAAGAATTTCTCCATAAGCTTTTTCTCTTTTGTAATCTCTTGTCCTGATAAAATATCCTCAGAGGCTTCTACTAAAAGTTCTAATCCATGCTCATCCGCATAACCAATATCTTTTATCCCTATCACCTTTTCCTTTAGTGATGTAACTAATTGTCCTTCCTTAAGGAAATCTTCTTTTGTGGGTCCTGGACCTCCAACTAAAATCCCTTGAAGATTTTTTAGATCAAAGAATTCTGTTTTAACTACTTCTGCTATTTTTCTAAAGAATTCTTTTGCCATATTGTCTCTAATTCTTGCGTAACGTGCAGCTGATTGGCCTCCTTTGTTTGTTTTTCCTGGAATGAATGATTCAAATTTTTGTAGAACTTTAATTTTTTTTCCTACCAATAATCCAATTGTAGCCTCATTTCTTTCAATTACAATAAGTCCATATAACTCCTTTATTTCTAGGATTTCATCTAAAGGGTCTATTACAAAAGTTTGATCGCATCGGTATAGTCTTACTCCTAATTCTTCAGGAGGTTCAAAAGCCTCTGTTATAAAATTATCTTGCCCCTCAGTTTGAGATACATTGCCAGAAAATAATGCTATACCATTCTTTGGAGCCTTTTTCATCCCCTTGGTTATCCTAATTAAAGATTCTAGAGCTTCTTGTACGTTTTTTCTTGTTCCAGTAGACTTTATGTTTGTAGCAGTGGATTTTTCAGATTCTAGTTGTTTAGTAATAAGATTTATATCAAATCCTGCCGGCACTAATACTGTTATAAGCTCAGTGTGTCTTGCCCTATAACCCCTCATTCGTTCAATGAATTCTTCTAATTCAGATCTTTCTTTTTCGTCTAATGCCATAGAATAAAGTGTTTAGAAGTGTTTTTAATGTTTTTGATTGTTAATTATAAAAATTCTATCTTGAATTTTCCCTCAATTATGTTCTGAGCATTTGTGACATCTATTAAATCCTGCAACATAGATTGTATCTTTTCTTTATCTTCTTTAGGAATAGTTAATAATATTTCTGAGTTCATTGGTTTTTTTGCATTTGATTTTGCTTGTCTTACCTTTGTTAAAATTTTGATTAATAGGTTGAAGTCTTTGCTGTCTTTTGGTTTCTCAGATTCTGGCCATTTTTCCAGATGAATAGATGATTGTTTTTCATCTTTCTTATAATATTTTTGGTAAATTTCTTCAGTTATAAATGGCATTATGGGTGCTATTAGTTTTAGAATTGTTAGAAGCGAATGATGCAAGGTGTATTGGGCTGATAATCTCTTATTTCCAGATCCCTTGTATACCCTCCTCTTTACAATTTCCAAGTAATTTGCTGTGAATGTATTCCAAAAGAATTTGTCAACCTCTATCTTGGCCCTAGAGTATTCATATTTTTCAAATGCACCTGTACAGATAATTATTAAGTCATTTAACTTATTTAGAAAAAGTTGGTCAATTGGTTCTAATTTTTTTGGTTTTTGTTTTTTATAATCCTCTAAATTCATAAAAACGAAGTTGGTTGCATTCCATAATTTTGTGATTGTTTTTTTACCAGTAAGCAAATCTTTCTCCTGATAGTCAAAATCTTCACCCAATTTTGACCCTGCCGACCAAAATCTTAGTGCATCTGCACCATATTCTTCAACTATCTTATCAGGAGATAATCCTATGCCCTTACTTTTACTCATCTTTTCTCCACCAAGAGTTACAAATCCTGTGACCATTAATTCCCTCCATGGAATTTTATTTTCCTCATATAGAGATTTTACAATTGTATAAAATGCCCATGTTCTAATTATGTCATGCCCCTGAGGCCTAAATGAATAGGGAGTTATTATTTTGTTATCAATTAGACTAGAGGTTATTTGCGGGCTTAGAGATGATGTTGCCCAAGTGTCTAGAACCTTGCTTTCAGGTGTTGCTAGTTTTTTACATTTCGGACATTCTCTGTTTTTTTCTAGAGGATCTATAGGGAGTTCTTTCTCATCAGGCAAGATGATCTTCTTGCAATCTCTACATTCCCATAGGGGAATTGGAATTCCAAAATGTCTTTCCCTAGATATGCTCCAATCCCATTCTAATCCATTTACCCAGTTTTCATATCTTTTATACATATATTTTGGGTACCATTTTATTTTTTTGGCCTGAGTTATAAGTTTCTTTTTTTGATCCAATACCTTAATGAACCATTGTTCTGTTGTAACAAATTCTATCTCTGTTCCGCATTTATCATGCGTATTAACAATATGTGTAATCTCCTTTTGTTCTGAAATTAGATTGGCTTTATCTAAATCCTCTAAAATTTGTTTTCTTGCTTGTTTAATTTTTAGTCCCTTATATTTTCCAATGTTAAGTTCTCCATTTTTTTCTAATATTAATCTTGGCTCTAATTTATGCCTGTTTATTGATTCTACATCATATTTATCACCATAAGAACAAATCATTAGGACTCCTGTTCCTTTTTCTATATCTGCAGATTCATCTTTTAAAATAGGGACCTGATGATTGAATAAAGGAACTGTTGCATTCTTACCTATTAGATTTTTGTATCTTTTGTCTTTGGGATTTACAAAAATTGCAACACAAGCTCCTAAAAGTTCGGGCCTTGTGGTGGCTATTAATAGATCCTTGTTATTTGCTTTGAATTTTAATGTTGAAAACTTACTTGGAGATTCTTTATCTTCTAATTCTGCTTGAGCAATAGGAGTTTGACATTCTGGGCACCAGATTGTGGGGAAGTTATCTTTGTAAGCTAGTTTCTTTTTGTAAAGATCTATGAAAGATTTTTGAGAAATTTTTCTTGAATTTTTATCGATTGTGGAATAATAAATATCATAATCTGATGAAACTCCCAGATTTTTCCAATCTTGAATGAAATCGGGAGTTATTTCCTTTAAGGTTTTTAGACATAGTTTTATGAATTCTGCTCTCGACATATCCTTGCTTTTTACATTCTTTAAACGTTCAATTAGTCTTTCAGTTGGCAGCCCATTATCGTCTGTTCCAAAAGGATAAAATACATTTTCTTTCATTCTCCTATAACGTGCTATGAAATCTTGTTGAGTATATGATGCTGCATGACCCATGTGCATTTTACCGGAAACTGTTGGAGGAGGAGTATCTATGCTAAATGCCTTTCCACGTTTTGGATCAAATTTATAAGTCTTATTTTTCTCCCAAAATTTCCTTATCTTGATCTCTGTTTCTTGAGGATTATATTTGTCTCCCATATAATTTTTTAGTTCAGTAAGATTTAAAAATGCTTGGATATACTACTTTTTATGGCAGAACAACAAATGCAGATGCCTTCAAGTTTTGGAGGATTGATGCGATATAATGAAGAATATAAAAGTCCATTTAAATTAAGTCCGGCACAAGTAATAGTATTTATAATTGCAATAATTGGTTTTGTTGCTGCTATGAAGATTTTTTGGCCGATAGTTGTTTAAAATGTTTCCTGGATTGAACCCTAAGAAGATGCAGGCTATGATGAAGCAAATGGGTATAAATCAAGAAGAAATTGATGCTAATAGGGTTGTTATTGAGAGAGATGATGGGAATATAATTATTGAAAATCCGAATGTTGTTAAGATTGGAATGCAAGGCCAGGAGAATTTTCAGATTACAGGAGAAGTTAGAGAGGAGTCTGGAGAACCAGAAGTAGAAGAAGATAGGACTGATGAAGATATTAAAACTTTGATGGAGAAGTGTAATTGTCTAGAAGAAGAGGCTAAATTGGCTTTAGATAAAGCTAATGGAGATTTAACTGAGGCGATTCTAAATTTATCTGAGTAAATTTAGACCCTTTTAGGAGGATTTGGATTACTATACAAAATCTTATTAGTTCTTATTTCTTAGTATATTAATGGAACAGTATGAGCAAAATCTAAAAGAAGCTGCTAGACATTTGCAAATTGCAGATCATATGACATATGTTACATTTCCATTAATTAATGACCATAGATTGTTATTGAAGATATTTGATGAAATATATGGATCGATAATTGGATGTGTGAATGCTATTTTGAATTATGAAGCTATGTATAAGAGAATTAAATTATACTCAGGAATTAATGATAATTTTAATACCTTTGCAAGAATTGGTAAAAATTATAATTTAAGTAATGAACAGGTTAAGAGAATTAAGGACCTTATTGAATTGAATAAAAAACACAAAAAAAGTGCTATGGAATTTGTTAGGCAAGATAAGGTAGTAATTATGAGTGATAATCTAGGAACCCAGGTTTTAGATTTGATTACTATTAAGAAATACTTATTGTTAGCAAAAGAGTTGATGATGAAGGTTAGAGAGAAGATAAATTAATTAGCTCTCCAAAATCCTAACAACAAACCAATGTAATACTGCAAATATAAAAGTAAAAATTGTTAATCCCATAGTCAGGTTTTTTAGTAAGTTATTTGAAGGCATTATGTGCCAAAGAAAGAGGGAAATAAATCCAAGTAAAAATGGGTAAATGGGTTTGGGCTTTTTTGAAAAAATGCCTCTTCTTTCTAAATCCTTGACTAATGTTTTTATTTTATTCATCATTCCTCTTTTGTTGTTATAATGATCTGCCTGTCTTCGAGAATTAATATTGTATGTTCGGATTGAGCTACAAAACCCTTGCCCTTTTCTACAAGGGTTGAATGTAAATGGATTATATCTTGTTGTTCTAGCTCCCTTAGAGCTAGTTTTGCCATAGGCCCAAATTTTTCTAAAATTTCTGTGTTTGAGAAGGGAAGTGTTTTGTATTTTTCTCTTACATAATTTAAAATCTCTCTAGCCTTTGGAGATCTTGGATTTTTATCATTAGTTATTTCGTAAATATTTCCTGAACCTCCCTGATATATTTTTCCCTGTCCATCTGTAGCAAAAGGTTCAATTGCATAAGCTCCTGGTTCAAGATGTTTGTTGTTATCATTCCCGTAATTAGGAATTGAGGTTCCTGCATGGACGTTGTATTTATCTATTGAGTGTCCTGAGAGATTTACAATTGGTTTGAATCCCTTTGATTCTATAGTTTCTTGCACTAACTTTCCAATCTCATGGATTGTGGGATTTGAAGGTAAAAGTTTTATTACATTGTCTAATGCAAGTTGTGAAGCTTCGATTAATTCTTTATGTCTATTATCTTTTGTTAAATCTAGAGTTATTGCAGTGTCTGCAATATAACCTTCTACACAGACTCCAAAATCTACCTTTATTATTCCTGATGCTTTTGTTGTTTCATCAGGTGCAGGATGATGATGTGCTGCTATATCATCTATAGATAGTGTTGGAGGGAATGCTGCTATCGCTCCTGCTTCTTCTATTTTCTCTTGAATGGTCTTTGCTATTTCCGTTAATAACATTCCATCCCTAACATAGCCTCTAATAAACTTTCTTATATTTCCAGCTATCTTTCCTGCTTGTTTGTATTTTTCTATTTCCTTAGGAGTCATTATTTCGATAAGAATTAAGGGTATTTTAAAGTATTGATAACAAGTTTTAATAATAATGCTATCTAAAAATTACTATGTTTGAGAATACAATTAACTGGTTATTGGCCCCCTTGTCTATTTATAATGATGGTTTAAGGTTCAGAGATATGGAAGAGAAGCATGGAGATTTAGAAGATAGATTGCAATTGGCAGATAAACTTGAGCCAGTTATGGATAGATTATCTAAAATGGATTCTGCAATTGATGAATTAAAAGTATCTAGAAAAGAAATGGTAGAAAATGCTAGACTGAATTACTCAAATAATAAAGCCCTTAGTGAATGGAAACATGCAAAATTGAATCCCTTAAAAAGAGATTTTGAATATAATAAAAGAGAATTAGAATTGGTTAGATCTGCTGGATTTAATATAGCAGTTAATGCAGTAATAGAATCTGATCCTAAAATTCAAAAGATTCCATTTCTTTATTATAATATTGATTCTCAAGAAATAATATCTACAAAAAGAGCATTGGATTTTTTGGAGATTGATAGAGAAATTGATAGAATTTCACTTAGAGAGATGTTGGATTATGTAAGAAAAGAGGATAGAATTAAAATTATTGATTCAATTAAAAATTCAAAGGAACTAAAAGATCAGATAGCTTTTTCAAGGGATGGATCTAAAGAATTAAAATTAAATACTCATAGTTTTGATTATGATGGAACCACATTTGGGGTAGGAATTTCATTGTATAGTCCTGGAATTCTTGGAGCAAGAACAAGATTTCATTTTTATAAGCAACTTGATAATGTTAGATCTCTAGTTATTAGAAGATTTGATGAACTTAGATATAGAGCAAAAGAGATTACTGATAAACCTGGTTTGGAGAATTTTGGATATATTTAATTTTTTATCCTTCTTTCTTTAGGNACAAAGTTTGTGATTCTNTCTCCAGTNGATTTNCCACAACCTATAAATTCATCATTNTTCTTTAGTATCTTAAATGCAGATTCTGCTTTAATATCTAGATCATTTCCCTTAAACCAATCTTCTGCTTGATTATCATTTATTTCCATAATATTTTTTGTTATTTGATCTTTTACTAGTTGAATCCCATCAATAGTTAATCTTATTCCATCTGGTTGAATTCTTGCAAAATATAATCCCATATTTTCTATTCTTGTATTTTTATCTAAACTATTTAAATTGTCTTTGGATAAGTTTCCAGAATAAATTCTTATTTTATCTTTTCCAAATTGCAAAAATAAATAAGGTAAACTATTTATTCCAAATTGATCTTCGAGTTGTTCGAGGACCTTTTTCTTTTGTGATGAAGATAGGGGTTTCATATTATTCTTAGGAATCTTGAGGTTTTAAGTTTAGCGATTATAGTAATCTTTATTAATGATCTTTTCTAGGTTTATCTAAGAAAGGAGGTTATTATGGCAAATATAGGACAAGGTCAGATGCAGAAGCCAGTTGCAATGGGTGCGGGTGCAGGTGCGGCTAAAATGGGTATGACTCAAGAACCAAAAAAATCTAAGAAATGGTTGTGGTGGACAATAGGGATTGTAGCACTATTAATTATTGTAGGTTTGATTTGGTGGTTGGTTTTTTAAATTATCTTTTTTTTATTTGTAATTCATCCAAGGATCTTTATTAAGGAATCTTGTAGTGAATTCATCTTTGCCTTCGGCATGATATAATTCATGTTTCATTGTTTTTTTGTATTCTTCTTTAGATCTTTCTCTGTCATTTTCTATAATATTGCTAGAGGGATTGTAAGATCCGTTTACGGTCCATCCAGGAAATTGTTGCATTAAATATTGAGAGGTAGGAATAATGATTGCATTAGTTTTTGGATCTCTAAAAATTCTGTTGGACCATCTAGATTCATGACTTGAAGGATCTTGTTGATAAGATCTATTGTAAAGTCCTGGATTTAATTTATCCTTAATTTCCTCAGATTTTCTAGTATTCATATGTTAATCTTATTTTTGATATTAAATATCTTTTGTTATTATTTTACTGAAATGGCATTTTATGGAAAAGCTTTTAAATGAAATGTCTTTAAGGTTTATAAGGGAGATTGTGACAGCTTCGGATAAATATTTTTCGAATTGTTACTAAAATTAATATGGCAGATAAAAAATTAGATCTAAACAAATTTGATAAAGGAGTATTTTTGGTGAATACATTAGGGGTTATCTTTGATCCATCTAATAAAAAATTTTTAATTGCAAGAAGAGAAAATGATCCTAATTTTAAAAATCTAAAATGGTGTTTTCCTGGAGGGAGGCCAAATTATGGTGAAGATCTTGAAGAATCTTTTGAAAAAATTATTAAGGAAAAGACAGGATTAAAAGTTAAAAGTTTAGGTCCGGTATTTTCTAGATTATTTAGTGAAGATGATAAACTCTTAATGATATATTATCTATGTGAGACTATTGGAGGAGAGATTAAGATTAAAGGAGATTTTGTTGAATTTAAATGGGTTAATGCTGAAGAATTAGAAGGCTATTTTACAACTAGCTTTGATCCTAGATTAAAAGAATTTATTATGAATCTGAGATAATTCTTATTATACACTCTAATAATCATTTTATAGATTATATATTCTTTAAAAGTTTGTTTTGATTCTTATGAAAATGGGGTTATTTGATCTATTTGCGAAAAAGGAGAGTGTTTATCTTCCTGGATGTATTACCTATTATAAGTTTAGAGATAATTTTGAGCTTTATCTTAAAATCTTTTCTGTTCTTGGAATAGGATTTAAAGTCTTAGATGAACAAAGATGTTCTGGATTAGAGCCATGGGAATCTGGATATGATCTTGAGATGAGAAAACTAGTTAGAGATAATTTCAATATATTNAAAGAGAATAATGTTAGGAGTATAATGACTACTGAACCTGGATGTTATAAAATTCTCTTTAGAGATTATCCAGAAATATTGCCCTATTGGAACATTGAGATAATTAATGTGTGGAATTTGATCTTAGATAAATTGGAAAAGAAACCATGGTTAATTAAGGAACATAATGAGGTTGTAACATATCATGATTCCTGCTATCTTGGGAGGTATTGTGGAATTTATGATGCTCCGAGAGAAATTATTAAGAGGCTGGGCTATACTATCAAAGAGATGGATAATTCAAGAGAAAATAGTTTTTGTTGTGGTAGTTGCGGAGGATTGCCAAGAGTTAGTAAAAATCTTTCAGATAATATTGCTAAGGAAAGAATATTGCAGGCTAAAAGAATTGGTGTAAAGAAGATGATTGTCGTAGGATTTGAAAATTATAGTTTACTTAAGGAAAATGTTGGAGATAGTGATATTGANATTTTGGAATTAGGCATGATTCTAGCAGATTCTCTAGAAATCAGGAAAATTAAAATGGGGGAAGAAAATAATGATGGATAAAAATAATTCATATGAGTTAGTTTGTTATAATACTGATGATTCAGGGATGTTTGGAGAGGCTTCTCGTGTTGTTTTTCCAAGAGATGTTGAGGATGTAATAAAAATTGTTTTTGATTCCCAAGATTTAGTTCCAAGAGGTTTAGGTAGTAATGTTGTCGGAGGCTGCGTTCCGAGTAATTCAGTTGTTGTAGATATGAAAAATATGAATGAAATTAATTTTGATTTTAAATCCGAAATAGTTTGTGTAGGCCCAGGAGTTACAATCAAGGAATTAAATGAAAAATTAAAGCAAATTAATTATGAATTTCCTATAATNTGTAATGGGACTATTGGAGGAATTGTTGCAATGAATAGACCTGGTTTGATGGGAGGTTATGGAAATATTAAGGAATGGATTGAAGAAATTGAATTTGTTAATGGTAGAGGAGAATTAACTAAATTTGGTAAGGCAGAGATAGGGGAAGTCTGCGGGTTAGAAGGAATTACTGGAATAATAACTAAGATTAAACTAAAAGTTATCCCTCTTGTTGAAAGGAGTGCTTCAATCTTTCAATCAAATGATATTGAAGAGGTTTTTGTTGTTGCAAAGAGATTGAGACTTGAGAAACACATAGTCATGTTAAGATTTTATTCTCCTTATTTTTCTAAATTATTAGGATTCCCTGAAAAATATCATATTATTGTGGGTTTTGATAATGAACATGGTAAAATAAAAGATAATGAGTATATTGAATTGTTTAACAAAATAAGAAAAGACTATTATAAATTATATAAAGAAGATTATAGAGATAGTGAAGATCCTAAATTTTTATTTGAAAAAGTAAAGGAATTTGTTTTATTTCTGGATAAATTTAATGTGCCTTATTCTGGAGATTTAAATTTAGGGATTATATATCCTTTTTTTAATGATGATCTAAAAAAGCAAGAAGTTGTTAAAATGATTGATAGAATGAATGGAAGGCCTGGGAGTTATGGTATTGGATTAAAGAGAAAAAAAAGAATTGATAATTTGCAAAAGAAAATAATTAGAAGAATTAAGTTGAGACATGATCCTTTTCTAAAATTGAATAAAGGCAAACTTATTGATATTGAAGATAGTTCAACTGATGAGAACAAGGATATTAAGAAAGATTTATTGAAAACAGATTCTAATCAATCCCCTGAAGAAAATATGAAAAAATTTATTGAGAATACACAAATGGAAGAAGTTGGTAATGTTAGTATGAAAGATAATTTTGATGATAAGATTGATAAAAAATTGATGGATAGAATTTTGTTTAATAAAGATGATGAGGATGAATCAGATAATAAAAAATGAAAACAGAAGAATATAATTTAAAGCAGGAAATAAAAGAAGAAGTTGCAAATGCATTAAGAAATGGGATTGATAATGAAGGTTGTGCTGTTTTTAGAGTCATGAGAAAAGAACATTATTCTCCAAAAGGTAAGGCAATTATTTTAAATAATGATTTTTATGAGAAAATTATTTACAAATGTAATTTGTGTAGAGCTTGTGGAGATGGTCTATGTGCTTCATTTCAGAAGGCTAGGAGAGTTTTAGTGCTTAAAGACAAGGAAATGAATGCTAATAAGGAAATGATTGATAATTTGAAGAGGACAGGCAATATATATGGAATTCAAGAATAATTTTAATTAAGTAATATATTTAAACCGATTTTACTTGTAGTGCAATAGATAGCTTTGGCTTTATCTATATATCCAAAAAATGGTGTACAATGAAAATTAAGGATTTTCAAGCACCCCATTTTAATAGAACAAACAAAAAATGGTGTACAATGAAAATTAAAGATTTTCAAGCACCCCATTTTTGATA
>NZCB01000003.1 GCA_002688165.1 Candidatus Pacearchaeota archaeon | reverse complement strand
TCTTTTGTTAGGATCTATCGCATTCTTCTTAATTTTTGGATTTGCTTTTCTATCCTTTTAGCTTTTTTATATTTCTTTAGAGATATGGCTCTAGCATGGTCTTCTTCAAGCTTTAGAATTTCTCTATCGTAGACATAGGATTTTGCCTTTTCGTAATCCACCTCACTGAAATATCTGTGAATAGATTTATCAAATATTAGGCTTGCCAATATGAATATTAGTGCTATTATATAAACCCAATTTGCAGTTCCAAGAGAATCATATTCTCTTGTTCCCCATAACATTATGAAGAATAGTCCGTATGTGAACCAAGCTGCTCTTCTCCCGAAAGGGCCCATGCCAGATTTGTGAACAAAGTAGAAGAATATTATTAATGGCAATAATGATGTTATTGAAGCGCCTAATGCAGTGTATGGTAAAAGTATGGCATTGATAAATTCTCCAGGTCTTAGATATCTTACTGCAAATATTGATGTAATTGTTGTGACTATTACATGTACAGGTCTGTTTTCTTCAAATAAATCTATGTTGTTTAACGCAACAAAGATTATTGCAAATAGTAGAAAGAAAAGTAATATTTTAGCGAATAAAAATTCTCCGAAGCCGACTCCAAATAATGGTGAAAATATAGATCCTATTGCTTGACTTAAACTACCTATTGCCTGATCTAANATTTGATTTTGAGCTAGNGCTACTTGAACAGTTAATAAAATAACTAGTAAAGTTAATACATACCCCTTTTTCATATAATACTAATAGTAAATGACTTTAAAAATCTTTATGATTTTTAACTCATTAAAAATTTTTAGAAGATTTAATTTAANGGTTTATCTTTCAAGAATTTTATTTGGTCTTTCAAATCAGTAATATTTGCATTACAAATATCACAATAACCTTTCTTCTCTACTGAGGCCATTGTTTTATTGTTTTCAACAAAGTTCCTATATCTCAAGGTTATAACTACCTCATTAGTTTCCCTATCATTAAAGGGAGGCTCTTTCAATCCGATTCCACAGTTTGGACATTTTCCTATCATTATGCTATTAGTTCCTCTATATCTTCGAGGTTTGCCTCATCGGCCACTTCTTCGTCCAACCAGTATCCTTTTTTTTGTTTCATTAGTAATCTACTCCTATTTCCTCTGCAAATTTACTATAACCTCTATGATCNAAATCAAAATTAAAAAATTCNAAAAATTCTTTTAATATTATTTTACTAACTTTTATTTCTATTAGTTTTTTAAAAACAAACTCTGTAAAACAATAAGGACAAACAGATGCTCTATCCTCATTACATTTGATACAGATAGTCCCGTAGCTAGTTATGCTATTATTCACCTTTAATAAATAATCATCCAAGGAGGATTGAATATCCTCCCTTAAATGGGGATAAAGAGTTAGCCAAGCTTGAATTTCCTCGGCTAAACAAAAGGGACAAAGAGGATTAGTTATTGCTTCACTACAAATATTACATTCATAAGTTTTATCTTCAAAATCCATAGATCTTGGTAATTCAGAAGATCTCAGATTTTCATTGTAGTGAAATTCATGTGCAGTATAGTTTTTTTGTAAGACCATTTTAAAAATATAGATTCAATATCCGAGAGAGGAAACCAAATCAGTGTCTAATAATCAGACAAGATTTAATAAAGACAGGTTTTACGACAATATAATTAAAGAAATCCGTTCCAGTACTGTCATCCCTGCTAACTTTCATACATTACAAATGCAATTAAACTATATAAATTAGAGCAGCCATTTTAAAGTAGTCACACTTTCCAATAAGATTTAAATAGTATATTTTGCAACATATATTATAAAATAAAAGAAATAAAGAAAAAATGGTGAACTATATATCAATTATAATAGCTATGGCAATGTCCTCTATGACAAATATAGGATATCCTAAAATAATCAATAGTAGTTGGGCAAGGGTTGATAATAATAAGAATAATTTTACAAAAAGCCCATTACTATATTCCATAAACAAATAATCTAACAATATCTTATGGGAGATATTATATTAGCATCTAATTATAAAACATATTCCTACTAGTTTGATTTGAGGTGTATTAGGAGTAAATTAGAGTGCCCCTCTTGGTCGCAGAGCTTAATTATTTTTTATTAATATTTTATTACATACTATCTAAAATCTTTATACGTTTTTCAATAGACGGATGTGTCGCAAATAATCCTGATACNTTCTTTTTGAAAGGATCTGATATAAATAATGGCGCAATTGCCTTATTATAATGATGTTTCTCTTCAGAAGTTCTCAGAGGGACTTCACTTTGAATTTTTTTCAATGCATTCTTTAATCCTGTTGGAGATCTAATAAATTTTACAGCAGTAGCATCTGCAGTATATTCTCTTTTCCTACTAATTGCTAACTGNACCAANGCAGTAACTATTGGAGCCAANATAGCTAAGATAATCCCCAAGATTATAAAAATTGCNTGACCTTTATTATCATCTGAATTCCCCACAGACCTCCAAAAAAGACTTCTAAGAAATATTTCAGAAATTATAGCTATCATTCCCACCAGAACTGCCGTCAAGGTCATAAATCTTATATCAAAATTTGCGATATGGGAAAGTTCGTGAGCCATTACCCCTTCCAATTCATGTTTATCCAATTTTTCCAAACAACCAGTTGTTACACAGATAACCGCATTTTTAGGATCCCTTCCCGAAGCAAAAGCATTAATATTATTATCTTGCATAACATAAAGTTTAGGTTTTGGAAGACCTGAAGCCAAACATAACCCTTCTACAACATTATTATACAAAGGATATGCAGAATGAGAAGCTGGTTTTGCTTTTACCGAAGATAAAGCTAATTTATGTGAATTATAATATCCAAACCAAATATATCCTACTGAAAATATAATTGATATAATCATTATAATAAAAAAATAATCTTGTCCTGCAGTCTTCCCTATTACATACCCCAATAGAATTAGTACTGACAATATCATAGCCAATAATAAAAATGATTTTAATTTATTCCTAGAAATCTGGTCATGAAATGATAAACGGCTCATTGTAAAATTATAAATCTATTTTAGGCATTTTTCTTTCTACTTCAGGTATCTTCAAAAAATCCATTTTCTTTCTGCCAAATAATTTAAAGAATAAAACACCTGGAAATCTTTCACTAGCATTTTCCAAATCCAAAACACTATCATTATAAAACTGCCTTGAATATGCAACTTTATCCTCTATAGCTGCTAACTCTTGCTGCAAATGCAAATAATTTGAATTAGATTTTATCTCAGGATTACTTTCAGCTATGGCAAATAATCTGCCTAAAAATCCTTGTAATTGGTCTCCGGCCTTAACTTTTTGAGATAAATCTTTGCTCTTCATTAACTCAGATCTTGCCTTAGTAATCTTATCAAATATTTCTTTCTCATGTTTTGCAAAACCTTTTACTACCTTAACTAAACTCGGTACTAAATCTGCTCTCTTCTTTAATTGAACATCTATTTGAGCCTCAGAATTCTGAATCCTATTTTCCAAAATTACAAATTTATTATAATAATAAATAAAAACAATTGCTATTAATACTACTATAATAATAACCCAAGTGACTAGTGCAAACATAAAGAAATAGGTAATCTAGACTTTATAAGGCTTTTCAAATTAGAAATATTTAAAAATAAATATTCATTTTAATTATAATGGTTGTATTGAAAGCATTAAGATCTCTTGTACTTTTAATTTTCTTAGTCTTCGCTTTCTATTTCATTGCAAACTTTATTGGGAGTTATACTGGACATATGGTCTTAGAATTAGATAAAGATCTTGAAAGTTGTTTAAAAGAAAAAGATATCACATTATACATCGAAGATTACAACATGATTAAATTAAAAGATATGAAGACTAGTGAATATCTTGGCAACATAAAAATCTCTGGATGTGTTTTAAATAAATTAATTTGCATTAAAGAGGGAATTGAAAAATATCCTACTTGGATTATAGAAGGAAAAAAAGTTAAAGGAGATATAGATATTTTAGAATTAGCAAATAAAGCTGGCTGTTAAATAATTAATCTTTTTTTGGATCACCAAATAAACTATTTAAACTTCCTCCGATTGCAGTAGCATAGATTGCATCAGCAATAATTGGTGCAAATGATATCACTTCCAATTTTTCATCAACTATCTTTGAAAGTCCTCCTTCACACTGATAAGGTTGTGTTATTGTATCTCCTACAAATATTTTATCTACCATTCCCAAAAGATCATCATAACCTTTTGTAAAAAAACCATGAGTTCCATAAACATAGATTTTTCCAGCATTTTTATCCTTTAATTCATCTATGGCTTTTATCAATGTTCCTCCACTATCTATTATATCATCTACCAATAATATATCGCAACCAGAAACTTGTGATTCTGCAAACTCAACCTTCTCAGCGTCTCCCTTCACCCTAGATTTATGCCCAATTGCAACATTTTTATCTCCTAGCCTTCTTCCAAAACCCTCTGCCCTTTTACCACCTCCCGCATCAGGACTTGCTATCACCAAATTATCTGTTAGAATTTCAGGATGTTTTTCAGTAAGATATTCTGTAACAGTCCTAAAAGAGGGAAGACTATCAAATCTTTTGTAAAGCATCTGAGCCTGATAACTATGTACATCCACGGTTAATACCTTATCCGCATATAATTGAATCATATCTGCAACAACTCTTGCACTCATAGGCACCCTAGCCTTATCCTTTCTATCCTGTCTAGAATAAAAGAGGTGCGGGAAAACATCAATTACCTCCTTTGCAGAAGAATTTTCTAATGTATGATTAAGAAGATTTGATTTAACAAGCCATTCATTAGGTTTGTCATTTGAATCAGCAATATAAAAACAATGCCCTCTTCTCACATTATTTTCAATCTCTAATTTAGTTTCCCCCATTCTAAATTTGCCAAATCTCGCCTCATTCAATTCAAATAAACCAGGCATTCTTGGTTCAACACTATCATAAATAGATTGAGCAAGATCCTTTGCTCCTCCATTAGGATCATAAACAATAAAACACCTATTAGGAAGACTCGTTGCCATATAAAACACCCATTTTAATCATTAAAAATAAAATCACTTTATAACCATTACTATCAAATAAAATATATATCAATCATAACCATCATCCATCTCAACAGTTCCACTTTTTATCTGAACCTGACAAGCCAATCTTTCATTTGGATTCTCAGGCAAAAGATCATTTTCTTTTTCATTTTTTGGAGATAGATTATCTGATCCCTCAGAAACTCTTATTCTACAAGTTCCACAAATTCCATCCTTACAACCAAAAGGTATATTGAATTGATTTTCGCAAACTTCTCTTATTTCAGATCCATCTGCCAATTCTTCCTCTTGATTATCTGGAGTAAATTTAATCTTAGCCATTTTATAAATTAATTAATTCGGTATTTAAATATTTTGTATTTAGAATTTATTTTTTATCTTTTTTCAATTGTACACTAATNCCNCCAGTTATNTTTGCNACATGATTATAAATTAANCCAATAGCTCCTCCAATTATAAANCCNCCTATCCCATACGCAATTGGATAAAGTAAAAGTATTTGTTGAACAGTTAATCCCGAAAGATCATCACTAGATAAAACTGCTAAAGCAGGAGTTAATTTTATCACCATTAAAACTACCCCTAAAACTAAACCAATTATTAGATAAATAAGTCCAATTGTATACGCTAATGGAAACACCTTAAGTTTTTTAATCTTATACATAGAAGTCATAATTAAATACAATTTATAAATGTTCTCAAAATTCTAATTCTTATTTTTCTTATAACCGCACTTTTTACAACGACTAATATAGTAAGTTCCAAATTCCTCAGTTACTACCACCTTCCCACTCCCACATTCTGGACAACTAAATTCATAATCATAATCATTATCATCTGCATTAAATCCCATAAGATATAGACATAAGGAGCATATTTAATATTTTTCATTTCAAAATATCCCTCCAATAATTAAAAATCTTAAACTAAGGTTATATTGTATGGCAATTTTAGATATCCTCGATTAAGGTTGTAAATATACCCTATATGGTATGGAAATATTTATATAGTATTTGGTATTATAAATACTGTTCATACAATAAGTTGAGCTCAAAAATAAATAATATACAATATATTGTGTATAGGTGAATTAAATGAAATGTGTTTATTGTAAACTAAACACTCGTGTAACAGATAAAAGAGAATCTCCAAATGGCACGAGAAGAAGGAGAGAATGCTTAAAATGCAAAAAAAGATTCACTACTTATGAAAAAGCTGATAAAAAAAGCATAATCATCGTCAAAAAAGATAATAGAAGGGAACCATTTTCAGTAGATAAACTTAAGGATGGTTTAATGAGGGCTTGTATGAAAAGGCCAATCAGCGTTGAGAAAATAGAAAAAATTATTGAAGATGTTGAAGAAAAATTAAAATCAAAAGGGAAAGAGGTTAGAAGTAATAAAATAGGAAAAATGGTGATGAGTAGATTAAAAAAGTTAGACAAGGTTGCATACATTAGATTTGCAAGTGTTTACATGGATTTTAAGGATATTAAAGATTTCAAAGAAGTAATAAGTGAGGTATAAAAATGAAACAAGTAATAGATAATCAAATGTTTGTAACAAAAAGGAATGGAGAAGTAGTTAATTTTGATCCTGAGAAAATTAAAGTCGCAATTGGGAAATGTATAAGGGCTGCAAAAAAAGAAATTAATCAAGAAGGCTTAAATCAAATAGTTAATAGCATAGTTGAAGAAATTCAAACAAGGTTTATTGATTTCTATCCTAATGTTGAGAATGTACAAGATATTGTAGAAAAACATTTAATTGATAATGATCTCTATGAAATTGCTAAAGGATATATTCTTTATAGGGCTAAAAGAAGAGAAGATAGAGAAAAACAACAAGAGATTACTATTGAAAAAGCTAAACTTGGAAAATTAAGAGTCAAAAAAAGAGATGGTAGAACAATTTTATTTGATATTAATAAAATTAATCAAATAATTAAGGATGCTGTTAAAGGATTTGAAGAAGATGTTTCTGTTGAAGAAATATCTAAAGAGGTCATTAAAAATATTTATGATGGAGTTAGCGTGGATGAAATTGAAAAAGCATTAATATTAGCTAGCATCAGCTTCATTGAAAAAGATCCATCATATAATTTTGTTTCTTCAAAATTATTTTTATATAAATTATACAGAGAAGTTGTTGGAGAACCCTATAATAATAGTAATATGGAAAATCTATATAGAAGTTCATTTACATATAGTATTCAGAAAGGTATTGAAGAAGGGATTTTAGACAAAAGATTATTAGAATTCGATCTTGAAAAATTAAGTAAAGAATTAATCATTGAAAGAGATAATTTAATACAATATATGGGTCTCGAGATTTTATATGATAGATATTTTGGAAGAATCGGAAATAGAAGAATCGAAATGCCGCAAACTTTCTGGATGAGAGTTGCTATGGGATTAGCAGTTTTAGATGGTGAACAAAAAAATGATCGAGCGATTGAATATTATAATTTGTTGTCTTCATTGAAATTTGTTAGTTCTAGTCCAACATTATTTAATTCTGGAACAACACACCCTCAATTGAGTTCCTGTTATTTGACTACAGTTATGGATGATTTGCATCATATTTTTAAGAGTTATGGCGATAATGCGCAATTATCTAAATGGTCTGGAGGTGTTGCAAATGATTGGTCTAATATTAGGGCTGTGGGTACTATGATTAATAGTAATAAGATTGAGAGTCAGGGCGTTGTCCCGTTTTTGAAAATAGCTAATGATGCAGCTTTGGCTATCAATAGGAGCGGAAGGAAGAGGGGAGCTGTTGTAGCTTATTTAGAAACATGGCATTTTGAGATAGAAGATTTTTTAGATCTTAGGAGGAATACGGGTGATGAAAGAAGGAGAACTCATGATATGAACACTGCTCATTGGATTCCAGATTTATTTGTGAAAAGAGTTATTAAAGATGAAGATTGGACATTGTTTTCACCTAGTGATGTTCCAGATTTACATGATTTGTATGGCAAGAAGTTTGAAAAGAGATATGAAGAATATGAGGAGATGGCAAAACGTGGCGAGATTCTTAGTAAGGTTGTTAGTTCTGTTAAACTTTGGAGAAAAATGCTTTCTATGTTGTTTGAGACAGGGCATCCTTGGATGACATTTAAAGATCCCTGCAATATTAGATCACCTCAAGATCATGTTGGCGTTGTTCATAGTTCTAATTTGTGCACAGAGATAACGTTGAATACTTCTGAAGATGAGATTGCAGTTTGTAATCTAGGTTCTATTAATTTGGGAAGACATATTGTTGATGGAAAGTTAGATGCAGAATTAGTTGAAAAAACAGTTAGAACTGCCATTAGGATGTTGGATAATGTTATTGATATTAATTTTTATCCTACAAAAGAGGCTAAAAATTCTAACTTAAAGCACAGGCCGATTGGGTTTGGTTTGATGGGTTTTCAAGATGCTCTCTATAAGTTAGATATAAATTTTGATTCTAAAGAGGCAATAGAATTTGCAGATAGAAGCATGGAGATTATTTCTTATTATTCTATATTAACTTCTTCAGAACTGGCTAGGGAAAAAGGTGTTTATAGTACATATAAGGGTTCTAAATGGGATCGTGGCATTTTTCCGATTGATACCATAGATTTATTGGAGGAAGAAAGGGGCATGAAAATTGATGTATCTAGGGATGAGAAGTTGGATTGGACACCTGTTAGAAAACATGTTAAGGAATTCGGGATGAGGAATTCTAATGTTATGGCCATCGCCCCTACTGCGACAATTGGAAATATTAGTGGTGCTTATCCTTGTATAGAGCCTATTTATAAAAATATTTATGTTAAAGCTAATGTTACAGGAGAGTTTACTATTGTCAATCATTATTTGGTAAATGATTTGAAAAAATTGAATTTATGGAATGATGAGATGTTGGAGCAGTTAAAGTTTAATGATGGTAATCTAAATAAGATTGGTAGTATTCCCGATAAGTTGAAAGATAAATATAAAGAAGCATTTGATATTGAGGCTACTACATTAATAGATCTTGCTGCAGTTAGGGGAAAATGGATTGATCAAAGCCAATCATTGAATATTTTTATTAAAGGTGTTTCCGGAAGGAAATTAGATGATGCATATATGCATGCTTGGACTAAGGGATTGAAGACTACATATTATATGAGGGGTATGGCAGCTACTCAAATTGAAAAGTCTACATTAGATGCTCAGAAATATGGTTTTACTCAGAAGAGAGATAATGAAAATATAAAGACTGAAGATATTGTTGTTCAGGATGATTCTATAAAGATATCCCCTATTGCAGTTAAGCCTGCGATTACTGTTCCTGAAGTTAAGGAGAAGCCTAAATTATGTTTGATAGAGGATCCTGATTGTGAGGCCTGTCAATAGTTTTAGGTTAGATAAATAAATATAAATGGAGAGTTTATAGATAAAAAATGACAATAATAAATGATAACAAAACAGATCCTAATAAAATACTCCCTATGAAGTATTTGTGGGCAAGGGAGCATTATAAAAATGGTGTTGCAAATAATTGGGTTCCTGAAGAGATTCCAATGCAAGATGATGTGCAACAATGGAAGTCAGATATTAAGATAAATGAAACTGAGAGAAGATTGATCATGTGGAATTTGGGATTTTTTTCAACTGCTGAAAGTTTGACTGCGAATAATATTGTTTTAGCTGTTTATAATCATGTGACTAATCCGGAGTGTAGACAGTATCTTTTGCGTCAAGCTTTTGAGGAAGCTATTCATACAGATACTTTCATTTATTGTTGTGATACCTTGGGATTAGATCCTGAAGAGGTCTTTAATATGTATAAAACAATTCCCTCAATTAAGAATAAAGATGATTTTGTAATTGAATTGACTGAAAGTGTTTTTGATCCTAATTTTAAGATTGATAGTGTTGAAAATATGCAGAAGTTTATTCATGACCTTGTTGGATATTATGTTATTATGGAGGGTATTTTCTTTTATGCAGGATTTGCTATGATGTTGGCTTTGAAAAGACAACATAAGATGGTAGGTATTGGAGAGCAGTTTGAGTATATAATGAGAGATGNAAGTATTCATCTTGCGTTTGGTTGTGATTTGATAAATACTATTAAGGCAGAGAATCCTGAATGCTGGACTCCAGAGTTTCAGCAAGAGATTGTTGAATTGATTAAGAAGTCTGTTGTATTAGAGAAGGCTTATGCATACGATGCATGCCCTAATGGTTTGTTAGGGATTAATGCAGATCAGTTTGCTGAATATGTTGAATATATTACAGATAGGAGATTAGAAAGAATTGGTTTGCCGAAGGTTTACAATAAAGAGAATCCGTTTCCATGGATGAGTCAAAGTACAGATTTGAATAAGGAAAAGAATTTTTTTGAGACAAAGGTTACTGAATATCAAACTGCTGGAAGTTTGGAATGGGATTAGAAAAAGATGATAAAGAAAATAAGAAAAAGGGATGGTAATGTTGTTCTTTTTGATAAGGGAAAGATCACAGAGGCTATTTGGAAGGCAGTTAGATCTGTTGGAGGACATGATAAAGCTCGAGCTGAAAAAATATCTGATTTAGTTGTTGAGCAAATTGAGAAAGAAAATATTGAAGGTGTTATTCCAGAAGTTGAGAGTGTGCAAGATCTTGTTGAAAAAACCTTAATTGAAGAAGGTCATGCAAAGACTGCTAAGTCATATATTCTCTATAGACAAGGACACAAGGAACTTAGAAATATTAAGGGCATGTTTGATACTATTGAGGCTGTTGAGGATTATATTGGTTTAAATGATTGGATGGTTAAAGAAAATTCTAATATGGGTTTTTCATTGCAAGGATTGAATAATTATATTGCTACTAAAATAATTACAAATTATTGGATGAGAAGGATTTATCCTGAAGCAATTAGGAAGGCTCATGAAAGTGTAGATTTGCATGTTCATGATCTTGGTACTCTTGGGGCGTATTGTGTTGGATGGGATTTGAAAGACCTTTTAATTACAGGGTTTAAGGGAGTTCCTGGAAAAGTTGAATCAAAACCAGCAAAACATTTGAGGACTGCATTGGGCCAGATGGTAAATTTTTTCTATACTCTGCAAGGAGAAACTGCAGGTGCTCAAGCATTCTCTAATTTTGATACGCTTCTAGCTCCTTTTGTAAGATATGATAATTTAGATTATAAGCAAGTAAAACAAGCAATGCAAGAGTTTTTATTTAATTTGGCTGTTCCAACGAGAGTTGGTTTTCAAACACCTTTTACAAATATTACATTAGATTTGAAGGTTCCAGAATATATGAAAAATGAGTCTGTAGTTATTGCAGGTAAATTTATGAAGGAAAAATATGGGGAATTTCAGGAAGAAATGGATATTATCAATAGAGCTTTTGCAGAAGTTATGATTGAGGGTGATGCTAGTGGGAGGGTATTTACTTTTCCGATTCCTACATACAATGTTACTAAGGATTTTGATTGGGATAATAAAAATTATGATGTCATATGGGAGATGACTGCTAAATATGGTATTCCTTATTTTTCTAATTTTATTAATTCTGATATGAATCCGGAAGATGCTAGGAGTATGTGTTGTCGTTTGAGGCTTGATCAAACTGAATTGAGGAAGCGGGGAGGAGGATTGTTTGGAGCGAATCCTCAAACGGGTTCTGTAGGTGTTGTGACTATTAACATGCCTAGAATTGGATTTACTGCTATTGATGAAATTGATTTTTTTGGAAAGTTGGAAAACTTGATGGAATTGGCTAAAGAAAGCTTAGAGATTAAGAGAAGAACTTTAGAAAATTTTACAGATATGGGATTGTATCCTTACTCTAAGTTTTATTTAAGGAATGTTAAGAAAAGGTTTGATGGTTATTGGAAGAATCATTTTGCTACAATTGGTTTGTTGGGAATGAATGAGGCAATAATTAATTTTATGCCTGGGGAAGATATAACAACTGAAAAAGGTAAAGCTTTCTCAATTAAGGTTTTGGATTTCATGAGGGAAAAGTTAGAGGAATATCAATCTGAAACTGGAAATATTTATAATCTTGAGGCAACGCCGGGTGAGGGAACTACATATCGTTTTGCAAATAGCGATAGAAAAAGACTTGGAAAGATTGTTGTTGCAAATGAAGATGCTGTTAGAGATGGAGGTAAACCCTATTATACTAATTCTACACAATTACCTGTAGGACATACTGATGACTTATTCGAGGCCTTAGAATTACAAGATGATTTGCAAGTTAGATATACTGGAGGAACTGTTTTCCATACTTTTGTTGGAGAGAAGATGGATAAAGAAGGAGTTAAGTTATTAGTTAAAAAAATTGCAGAGAATTTTAAGTTGCCATATTTTACACTTACCCCCACATTTTCAATATGCCCTGAACATGGTTATTTATCTGGAGATCATGAATATTGTCCAAAGTGTGATGAGAAAATTTCTTGCGAGAATGAATGTGGTGATGTTAAATTAAATTTAGAAACAGGGGTGTAAAATGGAAAAACAGAAAAGAACAAAGTGTGAGCGTTATTCTAGAATTGTTGGTTATCTAAGACCATTACAACAATGGAATGAAGGCAAGCAAGCTGAATGGCAAGAAAGAAAGCTTTTCAATGTGTCATGCTAAAAATTAAAATATAAAATGCTAATTAAAGGATTGCAGAAAACGACGTTGATTGATTATCCTGGAAAGATAGCTTGTACGATTTTTTTATTTGGTTGTAATTTTAGGTGTAGCTTTTGTCATAATCCTGATTTAGTTATTAATGATGGTGGTAAGATTTATGGAGAGTCTGAAGTGTTAGAGTTTTTAAAAAATAGGGTTAAGTATTTGGATGGAGTTTGTATAACTGGTGGTGAGCCCTTAGTTTGTTTAGATGTTGATTTTGTTAGAAAGATAAAAGATATGGGATATAAGATTAAGATTGATACAAATGGTAGTTTCCCGGAGAAGTTGAAGTTGTTGATTGATGAGGGGTTGGTTGATTATGTGGCGATGGATATAAAGGCTTCTAGGGAAATGTATGGGGTGGTTGTTAATAGTAAGGTGGATTTAGATAAAATTGAAGAGAGCATTAGAATTATTTCTGATCTTGAAAATCATGAATTTAGGACAACGATATTGCCTGGATTTCATGATGAGAATGAGATTAAAAGAATAATGGAATGGGTTAAGGGTTTGATTGGCGATAATTTAGGTAGATATTATTTACAGGGTTTTAAGAATCATGGTAAGTTTGTTGGAGAAGGATTTGAGATGGAGAGAGATGTTGGGGAGGATTATTTAGATAAGTTGAAAGGGATTGTTGAAGGGTATTTTGGGGATGTGGGCGTTAGGGTTTGAATATAGAAATTTTTATTAATACCCTTAATTGTTAAATAGAATGAAAGTTAAGAAATTTGGGCATTGTTGTTTATTGATTGAGGAAAAAGGAATTAGGATATTGACTGATCCCGGAGGATACACTGATCTTGATGTGGTTGTTAGGCAGGCTAGAAATATTGATGTTATTTTGATAACTCATGAGCATGCAGATCATATTCATGTTCTTTCTTTGAAGAGATTGCTTGAAAATAATAATGGTGTAAGAATAATTACTAATGAGGGTGTTGGCAAATTATTGGATGGTGAAGGTATTAAATATGAGGTTTTGGGGGATGGTAATGTGATAGATATTGATGGTGTGAAATTTGAAGCTTTTAATGGAAATCATGAGGAGATTTATAATGATTTTGGGCAAGTTCAGAATACTGGTTTTTTTATTAATGATAGGTTATTTTATCCAGGCGATAGTTTTCATGATCCTGAAAGAGAAGTTGATATATTGGCATTACCTGTTGCAGGCCCTTGGTGTAAGATAGGGGATGCAGTTAGGTATGCATTGAAGGTTAAGCCTAAAAAAGTTTTTCCAGTGCATGATGGTATGTTGAGAATAAAAGGTGCTAATCATAAAGTTCCTAGTAGATTTTTGGGTAAAAATGGGATTGAATTTGTGGTTATTGGAGAAGGGAATAGTTATGATTTTGGATGATGTATAGTTTGTAGTCTGATAATATTTATAACTTTGATCTCATATTTATTTTAATGATAATTGGTGTGACTGGGACTAATGCGGCAGGAAAAGGTGAAATTGTTAATATATTGATTGATAGAGGATTTAAGCATTATTCTGTTAGGGAATTTTTAATTGAAGAAATTCGTGAGAGAGGGTTACCTGTTAATAGAGAGAGCATGGTTATGGTGGCTAATGATCTTAGACAGCAAAATTCTCCAAGCCATATTGTTGAGCGTTTGTATAATGAGGCTAAGAGTGTTGGGGGAAATATTGTTATTGAGAGTTTGAGAACTCCGGGAGAGATAATGAGTTTGAGAGATAACAGAGATTTTCATATGTTATCAGTTGATGCAGATCCTAAGTTGAGATATACTAGAATGTTGGAAAGAGCTAGTGAAACAGATGGAGTTAATTTTGAGAAATTCATGGCTGATGAAATATTGGAGATGGAAAATGTGGATCCTGCTAAACAGAATATTAAAAAATGTATTGAGATGTCAGAATTTAAATTGGAAAATAATAGTAGTATTGAGGAGTTAAGAGATAAGGTTGAAAATATATTGAGAGATATTGAAGTTGCTAAAGCTGTTGAAGTTGAGAATGCTAGTAAGAATGAGGTAATGGGTAAATCTGATTTAGATCGCGTGCATGTTCGCCCAAGTTGGGATGAATATTTTATGAATATTGCAGATGTTACTGGAACCAGAGGTTCTTGTGATAGAGGCAGGGCTGGCACAGTTATTGTTAAAGATAAACATATTTTAGTTGGAGGTTACGTTGGAAGTCCTAAAGGATTACCTCATTGTGATGAAGTTGGACATTTAATGAAAACAGTTATTCATGAAGATGGAAGTGAGAGCAGACATTGTTTAAGAACCGCTCATTCTGAGCAGAATGCAATTTGCCAAGCTGCTAAATTAGGAATTGCAATTGATGGAGCAACAATTTATACTAAAATGACTCCTTGCGCAGCATGTGCTAAAATGATTATCAATGTGGGCATAAAAAAAGTTATTTGTGCTAAGAGATATCACGCTAGTTCTGAAACTGAAAAATTATTTGAAAAAGCAGATATTAAACTAGAAATACTTGATGAAGGTGTTCAGCAGTATGCGGATCAGTAACAAAAACCCTTATAAATCCCTTTTTCTTAGATTTTTTAATGAATAATTATCTCAATAATTGTGGTGATAAAAGCATAAGATGGCAATGCAAAATGAACCAGTGGTTGAAGTTACAGAAACAGAATTTAATGAGATAGTTGGAAACGGACATAAATTAGTTGTGGTAGATTTTTTTGCAGAATGGTGTATGCCTTGTTTGATGATGGCGCCAATTATTGACGAAATGGCCGAACAAATGAAAGAGGTCAAATTTGTTAAGATTAACGTAGATGACAATCAAGAATTATCAGAAAAATACGAAGTCAGAAGTATTCCTACTTTAATATTCTTTAAAGAAGGTAAGGAAGTTGACAAGGTTGTTGGCGGGATGGATGCCGATGCCCTGGAAGAAAAAATTGAAGAATTATTGAAAAATTAACTAGTAGAAACCTGATAGAAATAATCTTTATTGCAAATAATATATTTTAAAAAACAATCATATTTATATAAAAGATTAATTAAAATTGCTGATGGAGGTTAGAACTTTTACACCAACTTATTTCTCTGAGAATCATGATGTTGAGATGAGTCCTGAAATGGTTGCAGCGATTTTTGCAAGATATAGTAGACAAGGTGAAGGCCTTAATGCAATTCTAACCCAATTAGAAAATACTCCTAAGGATAAATTTGAAGAAAGTGTTTGGAAATTTCTTGATTATGGTCATGCAAGTATTGGTGGACTGACAGGATCTATTCCCACTGGAATAGACAATGTTTCTATGTTGAGTCCCTACCTCGCATTTTTTTTACAACCAAAACAAGATGGCCAAGAAACAAGTACGAGATATGTAGAGTTTAAACCTGAAGGTCTTGCAACCCCAGATTCTTTCGGAATTCCTGAAAGGTTTCATAACAAGTGGTATGAAACTATGTTAGATGGATTTGATATTAATAAAAAATTAGTTGGAAAATTAAATAAGTTAGCAGAAGAATCTCCTGAATTAACAAGAATTGATACGAGCCTTCCTGCAAAAGTTCAAAGTAGGATGCGTAAGAATTTTGGTTTTGATAGAGCAAGATATACAATTCCTATGGCAGGTCTGACAAATTTTGGTCTTGTTATGACTGCTAGAGAGTGGGCTGAAACAATAAAGTATGCAAGTAGTTTTGATTTTTCTGAGTCTAGAGAATTAGGAGATGCTTTGAGAGAAAATATTGCAGAAGTAGCTCCAAGATTAATGAAGCATAGTGAACCTACAGAGAGAACTCAGAGTTATGCTGACGAATTCTTAGATAGAGGGGTTGAATATTTGTTAGAAAATGGAGTTAATGTTGGGATGGTTAAAGACATTGTTTCTGTTGAAACACATATTCCTAAAAACACCTTGGATGCTACTTCAGGAAGATCTCTTTCAGAAGAACTTGCTAAAAATTTTGATGGTAAGAAAACAAGATATGATTATGCTAAAGGTTTAGCAGAGAAAATTAGAATCTCAGTTTCATGGAATAATATGAGCCTTGCTGAGGCAAGAGATATCAACAGGCAAAGGCCTTGCGTTAAGGACACATTATTAGCGCCAGTTGGTTCCTATATGCCAGACATTTGTGTTGATCTAATGAAAAATGATGGAGAATTGTTTGATCAGTACTCAAGATTTTTAGATCAAAGAGCAGAACTTATGAACGAAATTATTAACTCAGAAGCTCCAAGAAGTTATGTTGGTTGTTTATTATTAGGAGATCAAACACCTTTTGAACTTCATACATCTGCAGCACATTTTACATATGTTACAGAATTAAGAACAAGTATGGGAGTACATTTTAGATATGATCAACATGTACGAGATGCTCACCAGGAAGTTGTGGAACAAATTCCAGAATTGGATCCTTACATAAAATTAGGAACCGGAGAACCAGAATAATTTTTATGAGAAAAGGTAAGTTAATTGCAATTGAAGGTACAGATGGTTCTGGAAAACAAACCCAGAGCGAGAGGTTACTTAACAAGCTCCAATCCGAAGGATATTCTACAGAAGTTCTAAGTTTTCCCAGATACGATACCCTCACTGGAAAAGTTGTTGGAGAGTTATGTTTGGGAAAAAATCTAGGCCTAGGCGTCGGAAGTCTTTTTGATAATTTTGCTGAAGCTGATGCCAAATTTGCTAGTTCATTTTATGGATTAGATAGATTAGCTGCTAAACCAGATATTGAAAGATTGTTAAATGAAAATGATTATCTTATTCTAGATAGATATGTTGAATCTAATATGGGGCATCAGTGTGGAAAATTAGAAGACCCTCAAGAAAGAGCTGGATTAAGAGATTGGATAAATAAAGTTGAGTATGAAGATAACAAACTACCAAAACCAGATGCAGTTATTTTTCTTTATATGCCATTGAAAATTTCTAAAAAATTGAAGGCCGGAATGAATGAATTATTGGATGCTCATGAAGCTGATGAAAACCATCTAAAAAATGCTGAAGCCGCATACCTAGAACTAGCAGAACATTTTGATTGGATAAGAGTTAACTGTTCAGATGATGGAAAGAATCCTAGAGCCATAACCGATATTCATCAAGAAGTTTATAAAAATATTAGTAAATTAAATTAGGAAGTTTTTTAAATCAATAAAATCTTCATTCTATTAATGGCTCCATAGCTCAGTCTGGTTAGAGCACCGGCCTTTTAAGCCGGGTGTCGGGGGTTCAAATCCCCCTGGGGCCATAAAATAATCTTAAACCCATCTAAACCCCATCTCTAAAAACATCACACAGATAACCTTTGAAAAAATAAACGATAACATTTCAAAGCAACATCCCCTATATAAATATTTAGGAGATTTTATGAAATTATATACTTGATAACAGAAAGATTTATAAAGCTTTTTTTAGATATTTTATTACTGATATGTTATTAAAGCAAAATAAAATTAATCCAAAATTATTTCCTTAAAATAACTATCCAATACCTCATAAAATGCATGAATTACAACCCCTCCATACAAAATTAAAAGAAGAAGAGGCTGATAAGCTAATTAAAAAGCTAAATATTTCTACGTTACAATTACCAAAAATTAAAGTTAATGATCCTGCTTTAGACGATAGTTTTAAAGTTGGAGACATAGTAAAAATTGAAAGAAAAGATGAAGAATCTGGTAAGACAATTATTTATTATAGGGTTGTAAGTGTATAATGAAATTAGAATTAAATCAAATGAAAGAAGAGCACCTTTTGGTGAAAAAATATTTGGAAGATCATAGCCTTATTGAATCAAATATTGTTAGTTTTAATAATTTTATCAACCACCGAATGCAAGAAATCATTAATGAGTTAAATGAAGGTATGACTCGAGATGAAGAAATTGAAATCAAACTGGGAAAGATTAAAGTTGGAAATCCTGAAATCTTTGAAGCAGATGGGAGTAGCCATTTAATAATGCCAAGTGAGGCCAGAATTAGAGGTCTTACATATTCTGCTCCAGTTCATGTTGAAATAACAATTAAACAAGCAGGCCAATTAGACAGCCATGAAGTAGAAATAGGTAAAATTCCAATAATTGTAAAAAGTGATGTTTGTAATCTTCATAATCTTGACAAGGATCAATTAGTTGAAGAATACATTGATCCAAAAGATCCTGGAGGATATTTTATCATTAATGGAAATGAAAGAGTTATTGTTATGGCAGAAGATTTGGCAGAAAATCAACCTTTCATTGAGCGTCCAAAAGGTCAGATCATGCTAAGATTATTCTCAAAAAGAGGAAGTTATAGAATCCCAGTTTCAATCACAGATAATAATGAAGGAATCGTTGAAGTAAGTTTTTCAAGATTCAAGAATATTCCAATAATCGTAATATTAAAAGCACTAGGTTTAACAAAAGAAAGTGAAATCGCTAAATATATTGGGAAAGAAAATGATAGCCTAATTGTTAACCTATATGAATTTGCAAATATTACTAATGAAGAAGAAGCAATGTTAGCTATTGCGGAACAAACAAACTTACAAGGTACTAAAAAAGAAATCCTAGATAGGATAAAACAAAGATTAGATAGTTATTTTCTACCTCATATCGGATTAAAAAAAGAACATAGAATTGAAAAAGCTATTTCATTATGTAAATTCTTGAAGCAATTTTTTGTTGCTAAAGAAAATCCAGATAATTTAACGGATAAAGACCATTACGCTAACAAAAGAGTTAGGATGAGTGGAGATCTTTTAGGAGATTTATTTAGAATCAACATGAATATTTTATTAAGAGATGTGCAACATTCATTACAAAAAATTCAGAAAAGAAAAAAATTCTATTCAATGAAAACAATTGCTAAATCAACTTTATTCACTCATAGAATAGAAAGTGCAATTGCAACTGGAAATTGGATTGGAGAAAGAAGCGGAGTTACTCAAAATATGGATAAGACAAATTATCTTGCCATAATCAGTCAATTGCAAAGAGTAAGTTCTATGTTACCAGGAGAACAAGAGAATTTTTTAGCTAGAACTCTTCACCCAACACACTATGGAAGATTCTGCCCTATTGAAACTCCTGAAGGAACAGAAATTGGACTAAGAAAAAATCTTGCAATATTATCAAAAATTTCTACAAGGTCATCTTTAGAAGATGAAAATTTAATAAAAATTCTAGAAGATCATGGCATGAAAAAAGAAATAATTATGTCAGATAAATCTGCTAATGAAAATGATGTATTCCTAAATGGAAGGTTTATTGGAAATATTGAAGACATTGAAAAATTTGTTGCAGATTTAAGAGAAACTAGAAGAAAAGGGGACTTACCTCTTGAATTAAGCATTAAAAATAATACTAATTTAAATAATGTACTTCTATCAACAGAAATTGGAAGGGTTATGAGACCCTTAATTGTTATAAAAGAAGGCAAATCAAAATTTAATGAAGAATATACAAATCTAGTAAGAGAAGGCAGTTTAAAATGGGACGATATAGTTAAAGGAGGCATTATTGAATATTTAGATGCAGCAGAAGAAGAAAATGCATTAGTTGCATTAGAAAAGAAAGACATAACAGAAGAACATACTCACCTAGAAATTGACAAAATTGACTTATTAGGAGTTGTAACCAGTTTAGTTCCATACTCTAATTATGATCAAAGTTCAAGATTAAATAGGGGAAGTAAAACACAAAAACAAGCATTAGGATTATATGCTGCAAATTTCTTAACTAGAATAGATACTGACGTTAACATATTACATTACCCTCAAGAACCTATAGTAAAAAGTTTTGTTTATGACACCTTAAATGTTCATCCTGCTGGTCAAAATGTTATTGTAGCAGTTATGACTCATGAAGGTTATAATATGGAAGATGCTTTAATCCTAAATAAAGGTTCATTAGATAGAGGGTTGTGTAGAAGCACCTACTACAGACCTTACACTTCTGTAGAGTTAAATTACGCAGGAGGATTAAAAGATGAAGTTAGCATACCTGAAAAAGATGTTTCTGGTTACAGAACAGAAGAAAGTTATAGATTCCTAGAAGATGATGGAATTACATATCCTGAAGCTAAAATGGAATCTGGAGAAGTTGTCATAGGTAAAACAAGTCCTCCAAAATTCTTAAGTGAGGTTAGAGAAATTTCAATTAAAACTAAAAAAGAGGCAAGTTCAGTAATTAGGCAAGAAGAAAAAGCAATTATAGATGCTGTTTTTATTACTGAAGATAGTCAAGGGAATAAGGTCATTAAAGTTAGAACCAGAGATTTAAGAATTCCTGAATTAGGAGATAAATTTGCTACAAGTCATGGTCAGAAAGGAGTTATTGGAGCAGTAGTCTCTGAAAATGATATTCCATTCACATCAAAAGGAGTTAAACCAGATATGCTTTTTAATCCACACTCTATCCCTTCAAGAATGACTGTAGGTTATTTAATAGAATTAATGGCAGGGAAGGTTGCATGTTTGGGAGGGAAAGTTTTAGATGGTACAGGATTTAGTGGACAAAACATAAAGGAATTAGAAAACCAGTTAGAAGAATTAGGATTCAGAGCAGATGGTAAGGAAACCTTATACAATGGAGTTACTGGGAGAATGATGAATGTTAAAATTTATGTAGGTAATATGTATTACTTAAAATTGAAATATATGGTAAGTAATAAAATGCATGCTAGAGCAAGCGGAAAAGTAACATTATTAACTAGACAACCAATTGAAGGTAGAGCCAAAGGAGGAGCACTAAGATTGGGAGAAATGGAACAGCAAGCCTTAGTTGCCCACGGAGCCTCATTATTACTAAAGGAAAGGTATGATTCAGACAAAGTTGTAATGCCTGTTTGTAGTAAATGTGGGGCAGTGGCAGTAGAAGACAGCATAAGAGGAAAAATAACCTGCCCAGTTTGCTCAAGTCAAGACATAGAACCTGTTGAAATAAGTTATGCTTTCAAACTACTTGTAGATGAAATTCAATCACTACATATTAAAACTAAATTTAATTTAAAAAACAAATACGAGTAAAAGACAATGAAAAAAGCAATTAAGAAAAAAGTAGAAAGTTTGCAATTTACGTTAATTAGTCCTGACGAGATTAAAAAAATGAGTAAGGCGAAAATAATTACTCCTGAATTATATGATGTAGATGGATACCCTGTTGATGGAGGATTGATGGATCTAAGATTAGGGGCTATTGATCCTGGAGTAAGATGTAGGACTTGTGGAGGAAGACTAAAAGAATGTTTAGGGCATCCAGGAAGTATTGAATTAGCTAGACCAGTTTTCCATATTAAATATATCCCTGTTGCAGAATTATTTTTAAGATGTTATTGCAGCGAATGTAATAGGTTAATGGTTAAAGAAAAAGATATGATCAAATATAAAACTATTAAAGATAGATTAAAGAGAGCTAAAGATTCTAAGAAATGTCCTCATTGTAGTACTGAACAAGTAAAAGTTAAATTACACAAACCAACTACATTCAAAATTGGTAAAAAGAGATTATTCCCTGGAGAAATAAGAGACAAACTTGCAAGAATCCCTGATGAAGAAATTAAATTAGCAGGAATGAATCCAAGTATATTTAGACCAGAATGGAGTGTTCTTACATTATTATTAGTTCCACCTGTAACAGTTAGACCAAGTATCACTCTTGAATCTGGAGAAAGATCTGAAGATGATTTGACTCACAAATTATCTGACATCATAAGATCTAATCAAAGATTATGGGAAAATTTAAATGCGGGAGCTCCAGAGGTTATTATTGAAGACTTATGGGATTTAATGCAATATCA
>NZCB01000002.1 GCA_002688165.1 Candidatus Pacearchaeota archaeon | reverse complement strand
TTTATATGCTTCCATTTTTATCTTATTCCTCCTAAAAATGGGAGATTAAAATTTTTAATTTTATATGCTTCCATTTTTATCTTACATCTCCATAGTCTTACTAAGTGCATCTATACATGCCTTAGCCATATTTAATGTTGTTCTCTTCTTGCCTTTTGTAACACTGTAAACATCTTTTATTCCTGCCACTCTTAATATTTTCTTAAGCTCATCCCCTGCAACTAATCCTGTACCCTGAGCAGCTGGCATTAATTTAACCCTACTACTTCCTGCCTTGCCTTCAACAATAAATGGAATAGTATGAGGTTCACCGCAAGTACAATCAAAACTACTACAAGCCATTCTAATCTTTTGCAAATTCAATTTAGCTTTTCTAACTGCTTTCGCTCTTGCAGGTAATGTTTCCTTTGCTCTCCCATATCCTAATCCTACATGCCCTTCATTACCTACTACTGCCATGCATGAGAATGTGGCAACATTACCCTCCTTAGTCTTTCTTTGAGTTTGCCTCCAAGCCCTTCTCTTTCCGCCACCAAACTTTCCTTTAGCTTGACCAATATTCAAAATATCTTCCTTTGTTTTTAATAAGAGATCTACTATTTCAGGTTCTAAAATCTTAGATTTCAAAGCTTCATTAATATCTTTAATTTTTCCAGCTTTTACTTTCTTCCCTAATTCAGTTACCGGCCTCCAATCTTCAAGAGCTTTAGCTTGCTGTTCTTTTAATCTCTCTTCTCGAGCTTTTTCTATTTCAGCCTTGCTTTTGGGCTTTTGATTACGTCTATCATTTCTTCCCATAGGGGGTCTTCTTTCTCCTGCCATTTTATTTTAATCCTCCTTTAATTTTCTCAACAAAATCATATTTATTAATCATTTCATCCGAAGGCAATATATTTTGATCATGAGGGATTTCCAATCCACCTTCAACAACTCCTTTAACTGTTGCATAAATTCTACTCCCCTTTGTACTTGGAATCAATCCAGTATCTAATATAACTTTGCTAACATTCTTCGCTTTAGCTTTATTTGCCAACAACATTCCAGTTAAATACGCAGCAGCCAAACTCTTCAAACTTCCACTCTTATCTTTAGGCCACCCATATCTCAAAAGTTCCTTAGTACTAGCCTCACAAACTACACTATCTTGAGCATGTTTACTTTCAATAACTTGTAATAATACATACTTATTTGTTTTTCTAACTACCAATCTTGGAACATTGCCTTTTAACAAAAGTAATCTCTTAGTATAATTTGTTTTGCTTTCTCTTCGTCTTTTTCTATCTAGCCGTTTCATTTCTTCTTCTCCTTAGTTTTTTTCTTAGAGTCTGTTTTCTTTTCTATCTTTTTAACACTTTTCTTTTTAGCCTCAATCCTTTTCTTAACTTTCCTTGTAAGAGGCATTTTAATTCCATGATCTTTTTCAAAATCTACATCTTCCCGCATATTCAAAAAATCCTTCATATTTGCCTTGCTTCTAAAATCTCTCATTCTAATTTTATTCCTTATCTTTTTATATAATTCTCTATCTAAGACTCCTCTTTCTCTCAAACTCATAGCATAAGCTCTTAGTTTTCTCGTTATTTTAACATATTCTTGCTTCCTCTTATTAACTTTAATTTTAATCTTTCCAGGACCTCTTCTATGTTTTCTAGTAACATTTTTCTTCCTTCCCTTAATTGGTTTAATTGCAATTATGCCTTCTTGATTTAATTGTTTAATATCTTGCCTAGTAATAGCTTCTTTTATCTCATTAAGATTTTCTTGTTTAAACTGCAATCTACCTTTTCCAACTCCAAGAGTTTTTGCTGCAAGTTCTTTCTTCTTACTTAAGTTCATTTTCTTGATCTCCCTTGAGAAAATGAAGTCTCAAAAATTTCTAATTTTTGTGGATTCATTTCTTCTTCTCCTTCATTTTAGATTTACTTTCAACATTTACATCAACTTTCTTTTCCTTCTTCTCATCAATTTTTTCTCCTAATTTATCCTTCTTTTTCTCTTCATCAGCTTTCTTCTTTTCTGCTTCTTTCTTAGCTTTCTCTTCATCAGCTTTGGCCTTTTTATCTCTAGCTATCTTATCTGATTTTCTCTTATCCTTTTTATCTTTAGCTTCTTTCATTTTCTTATCCAATCTATCTAAAAACTTCTTAGCATCAAATCTAAACAACTCAATCTTATTCTTAACAACATACTCTGCAATATCTTTCTTGTTTCTATCTCCAACTTTTCCAATAATTCCAATACAACCTTCTACAATTTTTTTCAAATCTGCAACATTGTAAATCATAATAACTTTTTTACCATTAACTAAATGCCTTCCATCATTCTCATTCTTAAAACCCACCTTGACCTTTCTCAATCTGCCAGCATAGTTCAATCTAATTTTATTATCTCTTCCATTAGGGAACCTATACTTAACTTTTTTCTTTCTTCTCACACCTAACTTACTATATTTGTGAGCATCTACTTGCCTGAATACTGGTTTCGCTTTCGTCATATTTTAATTTCTCCAAAATTTAAATGTTTGAAAATTTTAATTTTCATTGTTTTATTCTAGATATGCCCTCCCTGGTTTTTGTATAATGAAAATTCCATCTTGATATATTCTTCGGTCCTTGCCCTTAACTTTAGCACCTTTTTCAATATTGGTTGCAACTTGTCCTGCCTTTTCTATATCATGGCTACTAACTATTACGTCCTCTCCATTAACCTTAACATCCACATCAGGAATAGTATCAATAATTCTATCTTTCTTCTCTCCCAAAAAATTCTTTATAGTAAACTTGTTAGAGTTTGAATCAAAACTAACATTCATTGGGAAGTGTACATTTGAAACTCTCAATTTATATTCAAATCCCTCACTCAGCCCCTTAATCATATTATTAATATGAGCCTTAAAAGTTCCAAACAACTTTTTCTCTAACTTTCTATTTCTCTCGGCAGTAATAATAATCTTATTTCCCTTAACCTCAATATCCAAAAGACTTACCAACTTTCTCTTAATCTCTTTATCATCTTTTTTAACTACAAGAACATCATCAACTATTTCAGCACTAACTCCTCCAGGAATCTCAATTTCTTCATATAAACTATCTTTATCATCTTTCTTACTATTAACCGGATTATTCTCTACAGTTTCTTCTACAACATCCATTTCAGTCTTAGTATTGTTCACATCCTCAGAAACTTCTTCAGGTTTTTCATTTTCCATCTTATTACCTTCTAACTTTTCCTCGCTTACAACAGACTCTTCTTGAGTTCCATCTGTAGGCTTTTCAGTAGGTGTAACGTTATCTTCTACCATCAATACATATAAGCCATTAGGCATCCTCCTAAATTTCCTTCTTCAGCTTCATTATGTCTCATTAATCCTTGATTGGTACTAACTACTACAAATCCAAAATCTCTGGCAGGCAAATATCTTCTAACATAGAAATTAATATTATCTTTCTTAACAGTATATCTTGGTTTAATGGCCTTAATTGCATTAAGATCTTTAATCTCAACATTTAACTCATTNCCTTTCACCTCATAATCTAACAATCCACCTTCCTTAGCTAAATCTAAAATGTGCCTCAATACCTTTGAGTGCTTTTGTAAAACTACCTTTGTCTTTCTCGCTTTTTTAGCGTTCATTATTACATTCAATCCGTCTGCTACTATATCTTGACTCATTTTAACTATATTTCTTAAAACCTAAGTCCTCCGCAATTTCTCTAAAACAATGCCTGCATATATTCAAACCATAACTACTAATCATAGCTCCAAATCTTCCACATCTTTCACACTTCTTCTGCGCAATTCCCGTAGTTCTATCTTTAGGTTTATTATGCTTGATAAGTTTATTCCTCATCACTGGTTTATTTCTAAACTGCTTCAACATTTTTCTCCAATCACTTGCTGTCATATTTTAATTTCTCCTAAATTTAAATGTTTGAAAATTTTAATTTTCAATATTATTCTATCTCCAAATTAAATTTACTTTCCATATAATTTTCAATTTCTTCCTTAGCAACATCCTGTCTCTTAGGATATTTTCCTTTCTTTATTTTTCTTAATTTAACACTTTTTCCTTTTCTTTTAAAGACCAGCATAACTTCAAATCCAGTTATACCAATATCCCTATTATATTCTAATCCGGGAATTTCAATATATTCAGGAATCCCAAAACAAACTTGATTAGTTGTTATTTGCTTTTTAGGTAATTCATTATCCATTGATACAAAAAATCTTTCTAATAATTCTTTAATCTTAACTTTATCTCTAATTGTAATTTTAGCACCCGATTTTTTACCCGGACTAATTCCAAATGTAGGAATTCTTCTTGTTGACCTTACTACATAAATCTTTTTACTTCCAGAAATCATTTCTAATAACTTTATACTTTTTTCCAATTTATCTTCAGTTCCTCCACAGTGTAATACCATTTTTTCTATTTCAATTTCTTGCATTGGATTTTTATTTTTCATTTTATTATCTTCAATATTATCCTCTTGCACGTTTTCAGATTTGCTCTCAATTTTTTGAGAATCTGTTGGCTGTTCTTGTATAGCACTTTCAATAGGTGTATTATTTTCCATTTCTTGTTCCATCTTACATAGCTATAACGTTCTTTATCCAAACGTTAATTTTCTCCTTATCATCACTTATAACTGCAATTTTCTTTCCACCTTGTTCAATGATCTCTGTGATCTTTCCTTTGACTCCGGTGTGTTTCCCTTTAATTACAAATCCCTCACTCCCTTTATTCATATTAACAATCTTTGTAATTTTTCCCTTATTATAATCATAAATAACCGAATCTCCAACATTTGCCTTTTCTTTTGAAAGCACATTTTTCCCATCCATTAAATTAAACTGAATACCTCTCTTACCAAGATTCTTTTTACCTTTTATCTTAACAATCTTTGTACCCTCATCTTTTACATCTTCTAATTTGAATTTCTTATTTCTTCCAAGAGTAATTTTAAATATTTTATCTCCTGCAGTAACTACATCAAATAAGCTTACCGGATAGTTGGTATCTCTAATTTCCTTTCCACTAACTTTGATTTGCCTCTCATTTAACACCTTCTTTAATTCTCTAGCATTCTTAACCAATCCACATACATCTCTTAACAATACTATTANNGGNATAGAATTAACATTATTATGACTGCTTTTAGCAACATATTTTGTCCCTTTCTTAGCNACAGGCCAAAAATTACCCATATTTCTTCTATTCTTATGCATTTTTCTTAGTCTCCTTNTTATTTTCTGTTTTTATNTTTTTAACACTNGCCTTTCTTTCTAANCTTTCTTTTCTTTTCTTATCTTCTAACNCAAGTTCCTTAATCTGTAAATTAGACGGNTCAAACATTACTGCAACCTTGCTTCCATCNTTCTTAGTNCTATAAATTCCATCAATTATAACTTTCATCTTCTTCATATCTACNCTTTCAATCTTNCCAGANTTACCNTTAAATTCTCCNCNCATAATNCTAACATNGTCTCCCTTCCTAACGGGAAAATTNCTCTTATCATGTTTTTTCTTTAATTCTTTATTTAAACTTACACTTATCATTTTCCTTCTTAGATGTAATGGAGCATTAGCTCTATATTTTCTTTGCTTTCTTGGCTGCTTACTTCCTGTCCACGATGCTGAAAATTTTTGTTTCATTATATTTGAANTNTCCCAAAATTTAANTGTTTGAAAATTTTAATTTTCATTATAATACAAACCTCGCNATTTTATTTACAAAAGGNNATCTNTCNCCANCTTCCTTAGCNATNGGNCCTTTAATCTGAGTTCCTTTNGGGTTTCCTTTATCATCTTTTAATAANGCAACNGCATTATCCATAAATGCAACTCTTTCTCCANTTAANCTTCTAAANGGCTTCTTCTGTCTAATAACAACNGCATCAAAAACTTCTCCCTTCATTTTAGGATCTCCNTTTCTAACTGAAACTTTAACCCAATCNCCAATTTTAGCATAACCTTGNCTTCCNTTTCTAGTCTTTCCACCNTTAACACTAACTATTCTAACAATCCTAGCTCCACTATTATCNCTAGCCAAACAGTTGGTTCCTATATTCATACTCTTAGTTGCNTTTGCTGCAAATCCTTTCATTTTTATTTNTTCCCTCCAGCTTTTATTTTGTTACCATCTTTCTCAACCTTTCCAGTACAAACAAAATGTATAATCTTGCTGATAGGCCTGCATTCTTTTATTTCAACATAATTTCCAATCTCAACATCTTTTGACATACAATCTGAAAGTCTAGCATGTAACTTTGTTTTTCTTTTTGAATATCTCTCATACTTTTTTATATAGATTGTTCTTTCAAATTCAATTACAATTCTCTTTGGAAATTTCTTAATAACAGTTCCTCTAAAGATTCTACCTCTAAGACTAATATCTCCATGATTTGGACATGCAAAATCATTACAATCTATCTTTTCTGTTTTTATCGTTGCCATTATTTCTTCTTAGCCCCCATTGGTATCAATTTAATTTGAACATGCGATCTTTTATGTTTNCCNNGACCAAACCTCTTCATAGGCCTCGATGCAACATTTGCCATGCAAGCTAATTTTACCTTTTCAAGCTCTAACTCATGATTAATTGCATTAGCTTTTAAACTTTTCAGTAATAGGATAAAAGCCTTAACAGCATTTAGAGGATATCTACCACTCATCATTTTACCTTTTCTATGTGGAATTTCTCCCCTCATAGGTATTGCTCTTTTCATCTTACTAACCTCTTCAAGATGAGCCAGNGCATCATCAATATTTTTATTNTTAATAAAATTGCAAACTGCGACTGAATGTTTAGTTGAAATTCTAAGATCTCTACCATTCACAACTGCCTCAGATNTNTTNGGTNCTGCAAGAGTTTNTATCTTTTCNTTCTTTTTAATATTTTTATCATCTTTGGATTTTTTATTTTGAACAGCACCAATATTCTTATCCATTTTTTCTTCTTTCTTCTTATCATTTAGATTCTTATCTTCCATTTCTTTAATATCCTCTGNTGCTTTAACTTCCTCAACAAGTTCATCTTTCTTAACTTCTTTCAATTTTTGATTATCTATTTCCTTTTGCTCTGCCATTTTATTCATATCTCCTTAATAAATTATCTACTCTTAAATCACATATTCTAAACTCTTCAGAGTCTAATTCGCTTATCAAGGGACCTATGCTTGTCACAATGTCTGCTACAGGTCCATAACCTCTATACTCTCCATGTAATAATTTTTCTTCGGGATGTATTATTAGTGCTGTCTCTAGAGCATCAATTACATTATTTATCCTATCTAAATCTGCCATTTTATTTTACACTCCTTGATGCACTAGATCTTGTAGCACCAACGCCTGCTGATCCGTGCTTTACTTTAGTTCTTGTAGGTGAAAATTCTCCAAGCCTGTGCCCCAACATTTCAGGAATTATGTCAACCGGAATAAATGCCTTCCCACTATAAACATTGATTCTCATTCCAACCATATTTGGGACCACTACCAGATGTCTTAGGTGAGTCTTAATTTGTTTGTTCTTAGCAAGTTTATTATTACAAGTTATTAGGAATTTATGCAACTCATCATATTGTCTTAACGCAGTTCTCTTCTCATTAGATTTAAGCAACTTAGCAAACTCTCTTATGTCTAGCTTCTTAAGTTCATCAAGAGATTGTCCTCTAAAACTGAACTCTTTCTTCCCAATTATTTTTTTCTTATCTAATGCCATTATCTTTTCTTCCTTCCTGTTTGTTTAGGTCTAATATGCCCAACCCTTCTTCCCGGAGGTGCATTTCTTTTAGCAATCTTACTTTTAATTCTTTTTCCTCTTCCACCACCAAACGGATGATCAATAGCATTCACCTTTACAGCAGAAGTTCTATGCCATTTTCTACCCTTAGATTTATTTATATAATGACTTTTTCCAGCCTTAACCAATGGTTTAATTTTTCTACCATCTCCTGAAACCACTCCAATCACGGCCCTACAATTTTCATTCAACTTAATTCTCCTTCTTCTAATTAATATTTCAGTTTTACCATTCTCATTGCCCGCAATAACCGCACTGCTTCCACCAGCTCTTAATAATTTTCCGCCCATTCCTGGAACACTTTCAATATTAAAAATTTTAGTACCAATTGAAATATCTTTTAACATCAAGATATCTCCAGATAATGGATTCGCATTTTCAGGTCTAATTCCCAAATAGATTTCTTGACCCTCATAAACTCCTTCTGCAGCAGGCACTATAAATCTAGCTTTTTCTTTTTCATTAATCTTAATTTCAATTTCAGCTAAGGGAGAGGTATGTCCACTTGAATTGAATAACTTAATTATTTTACCAATCCCTTCAACTCTCAAACTAGGATAACTAATCTTATGTCTATATGCCCTAGGTCTAACTCTGAAGGTCATACTTCCTTTTCCTCTAGCTTGTTGTGTTATTCTCTTAGCCATATTATTATATCATTCCCAAACTTGTCGCAACATCAACTGCCAAGTTCTTAGGATTTAATTTAGCATAAACATATTTTTTATTACTTCTTATCAAACTATTAATACTATCAACTTTGACATTAAAACCTGCTTCAATATCTTTCTTAATTTGGTCTTTTTTAGTTCTTCTATCCACTTCAAAGACTAAAGTATTATTTAATTCAATTAACCTAACTGCCTTTTCTGAGGTAATTGGTCTAAGCATCTTCCTTCACTCCCTCAGATTTATCTTCAATCTTCTTTACTTTCTTCTTTCTATTTTCTCTTCTAATTTTTCTAATATCTACTTTTTTTACCTTAATTTCTTTAGTTTTAGATTTCTTTTCATCATCAAAAACCTTTTCTAATTCCTCAATAGCTTTCTCACTAAATAATGTCAATCTAGCCCCGCCACTAGCTAAATCCGAAACACTCAAATCATTTACTTTAATAATATCAATTCCATTTACATTTTTATCCTCATCATTTCCAACAATAAACAACAAACCAGCATTCTGCTTATACTTTCTTCCTCTCATCTTACCCTTTCCAGCCCTAACACTTTTCTCCTGGATAGCAACCTCATATAAATCACCTAAGATCTTCTTCAAACTTTTCAAAAAATCTCCTGTCTTTAATTCTACAACTTTATCTTCCACAATTAATGGGAACGTTCCTTCCACCTTTTCAATTCTAGCATACTTTTTCTCAATAGCCTTATTGTCTGCAACATAACTTAATGAACTTAACAAAGCTTTGATAGCTTCCTTTCTATTAATCTTGACGAGTCCAGTACTTCCCTTGGGAGGATGAGCACGTCTTCCACCTCTGGCAAATGGAACAATTGCCCCAACCCAACTAAATTGCGTACCTCTTCTTGACATGGCCTTCCTAGGAATTCTTGACATTCCTCTTCCATAATGTGATTTCCAAACGTGTCTTCTATGCCTAACATTTCCACTAGCACTTCTATCCATTCCAGCTCTAAATGTATTTGAGAAAGGTTGCTTTATTTTTTCAGCTTCAACAATTTTACTAATAATATCTATTCTTATTGGTTCTTCGAATAACTTTGTATCCATTTCCTTAACTTTCTTCCCTTCCTTGTTCAATACTTGCAATTTCATCTTAACTCAATAAACTCAAAATTTTTCTTAGTTTGATTTTTACTCCCTCTAGCAGGCATTGTAAAAAATAGTGGCCTCTTACTAGGACCAGTAACACTTCCATAAATTAAAGCATAATCATTTTTAATCACNCCATATTTNTTNAATCCCTTACTTGGNTTNATNTNNTNTTCANNAATNTNTGCAANNTNAANNACCTTNCCATTAGTAATAACTCNAGNNAANTAACCCATNTGACCNGCCATNGGNTGAGTATATTCNACTCTTGCNGGATGCCATGGNCCNCCNGAACCNGGACCTCNNACNCCTTTCTCCGATTTATGNGATCTTAATTTCAAACCAAANCTCTTCGTAGGGCCTTGTAANCCTTTACCTATTGTAACTCCTCTAATATCTAACAAACCAGTCTTCATGAACTCNTCATTCATAAAATCNTTAACACTAATTTCCTTAGCAATATTTTCTTTAACCCAATTAATTTTCTCATCNTTACTTCCATTCAAAGCAACNTCAATCATATCTGGCTTTTTCTTAATTCCAGTTTTCTTAACCTGGCTGTAAAGAATAACTCTTACCTCNTCGTAATCATTAACAGAAACATCNTCTATTTTTTTCTTAATTTCTTTTGGAAGCTTAACCTTCTTCTTAACTTCCTTATCNATATTTGAATTTAAAATCTCACCAATCANCTTNCCATTTTTATAAAATCTTGTAGAAAAAATCTTAACCGTTGGAAACTCAATAATNGTCACNGGNATNGTTATTCTTTGACCCTTTGTCAAAGAATTTGCNCCATTATCTCTCACATAAGCACTAGCCATTCCAACCTTATATCCAATAAAACCTAATAACCCTNTATCGTTTCTTGAGAGTGTTTTAAAGCTCGCACTAGGCAAAACTTTCGCTGCCCTCTTTCGAGGCCAGAACTGCAAACTTCCATGTCTCATATGTCCACGATGTCCCATATTCTATCTTTCNGATNTGATTCTCAAATTTCTTTGCGAATTTATGGCGAATAACTTTGTTTTTGTTATTCGACATGCTTGAAAAATTTTTATTTTTCATTATATTCACCTCCAAGTACATGATATTAAACTCTAGAACGATTGCTCATGAGCCATTNCGTTAAAACGAAANACTATCAAAAACTTGTTGCTAAGATACGTCTATCTTAGTATAAACTTAATTTTACCTAGAAAAAAGCCTTTAAAAACCTATCTAAACCTCAAATTCCTTCTCAACGACCTCTTCCCGACCATCTACCACCAATTTCCTAAAAACCTTACCTTTTCTCTTCGCCTCTTCCTTAATCAATTTAAAGTCACCATTAGCTTTCTTTTTAAGTTCATCACTAACAACTATCTCTTCAATATTAAAAGTATGAGTTACAAGTACTTCCTTAAATGAAGAAACATCAAACAAAAACTCGTCCACTAAATCTTTATCATCTGTCCTCAACTTACAAAAGTCAACCTTAATATCTTCATCTCCTTTATTACTAGNTTTTGCAGATTTAGGAGATTTTGGTTTAATCTTCAACTCAGTATTTCCCACCTTGAAACTCAACCCAAAGAAACATTTAGGAAATTTNTCTAATAATTCAACAATCTTGCTCCCACTCATTTCTCTTTCTAAAATATATTTCTTAATTCCTAGAGCATTCTTCTTNTCATCATAATCAAACTGNCCATCCAAATCNANNGTAGTCATAATAACTCCACTAACCTTAATTTCTTCATCTCCAATTTTCTCTGCAAAATATCTAACCAACTCATTACTATATTCTGCAGTAGTCCCAATTCTAAAAATTCCCTTAGCCTGAGCNTTGCAAGTAACCATTGCCTTATTCTTAAATTCNCCCCTACTATATTTAACAAACTGCAGGTGGGTCAAACCATCCACTTCTCCATCAAATATTTTTCTAATAAAAAATTTCATAGTATTAATTCTCAATTTTAATTTATAAACCTTATCCCTAAATTTATATATTCCAATAATATACTATATTATGCTAAACATTTTTAAATTCCTAGGGATCTTGGGATTAATATTAATAATCTCTGGAGTATTAATAAAAAAGAGAAATAGGAAAACTAGAGATTATATCTATATTGTTGGAGGAATATTTTTAACAGCATATAGCTATTACATAAAAGATTATATCTTTATAACTCTTCAAATAATTTTCGTAGTTGTTGCATTATATGATCTCATAAGAATGCACAAATCCTAAAAAATTAATTCTCAGAAACCTTATAAATGATAATAACCTCTATCTCATATGTTAAAAGAGGATAATGTTAGGGACATTATAAATTATTTACTAATTATAGGCATATTTATTATGGCATTCCTAGTCATAAAACCAATTATTTTTGCCATCGTCTACGGAATGTTATTTGCATATATATTATACCCCCTATATAAATTCACATTTAAAAGAATAAAAAGTGAAAATTTTTCAGCATTAATTGTATGTCTTGGCATATTCATAATTTTGGCAATATTATTTGGAGTAATTCTTGGATCCATGTTTAATCAGATAATCAATATTTACTTTTCAGCACAAAAAATAAATTTTGCAAACATATTACAATCAATCTCACCTTTATCTCCCGAAATCTCTAAGAATTTGGCAAATTCAATACAGGTATCTTTTTCTAATTTATTAACTAGTTATGCAAATTCTATTGGNGACATAATCTTTAATCTGCCAAATTTATTATTGCAATTAGTAGTTGTATTTTTAATTTTATTTTATTCATTAAGGGATGGAAGCCAAGCATTCAAATATCTAAGGTCTTTATCTCCAATGAAAAAAGATATTCGGGCAAGATTTTTCCAACATTTTAAAGATATAACCAATTCAGTTCTTATTGGTCAAATAGTTGTGGGGATAATCCAAGGAATTGTTGCAGGTATAGGATATTTCATATTCGGAGTCCCCAATGCTCTATTAATGACAATGGTGACCATGATTATCGGTGTAATACCTATTATAGGTCCTTGGCTTGTATGGATCCCAATAGATATCTACCTATTTAGTATAGATAGGACTGGTGCAGGATTAGGATTATTTATTTATGGGTTATTTTTGATAAATTGGGTAGACACAATTATTAGGCCAATGATAGTATCAAGAAGAACACAAATAAATCCTGCAATAGTATTAATCGGGATGATAGGGGGAATTTATGTATTCGGTATTTTAGGATTGATAATAGGGCCTTTAATTTTAGCCTATGTGATATTAATAGTAGAACTTTACAGAAAGAAATCCTATGGGGATGATATTATATTTAAGAAAATAAAAGATTATAATCCCTTTAGATAAAAGTTAAAAAATGAAACTTAAAATTAAAAAACTAAAATTTCTTGCAGGCAGACCAGTTTGTATGATGCATGAGGACACTGCAAAAAAATTAAGTTTNCATGTCGGGAATCGTATCTTAATAGAAAAAGGAAAAAAAAAGATAATTTCAATAGTAGATATTGTTGATGGAATAGTTTTCAAAAATCAAATAGCAGTTTCAGATGCCATTGTAAGAAAATTACATTTAGAATCTTCTAATTATGTGGATGTCAGCGTAGTAAAGAAACCCTTAAGTATAAGATTAATAAAGAAAAAACTAGATGGGCATCGTTTATCCAAAAAAGAAATCTATGAGATAATTGAAAATATAGCAAATAATTCTCTAACAGAAATTGAGATCGCCTTTTTTGTTTCAGCAGTTTATTCAGAGGGAATGTCTATGACCGAAACTAAAAATCTTACTCAGGCGATGGTAGATATGGGAAATCAACTAAAATTAAGGGGAAAGATATTTGATAAACACTGCATAGGGGGAATTGCAGGAAATAGGACTACNCCNATAGTTACTGCTATTTGTGCTGCAGCAGGATTAAAAATGCCAAAAACTTCTTCAAGAGCAATAACTAGTGCTGCAGGAACCGCAGATGCAATAGAAACAATTGCAAGAGTAGACTTTTCAATTCCAGAAATAAAAAAGATAGTTCAAAAAACAAATGCCTGTTTTGTTTGGGGAGGGGCATTAGGATTAGCACCCACTGATGACAAAATAATCAAAATAGAACGTATTGTAAATATAGACTCCACATCTCAATTATTGGCCTCTATTTTATCTAAGAAGATTTCTGCGGGCAGCAAGTATATACTCATAGATATTCCCTATGGAAATTCTGCAAAGGTCTCAAAAAAAGAGGCCAAAAAATTAAAGAAAGCATTTATGACTATTTCAAAAAAATTTGATTTAAATTTAAAAGTTCTATTAACTGATGGGAATGAACCTATTGGAAATGGAATTGGCCCGGCATTAGAAATGATAGATATTATTCAAGTACTTTCAAGAAAAAATTCTCCAAANGATCTCGAAGAAAAATCCTTAAAACTNGCNGCAGAANTTTTAAGGTTGGGTGGAAAAGACCCTAAATTAGCAAGGAGCATCTTAGATTCTGGAAAAGCTTATGAGAAATTCTTAGAAATAGTCAAGGCACAAAAAGGAGACATTAAGAGATTAAATAAATTACAGCCCGATTTCAGTTTTAGTATAAGGGCAAAATCAAAAAGAAAGATTAAACACATGGATAACAAATTAATTAACAGGTTAGCTAGACATGCAGGATGCCCTGAAGATAAAGCTGCAGGGATTTATATTCACAAAAAGAAGAATCAAATAACTAAGAAAGGGGATAAGATATTAACTATTTTTACAACCTCTAAAGAAAAGATGAAACATGCAAAGATCTTTTATAAAAAATATGAAAAAAAAATAATCACTTTCAGTCAATAAAACGCCCAATCCCCTTCAAATATTTCTTATGATCTGTCCTTAATCTACCCATTTTCCCTTTTTTAGAATCTTTTATCAACTCACTAATCTTCTCCCCACTAATAAATTTAGGCAATATAACATAATCTACACCTCTTTTATATAACTCATTAGCCTCATCAATATTTCTTGCAACAACAATGACTATTGATCCCTTATTAACTCTCTTTATCTTTTTAATTAATTCTTTATTTTCCTCAAATGCGGGAATTGTACTAATAAATATCTTAGAATTTTTCAAATTAATTTTTTCTAATATTTCTTCATGCATAAAATCTCCATAGATACATGGAATATCTTTATTAATTAGCGATTTAATTATCTGAGGATTATAATCCACTACCATTAAATTTCTTTTATGATTATTCAGATCTCTTAATATCAAACCACCTATCCTATGGCATCCAAAAATAACTACTTCTTTATCATTCCTGTCTATATTTTCCAAATTTTCTTTATTTGTTTTAACTTTATCTAAGAAATTTAATGGCCATGAGAATAATTCTGACAATCTATTTTCAAATGTTATGAAATAGGTGGTAAGAGACATTGTTAATACAGTCAATAAGACTAATGTACTAAATAGTCCTTGATCTATGTGTCCTGCAGCTAATCCTATTGTTACAATTATTAATGAAAACTCACTTGTTTGAGCTAATGCATTCCCAGTAAAAAATGCAGTCCTCTTTTTATATCCTGAAATTCTTACTACAGACATAATCAATAATGGTTTGATTATTATAACTAATACTAACAACATAAAAAATAAAGTAACTAAATTTCCAGAAATTAATTGTAATTGCATTCCTAATGCTACAAAGAATATCACTGCAAAGAATTCTCTTAAACTGGTGATGTTTCCCTGAATCTCAGTTTTATAATCTGAATTAGCTAAGGCTACTCCGGCAAAGAAAGCACCAATAACTAATGANAACCCTGCCACTGCAGAACCAATAATGAATAAGAATAAGAAAGATATAGACATCAATAATAACATTTCATGATTATCAGCAGACTTTCTAAAAAAAGGATTTGATAATNTACTTATCACGATCGCAAAAATTCCAAAACCTATGGCTTTTAATAAAACAAATGCAATACTATTAAAGCTAAGATCACTTCCCAAAACCGCTAATGCAATAACTGCAGCAATATCTTGAATCAATAAAAATCCTATAACAATCCTTCCATGCAAACTATTAATTTCTTTCTTTTGGGCCAAGAGAGTTATTACCACCATAGTACTACTAAATGCCACAACCAATCCAACATATGCAGGAGCTTTTCCTAAAAATCCTAATCCTATTGCAACCATGAATGCCAAAAAGAACATGACTAAAACTTGCAATGTTCCTCCAACACTGGCCACCTTTCCAACTTCTTTTAATTTCTTTAATTTTATTTCAATNCCTGCCGTAAAAATCAAAAAGGCAACACCTATTTGAGATAAATTACTTATTAATTCAGGATCTTTGACTAAGCCAAGTACCAANGGNCCTATTATAATTCCTGTTAAAATATATGCNGGAATCAATGGCTGTTTACTTAATCTAACAAAAAATCCNAAAATAGTTGCAATTATTATCAGAAAACCTATCTCCGTAACTATTACTAAATCATGNGGCAAATTGCCCATNAAACTATGTAGGAAATTAAACATCACCATCTTTCTNNTATTAATAAATAAATTAACTATAAAAAGATTTCTTAAGGGCAATAATTTTTAAAAACAAATTTAACTTAATATTCTTATGTCCGTTCAAGATATCGCAGATTATATTAAAAAAAATCTAAAAAAAGGTTATACTTTAGACTCATTAAGATTCTCATTAATTAGCCAAGGCTACTCAAAGATATCTGTTGAAAACGCAATAGATCTTGTAAATAAACAAATGGCAAAAGAAATGCCTCGAATAAAAGAACGTCCCGAAATAATCTATAAGGTAGTTACTGAAAATGGAGAATTAAAGGATAAATCTCCAAATGAGATAGC
>NZCB01000001.1 GCA_002688165.1 Candidatus Pacearchaeota archaeon | reverse complement strand
ATAACTCTCTTTTAATCCCATAGAAAAATAAAGAGAGTAAGACTATATAAATCTTACTCCCCTAAAGAGTGTACTCTTTAGTTCTATGCCCCTGCCGGGCAAGAATAATATTTGTCCACTTCATGGGACATAGTTTTTTATTTTGTTATTGAATAAAAGTGAAGGTAGTATTTATATTTTTCTGAATTATTGTTCAATAATTGAATAAGATACTCCTTTCTTAGCTGAATATACCAATTTTCCATTTATTTCTTTAACAAATGATATATCGTTGTATTCTTCACTAACAACTTGCCCATCAACAACTATAAACTCTTTTCCATCATCTTGAGCAATATATCCTAATTTTCCATTGCTTTCAAATACTGAAGAAGCAGAGTCATATTCTAACCCATATTCTTTTCCATCATAATAAACAAATCCTTCTACTGTTGGATTATCCCCCATAACTGGGCAACAATACTCATATCTAACTTCAAATGCTAATTTGCCTCCGATGTCTTTGATTCCATAATATACTGGGGTAAATGAATCATCAGTTGTCCTGTGGTTAGCTGGTCTAATTTCATTACCATCATAATATACAAATGAGCCACTTTCATCTCCAGAAGTAAATGCTGGCTTACCATTAACTTCAAATATTGCTATACTTCTATAACCTCCAACCCTACTCACTGGTGTATCAAATTCCTGACCATCATACACAAAGAAATATTTCCAGTCACCATCAACTTGTTTATAACCAGTATATGCTAATTTTCCGTTTATTACAACTGGACTGTAAACATGTCTATATTCTCTTCCAATCTCTTCTCCATCTAAAACTAAGAAAGTATTTCCTGTTCCTGATCCTTCTTTAGCAATATATCCTAATTTTCCATTTACACTAAAGATCTCACTTGCCCAATCATATTCATTACCATATATCTTTCCATCATATACAATAACACTTTTTCCATTTGCTTCTGCTTTTGTTCCTCCAACATAAGCTTCAAAAGCAATTTTTCCATTTACATCTACTGGATAACTTACACTATAATATTCTTCTGTGTCTGTATAAATCTTGTCACCATGAATAATGTAATATACTGTTTCAGAACCTTCTTTATTATAACTGCTATAAACTAATTTTCCTCCAATTTCATTAGGTTTGTAAACTTTATCATACTCCCCACCATATTCTTTTCCATCATAAATAATCACTTCATTTCCAGTTAAAGTTGTTGCCTGATAAGCTAATTTTCCATTAACAATAGAACTTCTTCCTAATTGAGTGTATGTTCCAGATGCTTCTTTTCCTCCACCGTTAGGTGTTGGTTCTGGGTTGTATAAATAAATTCCAGCAATTACTATTGCTATTATTACTATTACTCCTACAATCAAAATTGTTTTTTTCATAGTCTCTCAATATTCATCCTCTTTTTAAATGCTTTTTAGACTTCAATAACGATTGAAGTATAATATAATAACTAAGAATCCTTAACTTAAAAAGCTATTTGTAATTTTCCGCCGATAAATTTTACACCAACTTTTTTCTTGTGAACTATTATTCACTGTGCTGAACTATTATTCAGTATTCTGAATAACACTTTTAGTGTTTTATCGACGCTGTTTATGATAGGGTTTTATAAACTTCAAAGTCTGAATTTTTCTATGGCACAAGAGATATTCAAACCAAATCCTAAACAAGTAATCGAAGATCTGGAACAAATAGATTATATTCTAACCAAAAAGACTGGGGAAAAACAAAATAGGGGAACAAAATAATGGACTGAGATATTAAATGCCCCCGCCGAGCAAGAATAATATTTGTCCACTTCAAGGGACATAGTTTTTTATTTTGTTATTGAATAAAAGTGAAGGTAGTATTTATATTTTTCTACAACTTCAATTCCTTATCTTTTATTTTTTTATACAGACTTTTTTTGAAATCTTCATACTCTTTTAGAATGTTATCATATCCATGCATCTCTATATCAATACATTCTTCTCCAATATCTGATGCCTTATCAAGTTTAATATGGGCAATGGTGCTACCTCTAAAATCCTTTATAACTTTTGCACTTTTAGGAAGTTCAATTTTATCTTTAAATTTTATATGTGCTAAACGATAAAAATCTGATATTTCCTGCACAACATAAAAGGTAAGAAAGCTTCCAGCTTCAAGTTCTATTCTTTTTGATTCTTCTAATCTCTCTGGAGGCACTACATCCCCTGGATGTTTGTTTATAACTTTTATAGATTTCAGTAAAAGGGTTATCTTTGAATCAATAAAATCAAAAGGAAACAAAGGAGTGCTACTACCTGAAGAGAAATATTTTTTCATAACATCTTCTTTTTCCATAGACTAATAATACAATCAGGGCTTAATTAATTTTTCTAATATTATTATTCAGTATTCTGAATAATAGTTCAGTACAGTGAACAATTATTCATTTTTCGACGATAGCATTAGAGATTTCACTATGTGCCTTTATATATCCAAGTTTACGCATTTCTTTATGGCACAAGAGATAATCAAACCAAACTCGCAACAGATAATAGAAGATCTTGAAGAAATAGATTTTATTCTTTCTAAGAAAATTGAGGAAAAGCAAAATGGCACAAAAGAAAAATGGACAGATTCATCTCAAAGTTGAATCAGAACTTCTTGAAAAAATTAAGAAAGAGGCAAAAGAGTTAGGCATACCTAATGCAGAACTTATTAGAATCAGATTAAAGGGTGCTCCGCTTTCTCAAGAAATAATTCTATTTAGAAAAATTAAAATGGTGATTGAAAAAGGAGGAATATTATAATTTATTATTAATTTAATAATAATTTTAATAATATAATAATATAATATGTCAACTGGAGAAAAGGAGATTAAATCTTATTATTTATCTCAAGAAGCAATAAAGGCCGTGATTATTGGTTCTGCAATAACAAGGGTTTCAAAAGGAGTGTTTGTTGATAATCTCATCTGTAGATCTTTATTAAAGATGGATTATAGCAAGGAAAAAAAACAAATCTATGCAAAGAAAGAAGAATTAAGAAATGAGATCAAAGAATTAGATATAAGGTTAAATGAAATAGAAAAAGCAGAAAGTCATCAGAAAGAGGTTTTTAATTTTAAGGAAGATAAGATTAAAGGGAAAATAAATATTATAAAAAGATTAATTAGAAAAAATACTGATAAAATAGAACTTCAACAAATGATAAATGTTCATAGTGATCTAATACAAATACCTCCTGAGGAGCTTTATGAACGCGCTCAGAAGGAAATAAAAGAAGAAGATGAGAAAGGTATTGAACCAAAATATCTTGATGGAGCGGATATTGAGATAAGATAAGTTGACCTGCTGGACAGAAGTGGACTGGACTGGTATAATTTGTTGATTTTTAGAGAATCTCCCAGCAACTATAACAACACAGGAGAAGACTAATATAATTCGCCCATGTGCCCATGCAGGGGGTGGACAGACTTCTCAGCCAGAGAAAAAAATTACTCAACCCAAAATAGGGGTATTTTCGGGTTTTTACAAGGGAAATTTAAGGTTTATTCATTGCCAGAGGAGTCCCTACTTTCAATGGACTGGACTGATTTAATTAAAAAGATGAACTGCTGGAGGTTTATCGCCGATAAAAAAGATTATTGATTGGACTTATGGGGAACAAAAAAGTGGACTGAATGGACTGATCAGTCCACTTCGTTTAATTAGAATAACTTTTTATATTGAGGTTTGATTATATTTTATGTATGGCAGAACACTTATCTTTTGAAGCAGATCTTTGGAAATCCGCAAATAAGCTTAGAGGAAGTATTGAATCTTCACAGTATAAGCATATAGCGTTAGGTTTAATGTTCTTAAAATATATTTCTGATTCTTTTGAGGAAAGAAGGAAGGAATTGGAAAAAAGGATGGATGATAATAAAGATCCATTATATGAACAAGATAAGGATGAAAGGGAAGAAATTTTAGATGATCCTGACAGATATGGAGGAGTTTTTTATATCCCTGAAAAGGCGAGATGGACCTATCTTCAAAAACAAGTTAATAATAAAGATCTTCCAACACTTTTAGATAATGCAATGGAAATAGTTGAAAATTCTAACAAAAAATTATTAAATAATGTATTACCAAAAGTTTTTGTTAGGTCAAGAATCCATTATGAATCATTAGGTGAACTTGTAAATGTTTTTACAAAAATTGGATTTGGAACTACAGAAGGCAAAGCAAAGGATACTCTTGGAAGAGTTTATGAGTATTTCTTAAAGATGTTTGCCATGACTGAGGGTAAGAGGGGCGGAGAATTTTATACTCCTGATAGCATAGTTAAAATCTTAGTGGAAATATTAGAACCGTATAGTGGAAGAATATATGATATGGCCTGTGGAAGTGGAGGGATGTTCGTTCAAAGTACTAAGTTTATTGAAGCTCATAAAGGTAAAAAGGAGGATATTTCAATTTATGGCCAAGAATCTATAGATACTACTTGGAGGCTATGTAAGATGAATCTATTTTTAAGGGGAATTGAGGGGAACATTGCTTTAGGAGATACTTTATTAAATGATCAACATAAATCTTTAAAGGCAAATAGAATAATTGCTAATCCTCCTTTTAATTTATCAGAATGGAAAAATGATTCTATTGATAAAGATCCGAGATGGAAATATGGTTTAGTTCCAAATGGTAATGCAAATTTTGCATGGATTCAACACATGATACATCATTTAGATAAAGACGGATTAGCAGGGTTTGTTCTTGCAAATGGTTCTCTATCTGTTGGAGGAGATCAAGGAAAAATCAGAGAAGAAATAATAAATGATGATTTAGTGGATTGTATTATCGCCCTCCCCCCACAATTATTTTATACAGTTCCGATTCCAGCATGTTTATGGTTTTTAGCAAAAAATAAAAAAGAACATAATGGATTTAAAAAAGATCGGAGAAAAAAAGTATTATTTATTGATGCAAGAAAGATTTTTACGAGAGTTTCGAAAATTCAAGTTGAATTTTCAAAAGATCAAACGAATCAAATTGCAAATACAGTTAGGAAATTTAGGGGAGAAATAGAAGGGTATAAGGATATTAAAGGATTTTGCAAGATCGTATCTCTGGAAGAAATCAATAGAAAAGATAATGTATTGACTCCTGGAAGATATGTGGGATTGCCTGAAAAAGAAATTGATAAAGAACCTTTTGAAAAAAAGATTAAAAGATTATCTTTAGAATTATCGAAATCATTTAATGAAACTTCAAATCTTCAAAATACTATTAACAATAAATTAAAAAAGATAAAATTAAATGGCAAATAAAAATCTTAAAACATCTATCGGAATCTTTCCAGAAGACTGGAAGATGTTTAAATTAATTAATTTAATTGAAACTATTGTTGATAATCGGGGTAGAACAGTTCCAACTTCTAAGGAAGGAATTGCTTTGATTGCAACAAATTGTATTAAAGAGATGGGAGTCTCTCCAGTAAAGGAAAAAGTAAGATATGTGTCTAAAGAAATATATCGAGATTGGTTTCGAGGTCACCCTAAAATGGGAGATATAATATTAGTAAATAAAGGTACCCCTGGTTTAGTGTGTTTAGTGCCTGAAAACATTGATTTTTGTATAGCTCAAGATATGATAGCCCTAAGGGTAAAGAAAGAGATAATCTATAATAAATATCTTTTTGCTTTTATGCGTTCACATTTCTTTAAATATCAAGTAGATGGATTTAATGTTGGAACTACAGTGCCACATCTAAAAAAATCAGTTATAGGAGAAATTTTGGTTCCTCTTCCAACAATGGATGAACAAATTAAAATAGGAGATTTTTATTATAATCTCTCCTTATTAATCGAAAAATTAAGATCTGAATCAGAGGTATTAAAGGAGATGAGTACTATTTTTTTTAAAAGGTGGTTCTTAGATTTAGCAGACCATTCAAAAAATATTACTAATAAATCAAACAAGAGGAAATTTGAAAAATCTTCGTTAGGAAAAATTCCTGAAGGTTGGAAAGTTAAACCTTTAGATGAAATTGCGACATTTTTGAATGGATTGGCCCTTCAAAAATATCCTCCAAGGGGAAAGGATGATTTACCTGTAATAAAAATTAGAGAGATAAAACAGGGAATTACTAATAACACTGATAAAGCAAATTCTGAAATTAAGGAAGAATACATAATCAATAATGGAGACTTATTATTTTCTTGGTCTGGGAGTTTAGAAGTAGATTTTTGGGGAGAAGGGAAAGGAGCATTAAATCAACATTTATTTAAAGTGTCATCTGAGGAATACCCTTTGTGGTTTATTTATTTATGGTTATTAAAGTTTTTACCAGAATTTAGAAATATTGCAGAAGGCAAGGCTACCACAATGGGTCATATAAAAAGAAAGCATCTCTCTGAAAGTCAAGTACTTATTCCTAACAAGAATGCATTATTAGAGATGGACTCAATAATGGGGCCTTTAATTAAGAAAATTATAAACAATAAAGTTCAATCTTCTTATTTATTTGAAATAAGACAGACGCTACTACCTAAATTACTCTCAGGAGAATTAAGAATATGAAATTTATAAATGAAGATATTGGTTCTGAACAACCGGCAATACAAATTTTTAAAGATAAACTTGGTTATAATTACAATCATGGGTTTGATATATCTCCATTAGGCAAAACCCCATTAAGGACTAATTTTGATGAAGTAATTTTAGTCCCCTTACTAAAAGATGCTTTAGTAAAAATAAATGGTGATATTACCGATAAAGAATTTGAGGAAGTATATTATCAGATTACAAGAACTCCTTCAACTTCTCTGGTTCAGAATAATAAACACTTTTTAGATTTAATTAAAAGGGGAGTAATTATTAATGAAGAAAATAGTGAAGAATCAAGACATATAAAATTAATCGATTTTAATAACCCTTCAAATAATGATTATATGATTTCAAATCAGTTCACAATAAAAAATACTGAAAATAACATTAGGCCCGATCTTATTGTTTTTCTTAATGGATTACCAATATCCATATTAGAATTTAAAAATCCAAATGATGAAAATGCAACCCTATATACTGGATATAAAAAGAATATTCAAAAATATAAAAAGTTATTTCCTGAACTTTTTTACTATAATCAAATAAATATCCTTGCTGATGATAATAATGCATTATCAGGTTCTATGACTGCTACATTTTCTTATTATTTTCCTTGGAGAACTATGGAGAGAAAATATCCTTCAAACCATAGTGAACAAGAAATATTAATTCGAGAGATGTTTAATAAAGAAACACTGTTAGATATTCTTGATAATTTTATAGTTTTTGAGGATGATAGCAAGATTCTTACGATGTATCAGCAGTATTACACTGTGAATGAAGCTCTTAATAAAACAATCACTGATAGAGATGGTAGAATTGGAGTAGTTTGGCATACCCAAGGATCTGGAAAAAGTTTTTCAATGGTATTTTATGTAAATAAATTACGAAAATGTCCCGAATTAGAGGTTCCAACAATATTAATAGTTACAGATAGAGATGAATTAGATGATCAAATTACTAAGACCTTTTCAAAATCCCTTTTTAGTAAATTCAAAGATTCAGATCTAAGAGCTAAAAGTATAACTGATCTAAGAAAAAAATTAGAGAATCTTCCACAAGGGGGAGTTTTTTTTACATTAATACAAAAATTTCAACAATTAAGAAACTATGATCGAAAAAATAAGAAAGTAAAAATCTTGGAGAAAGAACATCCATTACTAAATAATCGAAAAAATATTATTGTAATAGTTGATGAAGCCCACAGGACGCAATATAATAAAATGCATAGAAATATGAAAAGAGCTTTACCAAATGCCCACTTTATTGGATTTACAGGAACTCCTATTGAGGTTGATGCTGAGAGAGACACTCGATCAACATTTGGAGATTTTATTGGAGTCCCTTACACTGTAACTGATTCTGAAAAAGATAAAAATACAGTGCCAATATTTTATGATGGAAGAAAAGCTGAACTTAATATTGATACAAAAGAATTGGATAAATTATTTGAAGATTATATTAAAAATTATAAAGAAGAAGAAAAAGAAAAGTTTAGAAGAAAATGGGGAAAACTGGAGGTTTTATTAGGAGATTCTAAAAGAATAAAAGCAATAGCGAAGGATCTTGTATTTCATTTTAATAATCGAAAAATTAAAGGTAAGGCTATGTTAGTGGCTGTAAATAGAAAAACCGCAGTTAAATACAAGGAAATAATTGAGAAAATTCCTGGTGCGCCAAGTGTGGGAATCGTTATCTCAGGTAATGAAAAAAAGTGGAAGGAAAAAGGCTATATTCATGATCCAAAAGATCTAATCAAAATTCGAGATGATTTCAAAGAACTTGAAAAAGAACCTGAATTAATGATTGTATGTGATATGCTTCTTACGGGATATAGTGCCTCTTGTTTAACTACACTATATCTTGATAAACCTATGAAAAATCATACCTTATTTCAAGCTGTTGCAAGAGTTAATAGGGTATTCAAAGATAAACCAAGCGGATTAATTGTAGATTATATTGGAATGGCAGACCGGATCAATGAAGCATTAGATAAGTATAGTAAGAAAAACAGAACAGATATGTTAAAGCAAATTGAAGTCGCAATAGAATTAATGAATAGGAGATATGGTCAGATCTTGAAAAAGGTTCCTTCATTAGAATTTAAAGAATGGGAAACTGGCGATTCTTTATTATTATCAAGAGTAAGAAAAAAGGTATTAAATGATATCTTAAAAAGTAAAAAAAATAAAATGGAATTTTTAAAAGAGTCATTAGAACTTAAAAAACTATTTGCAATAGTATCTCCAAGAAAAGAAGCTCTTTCTATTGAATTTGAAGTGGATGTTATCGAATCATTAAGAGTTAGTATTTTAAAGATGGGGTCTGTAAATGTAGGGGAAGTAGAAATTGAAGATAGTGTAATCGAAAATTTAATTTCTAATAAACTTAAAGTTGATGGGATTAAAGATATCGTAAATATTCAAGGTAGTAAAGAAGTTCTATTAACAAGCGAAGAGTTTATGGATTCTGTAAAGAAAGATACTAAGAATGAAAACCTACAAGTAGAATTACTTAAAAAAATACTTAATGATGAAATTAGAGTTAGATTTATGAGGAATATAGTAAAAAATCAAAGCTTTAAAGAAAAGATTAATAACGCTCTATCAAAATATGATTCAAGATATTTAACAACTGCACAAGTAATTCAAACCTTATTAGAAATAGGTGATGAAATAAAAAATACAAAGACGAGTTATGAATCCTTAGGTCTTTCACAGAAAGAAGAAGCATTTTATGATTTATTGAGGGAGAACAAGGATTTTCTTTTATCAAAAAAAAGCACCAAAAATAATGATGATTCTGAAGTTAAGTATCTTTTAAATATAGCTAAAGAACTTACGAAATACCTACAAAACAAGACAAATAAAATTGATTGGCAAGACTCAGAAGGTTTCAAAAAGACATTAAGATCTGAATTAAAAGATTTGCTTAGAAAATATGGTGTTAAAACTAAGGAAGCTGAAAAAATAGTTGTTTTAATTATGAAACAAACAGAGTATACCTTTGGAGATGCATTTGAAATTCAAGAATTAAATGAGTCTATTAATCTAAGAACTGGCTAACAAAAAATGACATACAAACTATCCCCATCATCTCTCAACCAAATGAACGATTGCCCCAGATGTTTCTGGCTCGATAAACACAAGGTATGGAAAAGACCTTCAGGTATTTTTCCAAGTCTACCTTCTGGAATGGATAAAATATTGAAAATTCATTTTGATAAATTCATGGAAGAAGGAAAACTGCCTCCAGAGCTTTGTGAAAATGGAGAATGTAAAAATATGAAGTTGTTTAAAGATAAAGAAAAGTTAAAGATATGGCAAAGCAATTTCAAAGGTGTTTCATGGACTGATAAGAAAGGCAATGAATTGCATGGGGCTGTTGATAATATTTTAGTTAAAGGCAAGAAGTTAATTGTTCTTGATTATAAAACAAGAGGTTATGCGCTAAAAGAAGATACGGCTGAGCATTATAGGCTTCAACAAAATACTTACAATTTCTTATTAAGAAAAAATGGATATGAAACCGAAGAGTATTTCTTTTTGTTATTTTATGTTCCTAAAGAAGTAATGGCAACAGGAGAAGTCATATTTGATACAACATTAGTAAAGATGAAAGTAGATGTTAAGATGGCTGAGAAGGCTTGGAAGAGTGCAATAAAGTTATTAAATGCAGATTGTCCTAAAAAAACATGCGAATGGTGCGAGAAGGTATAGAATGAAAATACACTGGGATGAAGAATTAAATGTGAAGAAGTTTATCAAATCAGTCGAAGAAGAAAAGATATTTCTTCCAGAATTTCAAAGACCCTTTGTATGGGAAAAATCTCAAATCAGACTTCTTATTGATAGCATTTATAATAATTATACAATAAACAGTGTTTTATTTTGGCAAGGAGGGGATGAATTGGCTCGAAGACGTGTAGGTGGTAACATAAAAGAAATAAAAATTCCAAAAAAAGATTCATCAGAGAAAATAACTTATCTGTTAGATGGTCAACAAAGAGCAACTGCATTAATGTTAGTCTTTACAGATAAGGAAGTCTATAAGGGGAAACATACTCAAAAAACAGAAAAAGTAGAACTTTATTTTGATTCTGAATATGATGGAGATGATCCAGAGTTAAGATTCGTATTTGATGAGGATCTTATTAACTACAAAAATGAAGAAATTTCACTTAAAGATTTTTCTCAAAGAGAGATAATAGAAAAATTTGGGAGTAGATTTATTAGACTTAAAGATTGTTACTTTTTATTTAAGAATGAAAGTTATAAATTCTTGAAAGAAAAAATAGAAGATAAAGATTTGCTTTTAGACTATCATGAGAAAATACAAAAATTAAAGGAAAATATCTTAGATAGAAAAGTCTATGATATAGATCAAAAAGGAGAATTAAAAGAAGTTTTAGATGTTTTTGAAAGAATAAATACCAAGAATACAAAACTTAATATCTTTGATATAATGGTAGCTAAAACATATAGGATGCTTGATGATACTCACTATTTTAGTTTAAGAGATTTTTTATCTATGGTCCAGAATAATTCTCCAGTGTCTCAAGATTATTTAGAAAATTTACAAAAACTTGATTTTAATGGTTCAGATAATTCGGTTGATGAGGTCACAATGCTTTTTTTAATTTTAGTTATATTAAAGAAAAAATTTAAACAAAAAGAAGTTTTAAGCCTAACTACAGATAATTTTTTAGAGAATCTTAAAGATATACATGCTATTTATTTAAAAGTACTACATTATATGGAGAAATATAAAGTAGATAAAGAAGAAGTATCTAAATTTAAGCCAATCGTAAAATTTTTGACCGCTTATCTATCTGAAAATAGGACTCTTGAAATTAAACAAGAAAAATTTTTAGAAAAATGGTTTTGGAACACTATACTTTATAATCGTTATCCTGGAGCTCAAAATGAAAAAGTTGATAAGGATTTTGTTATTTCAAAAAAGAATAATGAAGATCAAGCTATAGAAAAATATAAGAAAGATAGAACAAGAAATTTTAATTCGGATTATTTAGAAGCCCATTACGAGGGAAAGAATCAATTATATAATTCTCTCTTTATTTTATTACTAAATAATAAGCCATTAGATTTTTATAGCGGGATAGATGTTAAAAAGAAAAATTTGTCTCAGGGAAAATTAGAAGAGCACCATATCTTTCCAAAAAATTCTAAGACAGGTAAATTAATCTCAGAAAGTTTAAAGGATTCAGAGAATCCTAATTTAATCAACAATATCGCAAACATAGCATTAATAACAAAAGATACTAACAATAAACGAATTAAGAAAAAAGATCCAAAAGAGTACATTTTAGATTTTGAAAAAGAATATAAAAAAGAAGGCCTTTATGATGATTTTTTAAAAATTATGAAATCACAATTCATTAACGAGGAAATGATAGAAATGTTAAAAGAAAATAAGTTTGATGAATTTGTTAGGGCGAGAACAAGATTAATCAAAAATAAAATTGATTCTTTGTGTAATTAAAAAATAGTCGGAGGAAATACCAAATAACCCCCGACTGGAAAAGCAGATCCTCCTCGTATAGTATGGCACGAAAGATTGATCTTTGACTATTGAATAAAGATCTAATTTATTATAAACAAGGTGTAGCTCATTGTGTATTATTTATCAACTTCTAACGCATAAGCCTTTTCAAGTATTGTAGATGAAAGATGTTGCATTTTAATCATCTGTTCTTCAACACGTTTTAGTCTATTATTAAGGAACTCATTTTCTTTTTGAAGTTTAACAACATCTTTTTCCAACTGCGCCTTAGTCATATCAACTAAAAGGTCTTCATCTGTAATATCATCCTCCATACCTAAAAATTTGCTATAGTAATATATCTTGTCCGATTTCTTCCAGCCGAAGCGGTACATGAGCTTTCTCTCTTTGGGATAACGATTTACCCAGTAACAGCAACTGCAATGTCTATAATCATACATTGTCAATTCTGAATATTTTTTCCCTGCTAAACTTTTTTTGTCTCCTAAAACTCTTTTACCTAATCTCTTTAGATACTTGTTCATAGTCGCAGGGCTTTTTGTAAATAAAAAATCATTTTCAGAAAGGTGATTATCTCGAATATGTTTCTTAATAATTTCTTTACAAAGCATTAACCTAATCTTTCTTCCATGAGATCCTTTCTTTGCAATTTCTTCCCTAATGTCCAAATATAAAATATCTCCTTTCTCAATTAAATCTTGAACTTTTATATTCATCAATTCTGATGGAGCCCTCATGCCCGAATCATAAAGAAACATGATTAAGGTTTTGTAGTAATCATTTGATTCTGTATAAAGCTGATTTACTTGAGATTCATCAAGATAAGTCCATTCTGGATCTTTACTTTTAACATCAACATCTTCAACGATGTTTGTTACATTAATTCCTTTCTTTTCATTATATTTAATCCACCAATGGAAGAATGCACGATAGATTTTTGCATAAGTCTCAATTGATTTGTATTCTCTTCCATCTTCTCGTTTAATATATCCTCTTGCCATATCATTAAAGAATTTTAGAATTTGAGATTCAGTTACTGTTGTAATATCGTTTATTCTGTATAATTGTTCAAATTTTCTTGCAAAGAAGATCATTCTCTCTTTTAGAGTATTCAACCTAACATAGCTTCTGCCGCCTTTCACAGTGCCCTTAGCAATGTTAATGCCCACCTCCATGTCATCTAAGTACTGAAGAATAACTTTAGAATTTGTCTTACTAATATCTGGGATTTTGGACTTAACTTTAAGTTTCCAGTCCTTCCATTTCTTTTCGTGATTGTATGGATCGTATCTTGTCATGGCATATCAAGATTTTCACCTTTTATATCTCAGGTGTACTATCTTGTGTATGTCCCTACTTTTGGACAAAATACTATAATGCCCCTACCGGGATTCGAACCCGGGTCACCGCCTTGAGAAGGCGAGATGCTTGGCCGCTGCACTATAGGGGCATAAAAATAGATAACTAATTTGCTTTATAAATCTAATCATTAAAATTATTCGCTAGAAGTAACTTTGTAAACCTTATACTCTTTCCTAACCTTTTCCTTAACCTTTACTCCAATCTCATCTCCCTTCTTAGCGGCATCTACATTTTCATTATTAATCTGAATGCTCTCAATAGGCATATCATAATCGACCTCTCCACCTACAAATTTTATAACATCGCCAACCTTAAGAGGACCAGTTAATTTGATAGCTGCTACCTTGACATGATCAAAATAATTACTAACAGTTCCGATTTGTTTCTCAGTTGTCATAGTTTATAATAGAATAAGAAATATATAAAGTTATGGAAGATAGGATTGTTGAATATAATTAATTAATATAGCCCCACCAGGATTCGAACCTGGGTCATTCGGCCCAGAACCGAATACACTTGACCACTGTGCTATGGGGCTTTTTCATGTGTTAAAATTAAAAACAATAGCTTTATAAATCATTCTTTTTATCAATTATCATGAAGAGATCAAGTAGAAGATGGAAGAAAAAACGTCAGATGAGATGGAAATGGCAGAGAAAGATACTGAAAAGAGTAAAGCGTAAGAGAAAGCAAAGACGTGGTAAGTAGTTTTAATCTTTTAAGAATTATTTATTAAAAATTAGTTAATTTTGTGTTATATCGAGAATAAGTTTATAACCTATAATGTATATTTCATAATATGTTTCACTTACCAGAAAATATTCATGGGCCATTGAACCATTATTTTGCAAATAAAGAGATGGATGAACTTTATGTTTCAATAGGAATAAAGGCGTTAGCTCAATCAATAATCCAAATTTTTATTCCAATTTACCTATATAAACTGGGTTTTGATATTTCTACAATAGCACTTTATTATATAATATTTTTTGCATCAATAACATTTTTTATGTATTTTTCAATGAGACTTAATTATCATTTAGGATTAAAAAAAGTTTTATCTTTAGGCACGTTTATATTAATTGGGTATTATTTTCTTTTGGATCAATTATCTAAGGGAAATATACATTATTCAGTTGTTGCAGTAACTCTTGGATTGAGCATGGCTATATATTATTCCTCGTTTCATATATATTTCACAAAATTTTCTGATAAAAAACACGAGGCATCAGAAATATCTATGATAAGAGCTTTATTTAAATTTGCTGCAATAATTGGGCCTTTGATTGGAGCGTTCCTAATTACAAAAGGTTCTTTTAGATCTTCATTTATTGTGGTTGTAGGATTGTTATTTATATCAATATTTCCCTTATTTTTAACAAAAGACGAGAAGATTAATAAGCCTAAAATATCAATAAAAAGAATATTAAAAGCAGATAATAAAAAGAAAGGTTTAGCCTATATTGCTTCAGGGATTATTGGTGTAGCTGCGGGAATTCTATGGCCATTATTTATTTATTTAAATATTGAAAAAGTAATTACATTAGGATTTATAATCTCTATGGGATCTTTGATTACAATTTTCTTTTTGTTTCTTATTGGTAGAATAGCAGATAGACATAAAAGAAAGTTATTAAATGCTGGAGTGTATAGTCATGCAATTACATGGCCAATAAGATTGTTTTTTCTTAATCCTATTGGAATTTTTATAATGAATATGTTCTCTTCAATAACATTATTAATGATAGACCTNCCATTTTCAAAAATTACNTATGAGAAAGGGAAGAAAATCNAAGAATATTGCCAATTACTTTTTGTTTAGAGAAATGAATTTNCAAATNGGTAGAATAACTATNTTGCTTATAGCCTTTTTTACTGGAAGTATATATTGGACATTTATTCTATCCTTTTTTGCTACATTTTTNTANTTAGNTTTACTNANAGATAAAAAANATTTNCCATTACTTTCTCTTCTTCCNTAAGATATTTAATCCAAAGCTTTATAACCTTTATTTAATATGACTATTTATAATTAAAATAAAAAGGAGGTTAATTAATAATGGCAAATTCAAGTGCGGGCACGTTATCTGCTTTAGTAAATTTAGCAGTTTGGCTTACAGGAGTTTTAGTATCTTTGGCTGTAGGATTTGGAATGGTAGATGGAGTCTTAGGCGTAAGATGGATACCGGTTTCTGTAACAATGGTTGCTGGATGGGTTGTTGTAGTATTAACATTAATGAGTTTAATACTTGCAATAATTGATAGAGCAAGATAATTTTAATTTTTTTTNNTTAATTTTTTTTNATTAATAACATTTATAAAATCTTTATTCNTCTTTAGTTTAATATTTAAAAATGATAAGTTGGATAGTAATAATAATTTTGATTGTCATAGGNATATTTGCAATTAAATTAAACCATATTAAACATAGATTATTTATAATCTCGTTAGTGCTTTTAGCATTATTTTTATATTCTACAATGCATTTGGTAACTACACAAAATGAGGTAGATCTAACTAGCATAGATGGTATCATCTCTACAGNGAAAGTTTATACTGGGTGGCTAGCTAATAGTTTTAATAATTTNAAAGANATTACTGGAAATGNNATAGNTATGGATTGGGTAAATTCNAATTCTAGTTTTTTTGAAGATTAAATTTTAATTTCTATATTTAACTTATCCTCTTCNTCAATTANTTCTAGTTTCTCTACTAATCTATCATTAGCATATATCTCTAAATANTTATCCGTCTTTTTGGTTTTTATTGGTTCTTTAGATATACATTCTCTTGTTTCAGTCTCTTTCATATCATTAATTAAACAAGTCCTATTCTGGTTACCAGTTAAATAAACATCCTCTTCCAAATAATCCAAATTGTAATTATATTGGCATTCACTCCATTCACTGCAATTATTATCTTGGAATATATTGCTAATTACATTTCCTACAAGTTTAACATAGTTTCCTAAGGGGATAAAAGTTATTGCTAAAATTAATAATAAGATTATTAAAATTAAAAAAAAACCCCTGATTTTTATTTTATCACTCACCATTTTTATAATCCTTAAAATACTTAGTCTAATTATGTCTTTGAGGATATTTAAGTTTTGCTAAATAATTATGAATTTTTTAATGAGAATTCATAGACATATAATTCTTCAAAGGGAATTTTCTCCTTAGAAATTAATTGATAATTATATCCTAGTGATTTAGCATTTTTTAAAATAATCTTGGGATGAGATAATGAAGAAAATAATAATAGGATTTTACCTTCTGATTTTAATTGTGATGTTGCTTGTTTTAAGAATTTGATGATAATTTCATATCCTTCTTTGCCAGCAGTAGTTACTAGTTGACTATCTTTTGGTTCCCTTGGATCTTCTGGAAGATAAGGTGGGTTGAAGATTATCAAATTAAATTTCTTTATCTTTATCTTACTAAAAAGATTTGATCTTACTGCATTAATTTTTTTTTCGGTTAAAATTTTTATTGATTCTGGATTTTTATCTACTGCGAGAGTTTTTTTGAATCCAAGTGATATGCAAGTTTGTGCTTGTATTCCTGAACCAGAACCCATATCTAAAATACTTAAAGATTTGTTTTTGTTTTTTAAAAATTTTTTTAATGTTTTTTGCAGAAGAAAAGAATCTTCAGAGGGTTCGTATATCATCTTAACCAGATAAAAAAGTGAGTATACTTTCTCTGAAGAAAACAGTTGATGCTAAAATTCCAATGAGGAAAAGTAATATTATTAATAGAATTATTTCTTTTTTATGAGATTTCTTTTTTAGTTTAATATTTTGTTTAGATGGTTGAATTTCTTTCTTTTGAATTTGATTTGGGGTAGGTTTCATATTTGTTGTAGGCGATTTGGGTTGCATGGGTTGTGTTAATTCTTTGAGTTCATTTGCACCCATAGGATCTTTTCCATAAAGATCTTTTTTATTTGTAGGACTTATTTGTTGTGGTGAGGAAGGTTGTTGAGGTGGTTGTTGTGGCGAGGAAGGTTGTTGAGGTGGTTGTTGAGACATTGTATTCTGTAAAGATTGTTGAGATTGCAATCTTTGTTGTTGCTGATTTTGTGCTTGTTGCATTTGAGGATCTGTTTGAGGTATCTGTTTTTTTCCCAGAAATCTTTTATCTTGTGCCATTATTAGTTGTTCGTTTGGCTTTGGTTCTAAGGTGGGCATTGTCCCTCCACGAACATATCTTGATGCTTCCTGCACTTGTTGAGGATTGTAACCCGAACTTGTTAATACCTGCATTGCATGTTGCAATGACTCCCCATTATTAACTGCGTTTCTTAGAACTGTAACTATGTCTTCATTAACCATCTTCTCTTTTTTAAATTAGTTAATTATGTTTAAATAAGTATCGGAATAATTTAAAATAATCTTCAGGTAATATTTATAAATTGAGGATATATTGAAGTTATATGAAAGTTTGGATCATAATAGTTTTGTTGGTATTGGGAATTGGTAGTTATGTATATTTTACTGCAAATAATAATGTTGTTCTAGAAGAAGATTCTCCATTAGTTAATTCTAATGAATTTGATGCTGCCATGGAAGATATGAAAGATAAGGTTGTTGAAATGGATGAAAATATAAATAATAAGGCTAATTTAATTGCAGAAGGAGATTTTAGAGAAAAGGCTCATCATGTTGAAGGTAAAGCATTGTTGATAGAGAATGAAGGTAAAAAGATAGTTAGGTTTGAGAATTTTGATACCCTTAATGGTCCTGCATTGTATATCTATTTATCTTCTGATTTGGGTGATGGTGATTTTGTTGATCTTGGGCCTATTAAAGCTACAAAAGGGAATATAAATTATGAAGTTCCGGAAGGTGTTGATACTGAGAAATATAATAAGGTATTGATATGGTGCAGACCTTTTAGTGTTTTATTTAGTTATGCAGAATTAAAATGATTAAAAAAAAAATTAATGAGTTTCTTTTTTGGTTGCATACAGTAGTTATCTTGGCAGGAACATTATTAGGATTATTTGTCTCAATGGTTACAGTTTATTGGGCAATCTTAATTCATAGAATCCATATCATTATTTTTGGAGGATGCATACTCAGTAAATTTCAGAAAAAATTAGGAGGAATTCCNAAAGATATAAGTTTCTTACAATATGCGATTTATAGATTTAGTGGAAATATGATTAGTAGAAGGCAAGAAAGATTTTTTGATTATTCTTTNGTTAGTTGTTGTTTTATNCTAGCAGTTTTATTTGGTTAGAACTTTAGTTGTGCATGATTGCTAGTTAGATGTAAAAATTTGGGTTTGTAACCAATCTCTTTTCCCAACTCAATAAGNGGTTNGGTTTTTTCATGAGGGCCATGGGCAGGGATTATATGTTCGGGATTTAGTAAATTAATAAAATCTCTTAAATCTTCCCTTCCCGCATGACCTGATACGTGGATATTATTAAACATTCTTGCTCCTCGTTTCTTTAGTCTAGAATCTAACGCATTCCTATTTTCTATTGTAATCTCGGTAGGAATTACAGAGGATGAGAATACAAGATGATCATTTTTATTTAATTGATAGTGTAGTTTATTTCTAGCTATCCTGTCTAAGATGCTCCCAGGTTCACCTTGATGGCCAGTGCATACAATCATATATTCTGACCTGTTTTGAGCTATTTGTTTTAATTTTTTTTCTAGTTGATGTCTAAATGTAGCTATCTCAACATCTTTTCTGAATGGGCAGCTATTTACCTTTGAAGCTGCATTTGTATATTTAGCTAGACTACGCCCCATGAAGACTATTTTCCGATTTAATTTTTTTCCGAAATCCGTTATTGATTTTAATCTGGCAATGTGGGATGAGAAAGTTGTTACAATTAGTCCTTGGTTTCTACTGTCAGTAGATAAAAGTACGTCTTCTAGCATGGTTCTTGCGACTTTTTCACTTGCGGTTTTTCTATTATCTCCAGAATATAATGAATCACAAATAAGAACCTTAACACCTAATTTTGCTATCTCTTTCATTTTTTCATAATTTGGCTTTTGCCCTAAAATAGGATTATCATCTAATTTGAAGTCATTTGAATAAAGAATTACTCCGTCAGGAGTATGAATTGCTAACAATGCAGAATGTATTGTTGAATGAGTTATGTTTATGAATTCAACCTTATATTTTCTGTTTTTTCCCTGAACATAGTGGTGTCCATTAGGTTGAATAGAGATTAATTTATTCCTTGTTTGAATTTTTTCATCCCTTAAGAGAGATTTTAGAACCTCTATTGTAAATGGTGTTGCAATTATGTCGGCATTATATCTATTTGCAATATAAGGAAGTGCTCCTATATGATCTAGATGAGCATGGCTAGGAATTATGGCACGTACCTTCTCTCTTAATCCTAATTTGTCTAAAATTAAATCATCAGGTATTGCTCCAATTGACCTGAATTTTTTCTCAGAATAAACTCTCTCAGATTCCTGTAATGCTACAATTGCTGGTAAATGAAAACCACCGTCTAAAATAATGACGTCTTCTCCAAGATCTATTGCAGTCATGTTCTTTCCAACTTCATTAAATCCTCCTATAGGTATTACTCTTATCATAATTTATTCCTCATTTTTATTGAAAGGTGTGAATGGTTTATATAGTTATTCTATAAAAATGTCCTATTCTAAAGGTAAATATGTTTTCTTGTGTATTTTCTCATTCTTTACGATTAGATAATTTTCAATTTGGAAATTAGATCTTATGTCTTTTATTATTTCTATTTCTTTTAAAGATTCCACATATATTGCTATTTGATATTCTCCTATAATTTTAATGAATTTTATTATATTCCTATTGTTTTTAGCATATTGAGAAAATTTATCTATTTCTCTTATACCCTCACTTGAGAATCTTAAAAAAATTATCTGCCTATTTATTTCTAATTTATTATGATTTAATGTTGTTGAATAACCTCTGATAATATATTTTCTTTCAAGTCCTTTTTTTATACTGACTACAGTTTTAATAGGCATGCCTAGTGAATCTGAGATTTCAATTAATTTTTTATCAGGATCTTTAGTTAATTCATCTAATACTCGTTTTTCATTTTTGGATAGTTCTCTTAGAATTCTATCTCCGAATAAAATCCTATCAGAATCATAAAATCTTCTAGATAAATAGTTTCTAGGATATTCATGAGCTACAATTAATGGATATATAAACTGAGTTCTTAATTTTCTGAAAAATTTGTAAATTATTTCTGTATGTATCTTATTGAAAGCTGATAGATTTTGAGTGGTATATTCTACTAATAAATCGATTCCCTCTTTTCCCTCTTCTATGGTGGTTATCGAAGGGATTTCTAATAATTCCTCTAAAATATCTTTTTTGTTTGAAGGATCTAGGAAATTAAATCCAACTATGACATTTATGTAACCAAGCTTAACAGCGTCGATAACAGTTACATTTTTTGTTATAAATTTCTTCTTTTTTAGGCTATTTAGCAAGTACGACGCTGATTGTTGGCTAGTGCCTATGGCACGGCCTAATTCTTTTGTAGTAATTCTCGAGTTTCTCGAGTATTCAAGTACTAGTTTTTTAATTTTAGTCTTCATTTTTTGTAGAAAATGCCTTATTGTTTATAAATCTTTCTATATTTACAAAAAACATAACCCATTTTTTTAAGTAGTTTATTTCATTGTTGTTATTAACAAATAGATACAAATATCCGAAAAATAATAGGTTTTTTGGTTAGAAATTTGAATAATTTAAATTTCTATGTATAAATTTTGGGGAAAATAAAATGAATAACGGAAACTTCATAATAAGTAGATGGAATAGCTACAATGCAGATCTTGCATTGATTCCTGAAGATGCAAGTGCATTATTTGATCTTTATAGAGACAAAACTAATATTTTAGTTTTTATAGATAGAGAGGATCTTGGAGCTAATAATAATTTTAATATGTTTTTAGCACTTAATTTAGCTAAAGACCCTAACTTTAATGTTGCTATAACAACTAATCATAATGCAGGGGTTGTTGAAAGGGCAGATGTAGTTATCAATTTATTTAGTTCTACTAGCAATAGATTTAATCTTGATTTAAAGACTTATGAAAATGATAATAGACATTTTTTTGATGTTAATAAATTTGTAGATATTAAAAATGTTAATGGTATTAGAAATTTTATTGAAAGTTTGAAGAATGGATTTGAATTAAATATTGAGGTGAAGAGTAGATGATGGGATTATTTAGGACAGTATATGATGGAAATCACTATGGGATTTCTATGGGGGATATTGAAGACCTAGAGAATAGCTCAAAGGCTTTATTAATCTATACACCAGATAATCCTCTTAGTTGTGATGGAACTAGTCCTGCATATAGGGTTGGCAAAGGTTTAGCAATTAAAGGAGATTATGATATATTCTTTACCACCAGTAATGATCCTAAACTTTCTGAATATGTAGATAGAGTGGTTGTAGGGCATAAAGATATTATTAAAGGTTTAAGTGGGGATGTAGATCATATTCCCTGCAGAAATACTGGAAGGAAATTATTAACAAAATTAATGGAGCAAGCTGCGTAAAATGGTATTAAATGATGAATTTGGAAATATTAAGGTGGGAATTGAATTAGAGGGGCATCTTATTGATGGAAATGGGACTATTGCTAATAGAATTGATGATGTTGTAAATCATGAATATAATGATGGGAGCATCATTCCTGAATTGTCTAAATCGATGTTTGAATTAGTAACTCCTCCATATAGTGATCTGGATATTGCATATGAAGATCTTAATAATAGACTTAAAATGTTAAAAGGTATTACTGATGATCTTAATCTTCGTATAATTCCTACATCTAGTTTGCATAATGAATCTCCTATTGAAACTAGAGATTATGACAGGGCTAGAGGATTAAGAAAGAGAATAATTCTTGGTGAAGATCTTAGAGATTTGGAACATCATTTAACTGGAACCCATATTCATGTTGATAGATTAGAGGGAGATGAATTAGGTTATAAGCAATTTATTTTAATGCAGGCTATGGATCCTGTCTTTAGTTTGATGTCTTCTAGTCCATTCTTTCATGGAGAAAATTCTAGAAAAGACTATAGAGTTGAAATTTATAGGAATAAGGTTTTCGAAGATTTTCCACTACAAGGCCAATTGTGGGATTATCCGGTTTCCTTGAATGCAGCATTTGAAAAACAAAGAGATGCTTATAAGCAATTCAAAAAAAGATTAGAGGATAAGGAATTGGACNCTGAAGGATTAACTGAACTTAATTGTGTTTGGGGCCCATTAAGACTTACTGATTTTAACACCATTGAATCAAGGGCTAGCGATTCTAATAAACCTGAAAATGTTATGGCTTTGTCATCATTATATAAGGGAGTTACAGAATATATCTTGGCTGAAAACCCTGAAGTAATTATAGATGAATATGATACTCATAGTCCTTCAAATTTATTTAAAGTATCTTCTGGAAAAATTGTTATTCCCTCATATAATAGATTAAAAGAATTTGAGAAATCTGGTGTGGAAATGGGACTAGAAAACCCCGAATTAACATCTTACTTAGCTAACATCTTAGAGACTGGATCTAGAGGTCTAGAGAATCCTAAATATCTAACTCCTTTTGTACAAATGATCCAAGATAGAAGAAGTTTTGCAGATGATATAGTTAATGAGGCTAAAAGAAGAGGTATTGAATTAAATCATAAAATAGACGGAGATGGAGCTAAGCAGCTAAGAAATTATATTGCTGATAGTTATGAAGCTAGTTTAAATTAGGGTTCTTAAAATGAAAAATTTATTAGCATACATGGATAGTGATTTGATTGGTAATGTAGATGACTCTACAGATTACCTAGTTAGAGAGATACTAGAGAATCATTCGCAAGAATTATCTATCCAAGTAAGTGGAGATGCAAACCCTGAATTAGCTAAAGATTATGATGTTGTTTTATGTAGATTTGATATTCCTTTGAAAACTAAATTTTTAGAGGATGTTGCTAAATATGATGATGGTAGTAGACTATTCATCAATCCCCCATTATCTAAATTAGAATATTCTGATAAAAGATATTTAGAAAGATTTATTGATTCAGATATAATTCCTGAAACTTTAATTAGCGATGATCCATCTCAACTTGCGCAATTTATGCAAGATATCCGGGGAGAAGGATATGATCTAGTTTCTAAACCTCTTGATGGGAATGGTGGGAGAGGGATATATAAGCTATCAAGGGTTAAAGGTTCTGTAAAAGATAGTGAAATACATATTGGTTCTGAAAAAAAGGCAGGTTTAGAAGATATAGCTATGGGTTTAACTAGTAATGGCACCAATCAAATTGTATTGCAAAGATTTCTTGATGGTATTGAAAAATATGGGGATACGAGGGTGAATACCGTCTTTTATGAACCTGCTTCTGCAATTGTTAGATTGCCAAAGGAAGGTAGTTTTAAGGGAAATATTAGTTCCGGAGCTAGTTCTGATAAAATAGAATTAATAGAGAGAGATTATGAGATTATAGATCAGGTAAAGCCTTTCTTAGAAGAAACTAGAGGGACTTGGGTAGGAATAGACATTATAGGTTCTAATTCAGGAAGATATTTTGGAGAAGTTAATTTTTCTAGTCCTGGAAACCTTTATGAAGCAGATAGAGTTAATGGGAATAAGAAAGGTGTTGAATTCTTAATACAGAGAATAAAAGACTGGAGGCCTAAAAAATGATTATAGATTTTCATTGTCACATAGGTAAAGATCCTGATGGAGGATCATTAGATATCCCTAGTTTGAAAAATTCTATGGATAAATGGGGAATTGATAGAAGTGTTATTTTTCCATTTAGTGGATCTCATGAAGAAATGGTAAAGGGTTCATTACAGATTCTAGAAGAGAGTAAAAAAAATAATTGGATAATCCCTTTTTTAAGAATTAATCCCAAAGATACTAATGAAGAAGAATTACAAGAATTGTTTGATAAAGGTTTTAGGGGATTGAAATTACATCCTAGTGGACAAAGATTTGAAGTAGACAGCGAAGATTTTTTTTGGATATATGAAATATGTGAAAAAAGAAAATTGCCAGTTTTAATTCATTGTGCAGAAGCTGTTGATTATGCGCATCCTAAAAGAATTATTAATTTGGCTTTGAAATTTCCAGACCTCAACATTATTATGGCTCATTTCTTTGGAAATGATATTGATTTAATTAATGACGCAGTTAAACTTCCAAATCTTTATACAGATACATCTATACAGGCTAGAACATTAAGGATTAATCAAGCATTTTATGAGAAAGGATTTGAAAGGATGATCTTTGCTAGCGATACCCCCTATGATAGTCAAGGAGTTGCTTTACTTAAGATAAGAGAGTCTAATTTGAAGAAAAAAGATGAAGAACTGATTCTTTCTGGAAATGCTATAAAGATTCTTGGATTAAATAATTAATTAGGATTTTTTCTCAACCAATCAGCAGCTCCGCCCATCACACTTAAACGATTATTATCTAATCTTGTTATTAATAGTTTTTCATTATAATTTTTAAGTCCTCTTTCATATGCCCTTTTAATTGCGGGTTCAAAGAGAATATTCCAATTATCTGCATCTTCTGCTAAACTTCCTTTAACCAATATTNTATCTGGATTATAATGAGAGCTCATATCTATGAAGGCCTCAGTAATTGCATGTTCCTGAACAGATCTTATTGATTTTGGAGGTTCTTGGTTAGGAAATTTTTTTAGTTCTGTATAAACCATTTCTCCAGTAATGTATTGAAAAACTAAATCTCTATAGGGAGGATTAATTAAATCTTCAATTTGCAATTTTGGATTTTCTTGTTTCGAGTTATAATTTTCAAGTGCATTAAGAACTAAGTTATTTTTCTTAAATGAGTCAAATCCATTTTCTAAGAAGAATCTTTTTGCCATATTTGCAGAGGCATTTGCAGAGACATAGGCCTCAAGGTGAGATTCATGTTTGCCTTCCCTAGATAAACATGCACATTCCATTTCTAGATATCCTTTAAATTCATCAGGTATTTTTGGTGCAGGCCCATGACCTGCTTCGATGGGATTCGGCAATATTGGGATTCCATCCTTTACTAAATCCACATTATAACCTGAAGAGAAAGTTGATGTTAAAACTAATCTATTTTTAAATTCTGGTAACCAAAGTGTCGCAGCCTGTCCTTCTCCCCTTACATCCCCAGTTATTGTAAATCTATTATAATCTCTAGAAAGATGTTTTCCAAAATCAAAACCTTGTGAGAATGGAGAATTTGCAATATTATTTGCTATTAATTCATTATCATTAATTGCTCCAGCTATGCAACCTCCTAAAGGATATCCTGAAGGGATATTTGTTTTTATGAATCTATTTATGCAATCTTCATAATCAGAAAAATCCTTTAATGTAGTTCTCTTAAAATTAGATACCTCTCCAGTTTTAGAATCTACAATTCCTACCGAAACATTTGTTCCTCCTAAACCAAATGCTCCTAATTCTACCATTAAAATATTTGTTTAGTTTTAGTTATAAGTCTTATTGTATTAAAGAGGTAGTTTTTTATATAATAATTAATTCATAATGTCATGAAACTTCGTGGAAATAATAGGTTATTGGTTGGAATAACTATTTTAGTAGTTGTTCTTGGAGGGATTATTTGGTATGGGAATAGTATGGATAAAGAGGATATTGGAAATGGATGTGTAAGTGATGCTGATTGTGTTCCTGTTCCAGGATGTCATCCAAATAGTTGTGTTTTAGTTTCAGAATATGATAATAGTCTTGATAAGGATATTTTTTGTACTACCGAATGTAGACCTGGTACATTAGATTGTGGGCAGGGAAGTTGTTTGTGCATTGATGGGAAGTGCAAGGCTGAGATAAATGGTCTCAAGTAAGTTTTTATACGTGGTTTCTATTTAATTATATGAAAAAAGATGTATTTGTATTCCTATTTGTAATTTTATTAATTAATTGTATAGCAGGTCAAGAATATGTGCCTGGAGAGGTTATTGTCAAGTATAAGGAAGGAGTTGTTGGTTTTGGAAATAAAGTTATTGTGGATAATAAATTGAAGGTCTATGATAATGTAGAAGAGCCGATTAGTGAGAAAAAGATATTTGAGGACTTAGAGTTATATAATTTGAAGTTTGATGATAGTTTAGATGTTTTAGATATTGTTGAAGATTATGAAGATATGGATTATGTAGAATATGCAGAGCCTAATTTTATTTTAACTAATAATATTGTTCCAGATGATTCAGATTATAGTTCGCTTTATTGGCCGGCCAATATTAATGTAGAAGAAGCTTGGAATTTGAGTGTTGGGAATAAAGATGTTGTTATTGCAATTTTAGATACGGGTGTTGATTGGAATCATCCAGATCTTGAATATAATATTTGGAATGGAAGTGATGGATGTGATTCTAGTGTAGATAATAATAGCAATGGGTATAATGGAGATTGTAGAGGATATGACTTTACTGATATTAATGTTACAAAATATGTTAATGAGGGTTATACTTTGGTTAATGGGGAAGACTATGATGTTAGAGATAATGATCCCATGGATTTTGATGGGCATGGCACTCATGTTGCAGGAATTGCTGCAGGGGTAGGAAATAATGGCTTAGGAATTTTGGGAAGTTGTTATAATTGCAGCATAATGCCAATTAGATCGGGTTTTAATATTATTAATCCTAGTGGAGGTTCTGTTGGCAGTCTGGAGATTGATGATGTTGCTGCAGCAATTTATTATGCAGTAGATAATAATGCTACAATTATCTCTATGAGTTTCGGAGGAGGAAATAGTAATACTATGAAGGCAGCTATTGATTATGCTTATGGGAACGGAAGTATTTTGGTTGCTAGTTCAGGTAATGCTGGAACGGCGAGTCAGCAATATCCTTGTGCGTATGAGGAAGTTATTTGTGTAGGGGCAATAGATTCGGATAATGGTGCTGCTAGTTATTCTAATTATGGAAATTGGGTGGATTTGGCAGCGCCAGGAACAGGGATTTTGAGTACTTCTTATGATGATGTTTATGTAAGCCTATCCGGAACTAGCATGTCAACCCCAATGGTTGCTGGAATTATTGGATTGATTAAAAGTTTGTTTGATAAGAATCAAAGTGAAATTTTGAATGCTTTGAAAAGTACTGGGACTGCAGTTGATTTTTCTGGCACTTCAATTAATAGGACTGATATTCATGCAGCAATGTTATCATTAGAAGACATAAACCCTATTGTTAATTTAAATAGTCCTGCAGATGGACATAATAATCTAACATTAAATCATACATTTATTTGTAATGGTAGTGATTGGCAGCTTTCAAATATTAAATTAGAGATTTGGGATTCCAATAAAAGTTTATTTTATAATATGAGTAAAAGTCTTTCTGGAGAATTTAATGAAAGTAGTTTTGAAACTACGTTGGGAAGAGATATTTATGATTGGAATTGTTTGTTTGAAGATGTTAATGGAAATAANGCATATGCAGATAGTAATTTTTCTATTTCTACACTAAATGGATATGTTACATTAAATAATCCTGTGAATAATACTTATACAAATTCTAACATGAGTATTTTTAATTGTTCTGTTAATGCTAATTTTGGAGAAGAACTTAATAATTTAACTTTTAAAATTTCAAATTCTAGTGAAATAAAATATAGTCAGACCGTTAATCTTAGTGGCATTGTAAATAGTAGTGTTTTTAATTATAATTTTTCAAATGAAGGAGTTTATAATTGGACATGTGAAGCTAATGATAATATTAGTGTTGCTAGTAACATTATAAATTATGATATTAATTTGCCAGTTGTTAATTTATTTAATCCTATTAATGATAATAGTTATGAATCAAATAATTTGGAATTATCTTTTAGTTTCAATGTTAGTGAGATAAGTAGTTGTAGCCTTATTATTAATGATGAAATTCAAGAAACTAAGAATAATGTTTTAAATGATAGTTTTACAGATAATTTTGTACCCGGAGATTATTCTTGGAAAATTAATTGTATAGATCTTGCAGGAAATATCAATAATTCTGAAACTAGAGGTTTTAGTATTAATGCTGTTGAAGAAAGTGGTTCTGGGGGTTCTGGAGGTGGGGGCGGAGGTTCAGGTGGAGGTGGTTCTAGTAGTTCAACTATAACTCCAAGCATAATTAGTGAGCCAGTTGAGCAAATTGTTGAAGAACAAAATATTGAAGAAAACTTTCAAACGGATGATTCTAGACCGAGTGGTATAACTGGACTGGCTGTTGAAGGAGAGAGTTTTAATTTAAGCAAATTGCAAAAATATAAAAATAGAGTTGATATATTTGTAGTATTCCTGTTAGGAATTATTGCAATACTGTTTTATAGAGATTATAGGCATGAAAAAGAAATTGCTGAGGAAATTAAGGAATTGGAGAAAGAATGAAGCCATTAAAACCATCACATAGAGAAAGAAAAAGATACCTTTTGGTTAAAGGCAGAGATGTTGGTAAGAATAATATTGAGAAAGTTATACTAGAATTTATAGGAGTTTTAGGATATGCTGAATCGGGAATCAGTTTTGTTAAGATAAATAAGGCTAGTGTGATAATTGCAGTTAATAGAGATGTTGTGGATAAAATTAGAACAAGTTTCTTAATGAGTAAAAAAGATTTGAATATTGTGAAGATTAGTGGCAGTGTTAAGAATGTTAAGTAAGATAGTAATGTTTATATATGGAAGATTTCTATGAATGTTGATAAGAGTGTATGTATCTATATCCAAAAACGGATTCTTGATTATTGTTTTTGGCATGGATAAGTTAATAAATAATAGAAAATTACAAATAATATGGAGATTCCAGATATGCAACATCAGGTAATGGGTTATGATAGGAGTGCGACTATGTTCTCTCCAGATGGGCATATTTTACAGGTAGAATATGCAGAAAAAACTGTCAGATTGGGTACTGCAAGTATTGGAATAAAGTGTGAAGATGGGGTTGTTATTGTAAGTGATAAGGGTGAGAAAGATAGTTTGATAATAAGTGAAAGTGCTGATAAAATTTATGAGATTGATGAACATATAATGACTAGTGCTGCTGGTATTTTGAGTGATGCTAGACTTTTAGTTAATCATGTTAGGACAAATGCTCAGCAACATAGAGTTACATATGATAGTCCCGTTGATGTTGAGACAATTATTAGAGAGGTTTCTGATATAATGCAACAATATACTCAACATCCTGGAATAAGGCCTTTTGGAGTTTCATTGTTAATTGGAGGAGTTAGTGAAGGTAAGCCTAAATTGTATACTAGTGAGATAACTGGAAATTATTATGAATATAATGCAATTGCAATTGGTCAGAATGATGATAAGATCAAAGAAATCTTGAGGAAAGAATATAGGAAAGATATTAAAAGTGATGAAGCTGCAAGATTAGCATTGAAAATTTTTAAGGATGTTTTAGGAGATAAATTTGATATTAATAGGTTTAATGTAGGTGTGATTAAGACTGAAGATAAGAAGTTGAAAAAACTTAGTATTGAGCAAATTAAGAATTTAGAATAATGGGCGTCAAAAAATTAGAAATTTTAGGGCCTCCATTTTCTAAGAAGAGTAGAAAATGACGGATACAATAGCAAAACTTAGAAGCGGTAAGTTATTCTTTGAGACAATGGTTGATTTGGATAATGCAATGAAATTACGTAAAGGAAATGATGTTTCTATAGGTGACGTAATTCGTGATAATGCAGTTTATACAAATTTGGGAAAAGGTATGAAAGCTGGATCTGCAGAACTAGAGCAAGCATTTGGAACATCTGAATTTGAGAAGGTTGTTGAGCAAATTGTTAAAAAAGGTATTATCGAAGTTAGTCAAGAATTTAGAGATGAGGCTTTAGAGGCTAGAAGAAAACAAGTTGTTGATTTTTTAGTTAGGAATGCTATAGATGGGCAAACAGGGAGGCCTTTTACTCCAGATACATTACAAAATGCTTTGAAAGATGCGGGAGTTAAAATAGAAAATAAAAATGTTGAAAATCAGATTACTAGAATTGTTGATAGTTTAAAGCAAGTAATTCCGATAAAGATTGAAACTAAAAAATTGAAAGTTATAGTGCCTGCAATGCACACTGGGAAAGCCTATGGGTTGTTGACAGAATATAAAGAAAAGGAAGAATGGCTTAGTAATGGTGATTTGCAGATAACTTTAAATATCCCTGTTGGGATTCAAATGGAATTTTATGATAAATTAAATAGTGTAACACATGGAAGTGCTATTACTGAAGAGATAAATGAATAAGATGTTAGTATTATCAAGAGAAAAAGATCAAAGAATAATGATTGGAGATGATGTAGTTCTTACTATTGTAGATATTAGGGGAGATAAAGTTAGATTGGGCATAGAGGCTCCCAAGGAAATTCCTGTCCATAGACAAGAAATTTATGATCGGATTAAGAATCAAACTACATTCAATGAATATTTATCTAAGGACGATTGGAATAGTGCCTATAGTATGCTGATTGATAGAGTATATAAGGCTGATGATGATGATTTAAATAATTTATCAAATGTAATGGGAGTTTGCGTGGGAGCTTTAGAGTCTAGCTTAGAATATAATGTATAATGGAAGAAGAAAAAATTATTGAAGAGAATAAAGAAGAACAAGAAAAGGGTTCTGAAGAAATGGATAATGATAATTCTCAGGAAGAAATAAAAGTTGAAAGAAAATTAGTTATTCCTGGTGAGACAATAGTTAGTGGAGACGATTATTTGCCAGGAGATTATACTAAGAAAGATGGAGACAATGTTGTTAGTAATAGGTACGGATTAGCAGAGGTTAGAGGGAGAGTTGTTAAGATTTTGCCAATTAGTGGGGTTTATGAACCTAGGAGAGGAAATACTGTAATTGGAAGAGTAAGTGAAATTAATTTTAGTGGGTGGCAAATAGATATTGGAGGGCCTTGGAGAGCTTTTTTGCCATTGAATGAATGTCCAAGATTTATTAATAGAAATAATGTTGCAGAATTTGCAGGCGTTGGAGATGTTTTTAATATTAAAGTTTGGGGTGTTAAACAAGGTAGTGTAGATCTTAGTTTGAAATCTAGAGGATTAGGAAAATTGGAAGATGGTAGAATAATTAAAATAAATTGTCATAAGGTTCCAAGAGTAATTGGTAAAGAGGGAAGTATGATAAATTTAATTAAAGATAAAACTTCTACTGAAATAACTGTAGGTCAAAATGGTTATGTTTGGTTGAAGGGAGATATTGATGGAACTAGGAAGGCTGAAGAAGCTATAAGATTGATTGAAAAAGAAGCAGCTAGTGAAGGGTTAACTAATAAGGTGGAGGAGTTTTTAGGATAATGGGATATACAAAAAGATCAGATGGAAGGAAGATGGATGAGATACGTCCGATGAGAGCAGAAGTTGGAGTTGTTCCGAATGCAGATGGAAGTGCTTTATTTGCAACTGGGAAGACCGTTGCGATAGCAACTGTTTATGGTCCTAAAGAATTACATCCAGCTAATAAGAGAAAGCAAGATAGAGCTATAATTAGATGCGAGTATCACATGTTGCCTTTCTCAGTTAGTGAAAGGGCTAGACCTGGTCAGAATAGAAGAAGTAAGGAAATTGGAATGATTACTGAAAATGCTTTGGCTGCAGTTGTAGATTTAAAGAAATTCCCTCAAAGTGTTATTGATGTTCAAGTATTAATATTGCAAGCTGATGCAGGTACAAGATGTGCTGGAATTAATGCGGCTGCAATGGCATTAGCTCATGCAGGAATTGATATGAAAGAAATGGTTGCAAGTATTTCAATTGGGAAGATTGATGATAAAATAGTTGTAGATATTACTAAGGAAGAAGAAGATTATGAAGAAGGTGAAGGTCCTACAGATATTCCTTTTACCCTAACAAGTAATGGAAAAGAATGTACTCATTTGCAATTAGATGGAAAGATTCAAACACATAGATTTAAAGAAGCTATTGATGCGGCAGTTGTTGCATGTGAAAAAGTATTGGATGTTCAAAAAAGGGCATTGAAAGGTGAAGTGGTGAATGAGGGAAATAAATAATAAAAATGGATATACCGAATATAACTAAAAAGAAAATAAGAGAACTTCTTAAGGATAGTAATCGGGTTGATGGCAGAGCTCAATTTGATAATAGAGAAATTGTAGTTGAGACTGATGTTTCAAATAAAGCTGAAGGAAGTGCTCGAGTTAAATTGGGTAATACTGAAGTTATTGTTGGAGTTAAATTGCAAACTCAAGAACCATATAGTGATCATAAAGATGAGGGGACTTTAATGGTTGGAATGGAGATTAATCCTAGTGCTGGAGAAAGATATGAGCCAGGTCCACCAAAGATAGATGCTATTGAGATTGCTAGAGTAGTTGATAGAGGAATTAGGGAGAGTGGTTATATTGATTTTAAGAAATTGTGTATTAAGGAAGGAGAAACTGTTTGGTCTGTAATGGTTGATATTTATGCAATAAATGATGATGGTAATTTGTTGGATGCTAGTGCTATTGGAGCAGTTGCTGCTTTGAAAATGACTAAGATTCCTGAATATACTGAGGAAGAAGGAGTTCAGTATGGAAATTTAACTGATAATGGATTACCTTTGACTGAAAATGAATCTTTAATGATGACTTTCTATAAGGTTGGAAATCAGTTATTGTTTGATCCTACAAGAGATGAAGAGGATGCAAGCAGTGCCAGATTAACTCTTGCAATAAGCAAGCCTGGAAAAGATAAAATAATTAATAGTATGCAGAAAGGTGGATTAGATAGTATGAGTATAGAGCATTTGAATCAGGTTATTGAAGAGGCTGAGAAAGTTTATGATAAGATTTTTCCTGAATTGGATAAGAAAGTTGAAGGATTAAAATAAATAGTTTTATAAAGGTAAATTTTTAATTTAATATAGGATGAAACAAGAATTAATGGAAAAATATACAAGATATGAGATTGCTCGTATTTTGGGTGCTAGAAGTTTGCAATTAGCTATGGATGCGCCAGTTTTATTAAAATTAAGTAAAGAAGAGATTGATGAATTGAATTATGATGTTTTAAAAATTGCTGAGAAAGAATTAGATGCAGAAGTTTTGCCTATTACTGTAAAGAGACCTTTACCAAAGAAGTCTGAAAGAGAAATTAAGAAATTGTCAGATGAGGAAGTTAAAGAGAAATTAGAATTAAAAGCTGAGAAAGAAAAGAAAGAATTAGATAAGTTAGAAGAAAAGAAACAAGAGTTAGAGAAAACTGAAGAGAAAGAGATTATGGAAGATGGAGAGATTATGGAAATTGCTAATCCTGGAGATGAAGGTGATGTTGAAGAAGAGAAAGTGGTGAAAGAAGTTTAGTTTTATTATTTATTAGGTTGTTTTGATAGATATTTCTTAGTTTATTTAGAAAACTTATAAAAATGCTCGTTTGTTATGATTAGTATGAACATAATAAAAATAGGTGCTAAGATTGTTAAGGATTCTCGGAGAGAGNAGACNNTATTGGTTTGGGTTAAAACGAAAAAGGGTAAATTTNTTACCATTAGTCCAAGTGGGAAATCAACTGGAAAGTTTGAAGTCAAGAGTTATTCTAGAAGTTTAGAAAATGAGGTTAAGTATATTAATAGATTGGATGTTGATAAATTAAATATTAAAAAGTTTAAAGATTTGAAGAAAATTGAAAATTATGTTAAACTTGGAGGCAATAGTTTATTTGCTTTAGAAGCTAGTTTATTGAAAGCGCTTGCTGCAGAAAATGAAAGTGAGTTGTATGAATTTTTAGGTGGAAGAAGAATTAGGATAGGTAGTGTGGGGAATGCGGTTGGCGGAGGATTGCATAGTAAGGGTGTAAAAAATAAGAAACCAGATATTCAAGAGTTCCATTTTATTAGTAAAAGTAAAAGTTTTATAGAGAACGTTAAGATAAATGATGTTGCCTATAAAATGGTTGGAAGAATAATAAATGCTAGAAAGAGAAATGATGAAGGAGCTTGGGAGACTGATGTTAGTAATGAAGAAGTTTTGGAAGCTATGAGGTTAGTTAGAAATGTAATGAGAAAGAGGGGTGTAAAGGTTGAGGTTGGATTGGATATAGCTGCTAATAGTTTTTTTAATAAAACCTATAGATATACTAATCCTGGAATGATTTTAAATGATGATCAGCAAGTTGAATATGTTGCTAGTTTAATAGAAAGATATGATTTATTTTATGTGGAAGATGGATTAGAGGAAAATGATTTTAAGGGTTTTAAGGAATTGTTGAAAAAGGTTAAAAAAATACCTAGTAAATCTTTGATTGTTGGAGATGATCTTACTACTACAAATCCTAAAAGGTTGTTAAAGGCTATTAAAAATAAAAGTATTAATGCTATCATTGTTAAGCCAAATCAGATTGGTAGTTTGTTGAAAGTTAAAGAGGTGATTGATATTGCTAAGGAACATAATGTTAAGACNATAATATCTCATAGAAGTGGNGAGTCGATGGATAATACTATTGCAGATTTAGGGGTTGGTTTTGGAGTAGATTATATTAAGACGGGAATTTATGGAAAGGTTAGAAGAAGTAAGTTGAAAAGATTGATGAAGATAGAAAAGAAGTTGAGTAGAAAAAAATGAATAAGAAATATTGGGTTGTTATTGGAATAGTTATCTTGGTTTTGATATCTATAATTCTTACTAATCGTGATAAGACTAATAATCAATTGAGAGATCTTGAAATAAAAGAGGTTTGTTTTGAGGAGAATTGTTTTCAAGTTGAGATAGCAGATACTGATGAAAAACGTGAAAGAGGATTAATGTTTCGTGAAGAACTTTGTTCTGATTGTGGGATGTTGTTTGTTNATGATGAGGAAATTAAAAGTAAGTTTTGGATGAAAAATACATTGATTCCTTTAGATATTATTTGGTTAGATAGTGATTTGAAAGTTATTCATGTTGCTAATGCTGTTCCGTGTGTTACGGAGGAATGTGAGTTGTATGGTCCTTCCTCGGAAAAAAGTCAATATGTTTTAGAGGTTAATTTTGGAGTAAGTGAGAGAATTGGGTTGGGAGAGGGTGATAGGATGGAGATTAAAAGATTCTAAAATCTTTTTGTGAAAACAGAGTATAGATTAAAAAATGGATTTGTTTCATTTAACAATCTTTTTGAATATTTAGTATCTAGCATCTTCATTGGTTTCTTTCCGTGATGAATTGTCCCATGAAATTTATATTTAAAAGGATTCCTTAACATTTGAGTGGTGTTGCCATGATAGTCATTAGCGATTATATGTCCTCCCCTCTTAATAGTATGTGTAGCATTTCTTGTTTTTATACAAGGATTTAATAAAATCAATAAATCAAATTTTTCTTCTGGACGATATTTTCTAACATCTCCTGACAAAGCCTCTATTCCATGCCTTTTTAGAAGGTCAACTGCATCTTCGCTAATATCTAGTTGAATGACTTCTGATTTAGGAAATGCTCTTGTTGGAGAAGCATCTCTATCACAACAAGGATAAAAAACTCTTCTAGGCAATCCAAACTCAGATTGAAAGAATTGGTAAATTTCTATCAAATCTTCTGAGTAACTAGGTTCTGCTGACTGGTAAAATCTTTTTGGATCAAATTCTGGAAAATCAATATCAAATTCTTTATCATCTTCTCTAAATCTTCCTGTTAATTCTTCCATAAATTTGATATTTCATAATTGTTTTTAAAACTTTCTATTTTAAGAATTAGAGCTTATTCTAAAGGCCCAGTGAAATCTTCTAACTTGGCAGTAAATTCTTTTCCTTTTGCCTTATTATATTCTCTTGCTAGAATATAAAGAATACATCCAATAGATTTTGCAGACTTATTATTACATGGAATTATGTTAGTTATATTTTGAGTATAGTTATTTGTATCGCATAGAGAGATGATTGGTTTCTTTAATTTTATTGTATCATTTAAAGCATTCTTATCTATCCAAGGATCGCAGATGATTGTTAATTCGGCTTCGAAGAAATCTTCTAATTCTAAATTTGTTGTAATGCCTGGAGAATATTTTTTAGTGAAAACTCTAATTCCAGTTAATTCTTCNAATTTTCTAGCTGCTTCCCATCCTGCTTCTCTTTTGCAACATAAGTAAATAGTTGCTGGTTCATATTTGTTTATGAAAGCAATTGATTCTCTTAATTGTTTATCAATAAGAATTGTGTTGATAACTGCTAAACCGTCTGCTCTTCTTTTATAGACAAACTTTTTCATATGAGGTGTTATAACTTTTGTTCCCAGATGAACTGCGCATTTAATGTAATCTTCTAATGGAATAAGAGTTTCTTCTTTACTTGAAATAGATTTTTTTTCTTCCTCGATATCTTTATTTGATATTTTAGAAGATGCTTCTTCTATTTTCTCTTCTTCACCCTCAGTTAGATTTTCAGAATCTGGTTTAGCTTCTACAGAAGGTTCATTCATCTTTTCTTTTAGCTCTTGAGCTAAAGATTTTTCTGTTGCCATAGAATTTTTTGTATGAGATTGTTTATAAAGTTGTTGGTTGAGAGAATATTTTATTTATTAATGTTTAAAATTTTAGTAGATATTATTTCCCGTCGATAACCACCTTTCATATCAACGAAACATTTATATACCTTATTCATCATCAAATNTCATAAAATGTTAATGATATTAACTAGGATGATTACCTCAACAGAGTTTTGGTAGGATGTAGTAGTCAACCATGTTTGTAACCGTCGACATTTAATTTAATTATTTGTCAACAATTTAAGTTTCTCAGGCAATTTTGATTTATCAAAATTCTCTGAACCTACAATTCTTTTAATAGAATCGTAGGTGAAAACTTCAAAAGTTTATATAGCAGTTATTGGAGAGAATCGTTGAAATCTATGAGTTTAATTTATTAAGAAATAATCATCCTAATATCAAAAACAATCATAATTTTTAGAATTAATTTTCTATGGTAAACTTTGTTTAACAAAGTTTATTCAGCACACAAATCCAGTTTATCCTGCTGGCGGATACGGCTATCTGGTTTATANTTAGGCATGCAAGTTTAATAGCAATATTGGCGAACTGCTTAGTAACACGTAGCTAACCTACCCTAAAGTCAAGGATAACCTCGGGAAACTGAGGGTAAACCTTGATAGGAAACAATTTCTGTAATGATGTGTTTCTGAAACTCGAGCTTTAGGATGGGGCTGCGGCTGATTAGCTTGTTGTTGGTGTAATAGACTAACAAGGCGATGATCAGTAAGGGCTCTTAGCGGAGAGGCCCTAAGAAGGAATCTTAGACACTATTCCTAGTCCTACGGGGTGCAGCAGCTGAGGAAATTTTACAATGCACGAAAGTGTGATAGAATAAACCAGAGTGATTCTCTATGAGAATCTTTTGTCTACTGTAAAAAGGTAGACGAATAAGGACTGGGCAAGACCGGTGCCAGCCGCCGCGGTAATACCGGCGGTCCAAGTCGTATCCACATTTATTGGGTCTAAAACATTCGTAGCTTGTTT